>NZ_SWMA01000050.1:0-19423 GCF_005222685.1 Segeticoccus rhizosphaerae
GTCAATCCTGGCCAAGGTACGCCGCGCACGGACCCGGCTCGACGAAGTGGTTAGCCAATAGCGAGACGGACCACTAGGCCCGGCCGCAAGGACCTCCGCCTGTTACAGCTCGGGCGTGGCCACCGGTGTGACCGGTCCCCTTGAGAGGCCGTGTCCCAGCGGTGGATCGGGCGCGGCCGCGCGTGACAAGGCAGCGTGTCCTCGCCGGGCGGCGTGAGCCGCGTCCCGGGCCGACACTCTCAGCGCGGTGATGTCACGAGAGTCGGCAGCGAGATAGTGGCCGTGTTTGACGGCGTGGAGTCGTTCGGGCGTGTGGCGTAGCGCTCGTGCGGGAGCGAAGAGGAGCTCGGAGCTCGCCAGGCGAAGGGGAAGTGGGACGGCGATCTGGATGAAGTCGCGTAGGTCGGTGGCGCCGTAGCGCAACTCGACCATCGCTTGGTTCAGGTCGATCCGCGCGGCCAGGTCGGCGCTGGCCCGTTGGTGGATGCCGTGGTGGGTCAGCTCGAACAGGGTGTCACTCATCCTCTCCGTAGCGGTCACGTAGGTGTGGGTTGGCGGTTGGAGCGTGGTGACGGTGTTCCACTGCCTGCCGAGTTGGTCGAGTTGCGCGGCGGTGGTTCGGAACTCGCGTCGGGCCAGGGCGGCCTGGCGGGTGGGGAGGTGGCCGAGGTCGGCCTGGGCGAGGGTGATCTGGTCGGCGACGGCATACAGGTGGATGCCTTGGCTGGCGATGTTGGCCAGGACCGCGGTCGACGGGATGGGCCGGGTCAGTTCGTGTCGGGCGGCGGCGGCCCAGCCGCGCAGCGCGGCCTCGAGGTGCTCGACCGGCGTGGTGGGGTTGGTGGGCGGGTGGAAGGACGCGATCTGGTTCAGGGCGCTGTCGCGGTCGCGGCTGGGGTCGAGGGCGTCGAGGGCGAATTCGGCGTAGCGGCCGATCAGCAAGGGTCGGTTGCCGTCGGCGAACGGTATCCGGGTCAGCGCGTGTCGGGCGGTGACCGCGGTGATGGCCAGGACCCGGGCGGCCAGGGCGTCGCGGTCGGCCTGGGTGGGCGCCGGTGACGACGGGCGCGGTTCGTAGGCCAGCAGGTCGGCCACGGCGCCGAGCGTCGCGGCGAGCTGGTCGAGGGGTTCGACGCTGGCCGGGTCGGCCGGTGCCAGGTCGGCGGCGTCCGGGCCGGGTCGTGCGTCGATGCGGGCCTGACCGTGATCGTCGGTGGTCGGCAGCAGGCCACGGCTGATCCGGCTGCGGACGGTCATCAGCGGGTAGCCGTAGGGGGCGGCGTACTGCGCGACGGTGTAGGTGCGTGGTTCGCGCAGCAGGGTCAGCGGCATCGGGTAGGCGTCGCGCAACCGGATCAGCAGGGCGGGCCGGCTGGTGGGCTGGGCCGGCGGCAGGTCGGTGATCAGGTCGAGCAGCCGGTAGGTGGTGGCGTCGAACCGTTGCCAAGCACGCCGGGGCAGCGGCGTGGGCTCGTGGTGCAGGGCCTCGGCGAGGGCCTCGGCGCGGGAGATCAGGTCGCCGACGGTGGTGGTGCTCATGTCCCGGGGACGGTCAGGGTGGCCAGTCGTGAGCGCAGGTCGGCCAATCGTGAATGCCACAGGAACAGGTCGGCGGGTCCCGTGTCGGGGTCGAGCGCGTCGAGCAACGACAGGGCGTAGTCGACGTGGGCGGTCACGGTGCCCACCGGCACGAACGCCTCCGTGGCGGGCGCGATGCCGGGTCGCAGGCCGTGGCCGATCAGCTGCAGCTGGGCGGCCAGACCCCGGGCGGGGGAGAAGACCTGGTCGCTGGTGTCGCCGGCCTCGAGAAGTTCGGCGGCTGCGGCCAGGTGCGCGGCTGCTTGGTCGAGGCGCGGGTCGTCGGTGATGGTCATGGCGTCCTCTCGGGCGTTGGGTCGGTCATGGTCGCCTCCTGGGATCCGGCGGTATGCCGAGCTTCGCCCGCGTCGTTGGCTGCCGGCCGGGTGCGCCGAGCCTGTGCGGCGGGGCGTGCCGGTGTCATCGGGCGAGGTCGAAGCTGTGGACGCCTGGTTCGGGCTCGAAGGGCTTGGGGGTGGGGGGAGCCGGTTGGGCATCGTGTCGTCGACGTCGGGTCTGCTCGATCGCGGAGCAGAGGGCGTGGGTGAAGGCGTCGTCGGGGTTCCAGCCGCGCATGCTCATCTCACGGGACGCCCCTGCGACCAGCTGCTGCGTTGCGCGGGTCGGCAGCCGCAAGGCCAGTGGGATCATGGCCGAGATGGCCGAGATGGCCAGGTGGATGGGTTCCTGTTCGCTGTCGAAGCAGAGCCGCACGATCTCCCGCCCGGGCAGGTGCGGCGCGACCTCCTCGGCGCCCGCGGTCAGGCAGGTGGCGCGGTCGAACGCTGCCAGCCCGGCCGCGCCCTGCGCGTGGAGCCAGTCGGCGGGGTCGAGGCCGTGGGGTAGGCGGGTGACCAGCGCGGGTCGGTGCCGGTCCAGGCAGAGCGCGCGGACCCAACGGGCGGTGCCCTCGGCGCCGGCGGTGTCGCCGTCCAGCGCGATCACCGGCGGACGCGGGTGCAGAGCGAGTACCTGCACTGCTTGGGCGCGGGAGACGGTCACGCCGCTGGTGGTGCACGGCACGAACCGCTCGCTCTGGCCGTTCACGGCGGCGTGGACGGCGAGAGCCAGGGCGTCGAGCGCGCCCTCGACGATGACCACGGTCGCGTCGGGGGACGGCTGGCGGACGGTGGGCCGGTAGAGGACGGTGGCCTTGTCGAACGCGGGGGTGCGGGTCGGGTTGCGGTACTTGGGTGCTCGCCGGTCGCCGGTCAGGTCGCGACCGATGAAGCCGCGGACCCGTCCGTTCGGGTCCCGGACCGGCAGGACGAGTCGGTCGAGCAGGGTGTCGATCACCCGACCCTGCCGAGAGGTCTGCGCGAGGTCGGCGTCGAGCAACTCCTGGTCCGTCACGCCCTGGGTGCGCAGGTGGCTGGTCAGGTCGGTCCAGGTTGCGGGCGCGTACCCGGCGACGGGTGCGCCGCCGCTCGCGCCCCGCAGATGCGTGACGTCGATGCCGCGCTCGTCACGCAGGTAGGCCCGAGCCCGCTCGACCGCCCCAACGGTGGTGAAATGGCGCCAGGCCAGCTCGTTGATCTCGATGACCCGCTCGGCCGTCGTGGTGAACCGGCGCGCGGGCGAGCTGCGCGGCACACGGGCCGGGAACGGGGGAGCGGGGGAGTCGTGTTCGAGGGCGTGGACGGCCTCGGTGAAGCCGAGGCCGCGCTGGCGGCGGACGAAGTCGATGACATCGCCGCCGGCGCCACAACCGAAGCAGTGGAACCGGCCCGGCACGCCGCCCACCGACATCGAGGCGGTCGAGTCGTCGTGGAACGGGCAACAGGCCATGTAGCCGCGGCCGCGAGGGATCAGCTCGACCCCAGAGGCGGCCACCACGCCCTCGATCGGATGCGCCGCCCGGATCTGCTCAACGTCAACCCGGCCGGTGAGGCTCATAGCTGCGGCTCCCAGGAGGCTCCATCCACCGGGACCGGACGGGGTCGCTGCCGGTGCCGGGCCAGGACAGCCAAGCGTTCGACGGTGTTCGCGCGAGGGTCTCTGAGCGCGGACAGGTAGGCATCGAGGGCGCGGTCGCGACCGACGTTGGTGGCCAGGACCGTGTACTCATCCCAGAGCGGGTCAAAGGCGCACAGCGTCCCCGTGGTGGCGTGCGGGTCTTGGCGCCAGAAGATGGACTGGTCGACCCGCGGACCCCACGTGTCGCCCAGGAGCAGGTCCGACCCATCCGAGTCTGGGTGCTGCCTGGCGAATGCGAGTGGCCCGATCCACTCGGGCTGAGGCATCTCGTCTGCGAATGTCGGATGACCCATGGTCCACCTCCGGTCGGTTCTGACCGGACTACGGAAGTCAGGGGGCACCATCCGCGCAGACCGATGCTTAGCTGCTCATGCGGTCTTCGTGCGGCCTCGGAGTTCCACATCGGGAATCAGGTGCCGCCCACGTCCGATCGCGATGAACTCACGATCATCCATCGGCGGATCCGGCTCATGCGGGAAGGCCTGTGCGATCGTTCTCAGCATCAGTCCGGTTGGCCGAGGTGCCCACCTCTCAGTCCGAAGCGTTGCGGTGCGGTGTCGCTGAGCCTGAGAACACGTCACCAGCGACTTCATCGGCTCGCAGAAATCTGAGATGCACCATGGGCCCTCCGACCTCAGGTGACGCGCGCTATCTGACCGACTGTGTCGGAGGCGGTCTGGTACGCCTGACCGGCCCGCAGCACGGTTTGCTCGTCGAAGGGGCGGCCCGTGATCTGTATGCCCAACGGCATACCATCCGCGTCGGAGCCCACCGGTATGGCGAGGGTGGGCAGTCCGGTCAGGTCCGTCGGTGACGTCAGCCGGACGAGCATCGTGGTGACGTCCTCGGTCGTCCCGTCCGGCCACTGGTGGGTCTCGGCGCCGGCCAGGGGAGCGGCGACCGGCATCCCGGGGGTCACGAGGATGTCGATGTCCTGGAACATCGTCTCCCATGCGTGTTGCATGAGCGTGCGGACGCGTAGTGCCTTGATGTAGTCGGTGGCCAGGATGAGCTCGCCGGCCTCGAGCAGACCGCGGACGTCGGGCTGGTACAGCTCTGCCGAGGAGCGCAGGGTGCGTTGGTGGTAGGCGCTGGCCTCCGGCAGCATGATCGCCCATTCGGCGCTGAGGATCTGGTCGGCATAAGGGATGGTGACCTCGCGCAACCGGGCACCGGCGCCCTCCAGGACCGCGAGGGCGGCGCGCACGGCACGGTCCACCTCGGGGGAGACCTGGTCGAAGTAGAAGTTGCTCGGGACGCCCACCCGTAGCCGGTCGATGCCGTGGTCGAGGGTCGCCAGGTAGTCCGGCACTGGGACGTCGAGACTGGCGGGGTCGGCGCGGTCGTGGCCGGCGGTCGCAGCCAGTACCAGCGCTGCGTCGGAGACGTCGCGGGTCAGCGGCCCGGCGTGGTCCAGCGACCAGGACAGGGGCGTGATCCCGCGTCGTGACACCCGTCCGTAGGTCGGCTTGAGTCCGACCGTGCCGCACAGTGCCGAGGGGATGCGAATGGATCCCGCGGTGTCGGTGCCCATCGCGACCGTGCAGACGCCTGCGGCGACGGCGGCACCGGAGCCGCCGCTGGAGCCGCCGGGGATGCGGTCGGTGTTCCACGGGTTTCGGGTCGTCGGGGTGATCGCGCCGTAGGCGAACTCATGGGTGTGGGTGTTGCCGAGCAACACCATGCCCGCGCGGCGCAGCCGCTCCACGACCGCGCTGTCAGCGGTCGGGACCCTTCCGGCTCGCACTCGTGAGCTGGAAGTGCAGGGCACGCCTTCGACGTCGTACAGGTCCTTGATGCCCACTGGTATTCCGTGCAGCGGACCGCGGTAGTCGCCACCGGCGATGTCGCGCTCGGCGGCGGTGGCCGCGGCGCGCGCTCGGTCGGCGGTGACGGTGGCGAACGCCGAGATGCTCGGCTCCACCGCGTCCAACCGGGCCAGACAGGAGTCCACGAGCTCGACGGGCGAGAGCTGCCTGGACCGGATCTGCTCGGCAGCCTCGGTCAGGCTCAGCTCGTAGGGCTGCACGTGTTCACTCCCACCGGGGGTCGAAGGCGGTCGCCGGGGGTGTCTCGGCCAGATCCACGACATCCATCGCGTCGATCAGGCCGTAGACGGCCTCCATGAGTGCCCCGAGATTTGCGCGTCGGTCTGGCTCGAGCTCCAGCCGGGCTGTGCGGCAAGCGTGTTCGAGCGTCCTGTCATCGAACGTGCGCGGCGTCTGCGGCATGTCTCAAGACTATGCCAGACACGCTGCCGCGAATCTGCCGATCGGCGGAACGGACAGCAGCTGCTCGAGCGTCGTGACGGGCCTTGACGCCACCAGGGAGCCGCACGATGCTCATACTCAACCCCGCGGCCCCGTGCTCGAGCAGCCCCGTTCCCTGCGCGTGGTCAGCGACCGGAAGGATCAATAATGAGTGGCGATTACGATACCTACGAGCTCGGGAGCTTTGAGCTGCAGTCCGGCATGACCCTTGGGTCGGCGAAGTTGGCATACAAGACTTTCGGTCAGCTCAACGCAGAGAAGAGTAATGCGATCGTCTACCCGACCTGGTTCTCGGGGTTCATCGAGGACAACTTCTGGCTGGTCGGTGAAGGCATGGGGCTGGATCCGACCAAGTACTTCATCATCATCCCGGCCCTGTTCGGGAACGGCGAATCATCATCCCCGAGCAATACGCCGAAGCCACGCAACGGCCCGCGGTTTCCGAATTGCACGTTTTACGACAACGTCAGGGCCCAGCACCAATTGGTCACCGAGCACCTCGGCATCGAGCACCTGCGGCTGGTTCTCGGCTGGTCCATGGGCGCCGGGCAGACGTACCAGTGGGGAGTGCAGTACCCCGACATGATGGACGGACTGATCCCCTTCTGCGGGTCGTCCAAGACGTCTCCGAACAACGTGGTCTTCCTGAACTCCCTGGAGGCGGCGCTCACGGCGGACGCTGCGTGGAACAACGGATGGTACGAGCGGCAGCCTGACGTCGGGCTCCGCGCCTTTGCTCGGGTGTACTCGGGTTGGGGCCTGTCGGCACAGTTCTACTGGGACGAGCAGTGGCGCCAACTGGGGTTCGCGACTCTGGATGACTTCCTGGTGGGCTTCTGGGAAGGCCACTTCCTCGGCCGCGACGCCAACAACCTGCTGGCGATGGCGTGGACCTGGAAGCACGGTGATGTCGGCAAGACCACGGGGTTCAACGGGGACACCAAGAAGGCGCTTGGCGCCATCAAGGCGCGACTGATCCAGATGCCGGCCCACGAGGACCGGTACTTCGCTCCGGAAGAGGACCAGCGGGCTGGTGAGTTCATCAAGGGGAGCGAGTTCCGGGAAATCCCGGGGGTCTGGGGCCACTTCGCCGGTATCGGCGCGAATTCTCCCGACACCGAGTTTATCGATCAGGCAGTCAAGGAGATTTTGGGCGATCAGGCGCTCGCGGAATAGTCGGCGGGGCCAACTGGCAGAGCGGCATACCGGCTGCAAGGACCAACTCGGGCTGTGGTCAGCTGGTCCGCAGGTAACCGCGCTTGTAGGTTCGTGTCACCAGCGTGGGTTCGCTGTCGAGGACGGCGGGCTGGGCTGCGATGACGTCGGCGATGAAGCTGTGCAACTGGTCGAGGTCAGGCAGCGCCAAGATCAGCTCGAGCCCGTAGCTTCCGGTGACGACCCCGCAGTAGGTGACTTCGCTGCGGCGGGCGAGCTGTGCGGCGGTCTTGGCGATCGAGTCTGGTCGAACCCGCAACCACACGTCGGCCTCGATCCGCAGTCCGAGCAGCTCCGGCTCGACGGAGGCCCGTAGCGACACGGCGCCGGAAGTCAGCATTCGGTCCAGGCGACGCCGGACTGTCGTGGCGGTGACTCCGAGTTGGCCGGCGAGATCCACGTAGCTGCACCGAGCATTGCCGCGTAGCGCTTCGAGCAATTCCAGGTCGTCTGACGACAGCTGCAGCCGCCCTCCGTCCTGGCTGCGTGCCCGAGGACGCCGCAAGAGCCGCGTCTGCGCGCTGGTCAGCACCGGCAGCTGCCATGCGGAGGTGGGCTTCACGTGATGCAGCACCGCGTAGGTGCGGGTGTGGCGCAGTCCGGTGATCGCTGGCAGGTCGGTGTTCAGGACCCGGTGCAGCGTCGGCTTGTCGGCAGCGACGAGTTCACAGCAGATGTCGGCGTCGCCGGTCACGGCCATCACAGCCCGAGTGTCGGGGCGGGCGGAGAGCGCGTCTGCGACCGCGTCGGTGGACCCGGGCCGCACGGAGATACGCAGAGAGACCGGCTGGCCCAAGCCGGTCTTCAATTCGTCGACGAAGGCGGTCAGGCGGACTGCACCGGTGTCCAAAAGCCGTTGGGCGCGGCGGGCGACGGTGCGTTCCTGCTCACGCAGCGCCGACGCGATCGCGGGAAAGCTGGCGCGGGCATTGACTTGGAGGGCTGCGATGATCTGCCGGTCCAAGGCGTACAGCGTGTCGGAAATCTGCACTTGACGAAAACTACGCGTCGGAATCAGTATTATCAACACGCGTTCTTGTCTGGAATGGCGCATCCAACGGGATGGGACAGGATGGACAACGGTCATCGACGAAGGCGTGGAGGCGTCGCGTGGCACTGGCAGCGAGTTCGATCACAGGGGGCCTGTTCACGCCTCCCTGCCTGGTGGAGCAAGAAGTCCCCGGACAGCTCGTCATCGCAGGCGACCTGATCGTCTACACCCTGCGTCGGGTGGTCTGCGGGACGGAGCGCACTGAGTTGTGGGCCCTCCCCTACGACGGCGGGCCGGCTCGCCCCCTGACATCTGGTGCTCACCATGACCACGAGCCGACTGTCAGTCCGTCCGGAGCCCGGCTGGCGTTCCTACGCACGGATGAATCCGGGTACGCACAGGCTTACGTGCTGGATCTACCGGAGCCTGACGGGCTGCCGAGAAGGCTCACCGACTTCGGGCGTGGCGCCCATGGCTTGGCCTGGAGCGCTGATGAGTCGGCACTGATCGTGTTGGCCGAGGACACCGACTCTGCGTCCGTCTATCGGGCCCCGGGAATCAGCGTCGAGGACCGGGCCACCGCGCTGCGGTTGACCACGATCGATTGGAGGAGCGACGGCGACGGCCATCATGGCCTGCGTCTGCACCCTCGGCACCTGCATCGTGTCCCGCTGGACGGCGGACCCACGCGCAGGCTCACGCACGGGACATGGTCGGCCGCCCGCCCCAGGGTTGACGACCTGGATCGCGTCCATTTTCTGGCCGACACCCACGTCGACGCGGACCTGCACCCCTCCCCACAGGTCCACCGCCTCGACTCCGACACTGACGGCGGTCCGGCAACCCGCCAGCTCACGAGCCTTCCCAGCGGGGTGGAGCGGTATCACGTGCAGGGTCGACGGCTGCGAGTGCTGGGGCACCCGTCTGCCCACAGGCCGGACGACGAGCCCGCGCGCTGGTACGAGGTCGCCGACGATGGAAAGCTCACCCCGCTCGGCGGCGAGGACCAGCTCCCGCGCTGGACCGGCCTGCTCGGTGACGAGACTGACTTGCACGAGTGGCAACTCGAACTCGACGACGCGTTCGACATCACCACCTCGAGCTGGCGCGGCTCGACGATGCCGTCGCGGACGCAGACCGGCACGCCGCTGTATCCCGGGCAGGGAGTGTGTGGGGCCGTCGCGCAGGACGGAACCCGGCAGGTGGCGATCCTCAGCCTGGGCACCGGAGCCCAAGCCCCGGACGTCTACGCGCTCGAGGGCGACGTGCGCCGGATCACCCGCCACGGTGCGTGGCTGGACGAATACCACCGCCCACAGTGGGAGAGACGTGAATTCGCCGGGCCGGCAGGCCCGATCACCGTCCACCTACTGCACCCGGTCGACAAAGTCCCCATGAAGGGCACGGTGCTGGCGCTGCACGGCGGTCCCACCGGGCAATGGGGCGTGGTCCCGCCGGTCGAGGCGCTGCTGCTGGCCTCGGCCGGCTACCGGGTTGCCATGCCCAACATCCGCGGGTCCATCGATCGGGGACCGGCCTGGGTTGCCCCCCTGCGCGGGGCCTGGGGGCGCGTGGACGCCACCGATGCGCTCGCGGTGTGCGACGGGCTGGTCGCTGCCGGACTGGCCGAGGCGGGCCGGCTCGGGGTGATCGGCCTGTCCTACGGCGGCTTCCTGACCCAGTGGCTGATCGGGATCACGGACCGGTTCGCCGCCGCAGTGAGCGAGAACGGCGTCACCAACCAGGTGTCCGCCTGGGCAGGGTGCGACACCGGGCCCGCCTTCTGCCGATCCTCGGGCCTGGGTGACCCGCTCTCGGCCGCCGGTGTCGAGCGGCTCTGGGCCGCCTCTCCGTTGCGCAATGTCGCGGCCATTCACACCCCCTTGTTGATGCTGCAGGGCGCGGACGACCGCACCTGCCCAGCATCGGACAACGAGCAGCTGTTTGTCGCGTTGCGGACACTGCGCCGTCCAGTCGAGTACGTCATCTATCCCGAGGAGAGTCATCTCATGCAGGCAACCGGACGCATCGACCGCCGGATCGACCGCCACCAGCGGGTACTGGACTGGTTCGACAGCCACCTCGGCCAAGGAGCACAACGATGACCCGCCACAGCATCCGGGCTTTGGTGGCCGCGGGCGCCGCCGCCGCGATGGCGACCCTGAGCATGATCGTCCCGGCACAACTGGCAACGGCTGCCACGCAGACGGACTACCGCATCGGCGGCGCGCAGCCCGTCGACAGTGTCAACCCGTTCAACGAGCAGAACGACATCGCCTACGACGTCACGTCGCTCACCTACGACATGCTGCTTAACTACAAGACCTCCGACCTGCAGCCCGACTTCGCCCACTCGCTGGCGAAGTCGTACAAGGTCTCGCCGGATGGAAAGACGTGGACGTTCAAGCTGCACAGTGGCATCCAGTGGTCGGACGGAGTCCCGTTCACCGCGGCTGACGTGGTCTGGACCTACCGGTCCGTGCACCAGAACAAAACCAACGTCATGAACGCCTACCTCGTGCACATGAAGAGCATCGACGCTCCCGACCCCACGACCGTGAGGCTGCAACTATCGTCCCCAGACGTACGGATCTCCAGCATCTTCGTGCCGATCCTGCCCAAGCACGTCTTTGACAAGTATCCAGTCAAGAAGCTCGACAAGATCCAGCTGCCGCTGCCGTCGGTGACCACCGCGCCGTTCCAGATCACCTCCTTCGACAAGCGCGGCACTACGGTGCTGACGGCCAATCCGCACTTCCGCGGCCAGAAGCCCGCGATGAAGCGAATCCTGGTCACCTTCTACGGCAACGAGGACAGCGAACTTCGCGACCTGCAGGGCGGCAACCTCGACATGATCGTCGGTGGTAACACCAGGTGGACCACGCTGCTCAAGAAGTCCAAAGACATTCGGCAATGGAGCGGGGTGGCCCCCGGCTTCTCCGAGATCGCGTTCAACTCGTGCCCACCGCGCGGGGCGGGCGGGTGCAGCGGCCCTGGCAAGGACGTGAACACCAAGGTGGTGCAGGACCACGCCATCCGGGAGGCGCTGGCCTACGGCATCGACCGGAAGAACCTGGCCCAAACCGTGTATGCCGGTCAGAACCTGCCTGCCCACGGCATCATCTCGCCGTACTACAAGGAGTACTACAAGGACTGGAGCAACGACCCCACCATCGGCTACCAGTTCAGCCAAGCCAAGGCCAAGCAGGTCCTCACCGAGGGCGGGTGGGACTGCTCGAGCAGGCCGTGCACGAAGAGCGGCGCCAAGGCCGAGTTCACGCTGTACGTGCGCACCGACGACCAGCCCGGCCAGAACGCGATGCGCCGCGTCGTCGCCTGGGCCGACCAGATCGGCATCAAGATCAACTTGTCCATCGTCAGCGAAGACGCGCTGAACAACAAGATCTACGCACCGGGGGCGCGCGGCAAGTACGCGCCGGACTTCGACGCGTTCTACTGGGCGTGGATCGGAGACCCGACTCCGGACTTCGACTTCTCGGTGCTCAACTGCGGCAGCGTGTGGAGCGACTCGTACTACTGCAACCCGGATTACGACAAGCTCACTGGGAAGGCACTTCGAGAGCGAAACTTTCCCAAGCGCGTCTCGCTGCTGCACCAAGCGGAGCAGATCGCCATGAAAGATCTGCCGTACATCCCCCTCATCTACGCCAACAGCTACAACTTGACCCGGACCGACACCTGGCACAACTACCAGCCGTCACCATCCGGGCCGACCGGCTCGCCGATCAGCACCAACTGGTTGCAGATGACGCAGCTGCAGCCCGGTCCCGAGCCAGCAGCCGCTTCCACACCTGGCGCGACCGTTGCGTCCCAGGGCACGTCCGGCTCGCAGGCACCCTCGAGCTCGGGCGGCGTCCCGACGTGGCTCATCGTGCTGATCGTGGTCGTGGTGGTCGGCGGCCTCGGGGTAGGTGTCGGACTCCGGGCCGGCAAGAAGCGGGGCGCCGGGGGCGAGGAGGACGCCGATGACGCACCGTTCATGTAGACGCCCGACCAAGCCGGTCCGGCCGGGTCCCGTCCCGATCGGATCGTCTTGAGACTGCGATCGATCCTGCTGCGTATCGGCTCGGCCGTCGTCACGCTGGTCTTCGTGCTCGTCTTCAACTTCTTCCTGTTCCGAGCGGTTGGCGACCCCAAGACCGACCTGGCCCGCAACCCGCACCTGACCCTTGCCGGGCAGCAGGCCGTCATCCACGAGCGCGGCCTGGACCGCAGCCTGTGGGTGCAGTTCGAGAGGTATGTCACCCAGACCCTGCGTGGTGACCTGGGCAGTTCCTTTGCCAACGGGGAGCCGGTCAGCCACGTACTGATGCAGGCGTTGCCGAACACTCTGATCCTGATCGGGATCGGTACGGTGTTGGCGTCGGTCATCGGGCCGTGGATGGGCATGGTGGCCGGGTGGAATCGCGGCCGAAAGCGCGACACATTCCTGACTCAAGGATCGGTGGTCTTGTACTCGATGCCCGAGTTCTGGATGGGCATGTTGTTGATCTCGCTGTTCGCGGTGGCCTGGCCCATCCTGCCCACCGGGTTGCACGTGACACCCGGCTCGACGGTGACCGGGGTGGGCCATCTGGTCGACGTCGCCCGTCACGCGGTGCTGCCGATCACCACGGTGACGTTGAGCCTTCTGGCGCAGTACACGGTCAACATGCGCTCGTCGGTCATCGATGTGTTGCACGAGGACTACATCCTCACCGCGCGGGCCATCGGTCTCTCACCGTTGCAGGTCCGCCGGCGCCACGTCGTGCCGAACGCGCTGCTTCCGGTCGTCACGGTCATCGGTCTGCAGTTCGGCCTGGTGCTCGGCGGCGTGATCACCATCGAGGCGGTGTTCTCCTGGCCCGGCCTGGGGCAGCTCACTTTGACCGCCATCGACAACAAGGACTACCCGGTGCTGCAGGGACTCTTCCTGCTGACCTCGGCCATGGTGATCCTGTTCAACCTGCTGACTGACCTGCTCTACAGCAGGCTCGACCCCAGAATCAGGGACTGAGGGACCAATGCAGCCGAGCGATGCACACCTTGAGGCGGCGCACGTGATCGTGGCGACCGACCGTGCCGGCCGCGCGCGTAAGCTCGGTCGTGCCTTGCATCCCGTCCTACGGACCCGCCAGGGGCAGATCGGTGTGGTTGTGCTCACGATGCTCATCGTCGTGGCAGTATTCGGGACCTGGATAGCTCCGCAGGATCCGAATGCACCCACCTCCTTCAGTTCGCAGATCCTGACCGGCCCGAGCTCCTCGCACTGGCTGGGGACCGACGAGAACGGTCGAGACGTCCTGTCCGAGCTAATCCTGAGCACCCAAACCTCCATGCTCGTCGGCTTCGTCGCCGCCATGGTGTCTTCGGTCATCGGCACCGCGATCGGCATCATCGCGGGCTTCTCCGGCGGTTGGGTGGACCGCGGGCTGACCCTTCTCGACGACTGGTTCCTCGTACTGCCGCTCGTGCCGATCACCGTGCTGGCGGCCAGTCTGCTCGGTCAACGGGCCAACGGGTTACCACTCGGGCAGACCATGGTGCTCATCATCGTCATCGGTGCCTTCGGATGGGCCGGCACGTCCCGCATCGTTCGCTCTGAGGTCATGTCGCTCAAGCGGCGAGAGTTCGTTGAGCGGTCCCGCGCGCTTGGAGCGTCCAACTGGCGCATCATGTCCCACGACATCCTGCCGAACGTGATGCCGCTGGTGCTTGCCAACGCGGTCATCTACGTCTCGTTGGCGATCCTGACCGAGTCGACCCTGTCCTTCCTCGGACTGGGCGACCCGAACAGGTTTTCGTGGGGACAGATGCTCGAGCACGCCCAGGGGGCCGGCGCGATGGCGGCCGGCAACTGGGCGTACTACCTGCCGCCGGGGATCTGCATCACCGTGGCGGTGCTCGGATTCTCCTTCGTTGGGCACAGCATCGAGCCAATGTTCGACCCTCGCCTACGGGAGCGACGATGAGCACCCCCAATGACCGCTGTCCAGAGCCGCTGCTCTCGGTCGAAGGCCTCACCGTGGTGCGGCGCGACAATCCACAGGTCCGCATCGTCGACGACGTCAGCTTCACCATCGGCAAGGGCGAGACCGTCGGGCTCGCCGGCGAGTCCGGCTGCGGCAAGACGACCACCGCCTTGGCCGTGTTGGGACTCCTGCCGAGCGGGCTGCGCCGATCTTCCGGTGAACTCACCCTGCACGGACCATCTGGCGACCGCCCGCTGCACCGCCTGCGGGCAGCGCAGTGGCGGCAGGTGCGGTGGGCATCCATCTCGATGATCTTCCAAGGCGCGATGAACGCGCTCGACCCCGTCAAGAGCGTCGGCCAACAGATCGCCGAGGCGATCCGCCTCCACGAACCGATGGCAGGCCGCTCCCAAGTGGCGCGCCGGGTGACAGATCTCCTCGACCAAGTGGGGGTCCCATCCGGGCGCGCCGGACACTTCCCGCACGAATTCTCCGGTGGACAGAAGCAGCGCGTCATGATCGCGCTGGCCCTCGCCTGCCGACCCGCGCTCGTCATCGGCGACGAACCCACGACCGCGCTGGACGTGATCACCCAGGCCCAGATCCTCGAGCTGCTCGGCCAGCTGCGACGCGACCTCGGGCTCTCGATGCTGCTGATCACGCACGACCTGTCCGTCCTCGCCGACACGTGCGACCGTGTCGCCGTCATGTACGCCGGACAGATCGTGGAGACCGGCCCGGTCGCACAGGTCTACCGCCAGCCGCAGCACCCCTACACCGCGCGGCTGCTGGATCTGTTCGGCGCCGACGACACCCCGGGCACGCTGCCAACGCCCATCCCGGGCGCCCAGCCAGCACCCGACCGCCGCCCGTCCGGGTGCCGGTTCCATGATCGGTGCGAGTACGCCACCGAACGGTGTGCCGCCGAACCACCAGAGCTGCTCACCGCCGGAACCGACCAGCAAGCCCGCTGCCACTTCGCGCCATGGCCGGGCAGCGGACCCGGCCGCCTGGCGCCCAGCGACGATCGGCAGGGGAGCAGGAGCAGCCATGACTGACGACGCCCTGTTCGAGATCGACGAGCTGACCGTGCGCTACCGGATGCGACGGCGACAAGCCCGAGCCGGCCGCTACCTGAAGGCTCTCGATCGTGTCAGCCTGAGGTGGAACCAAGGGGAAACACTGGCGCTCGTCGGCGAGTCCGGGAGCGGCAAGTCCACACTCGGCCGGGCACTGCTCGGGCTCATACAGCCGGCAAGCGGCTCGGTCCGCTACCGGGGACAGGAGCTGCGTTCGGTCGACCGCACCTCCTTCCGGCGGGAGGTCCAGATCATCTTCCAAGACCCCTACCAGTCCCTGAACCCGCGCAGCCCGGTGAGCCGACAGGTGTCAGCCGGGCTGGACATCCACCGCGTCGGCCGGCCCGGACCGCAACGTGTCGCCATCGGCCTGGCCGCTCTCGACGCGGCCGGACTGCGGCCGCCGGAGACCTACTGGCACCGCTACCCACACCAGCTCTCCGGGGGTGAACGGCAGCGGGTCGTCATCGCCGGGGCGATGGCCCTGGCTCCGTCCGTGCTGATCTGCGACGAGCCGGTGTCGGCACTGGACATCTCGGTGCGGGCGCAGGTGCTGCAGGTGCTCGCAGGTCTGCGCCGCGACCGCGGCCTGAGCCTGCTGTTCATCACCCACGACGTCAGCCTGGCCCGACAGATGGCAGACCGGGTCGCGGTGCTGTACCAAGGTCATCTGGTCGAGCAGGGACCCACCGAGCAGATCCTGCAAGACCCGCAGCACGACTACACCAAGGAGCTCCTCGCGGCGGTCCCCGGCGCGCGCCTGCGGAGCACACCATGACCGACCCTTCACCAGAGAGCCGAGGCCCTCGCATGGCACAGTCCCTCCACCATCCCTCCCCGGATCCCGCCCTCGCGGGCTGGCCACGCGTGCTGACCGACCTGCCGGGCCCACGCAGTCGCGAGCTGCTGGCTCGAAGAGACGCAGTGTCGCAGGGGCCGCTTCGCGACAGTGCGAACATCCCGCTCGTCCTCGGCAGCAAGTCGGGCCACCTGCTCACGGACGTGGACGGCAACGTCTTCGCCGACCACGTCTCCGCCTGGGGCGCGGCACCCTATGGTGCGCAGCCCCCGCTCGTGAGAGACGCCGTGACCAGCGCTTGGGATCGCTACGGGATGGAGATCTCCCAGTACATCTCCAGCGCGCCGGTCATCGAGCTGGCCGAGCGGCTCGTCGCGCTCGCTCCGGCCGGGATCACCCGGGTGGCACCCACCGTCACCGGCACCGAGGCGGTCGAGGGCGCCGTCAAGCTCGCTCGAGAGGCCACCGGCAGGCCGATCATCTTGGGCTTCCTCGGCCAGTACCACGGCGAGTCAACGTATCTCACCGCGACCTCCTCCACCGACCTGCCGGACAACACCAGCGGCTACGCGCAATACGTCCCGGGCGTGATCTTGGTTCCCTACCCCCAGTCGTTCCGAGCCCCCTTCCACCGCGGCCCCGGCCCCTACGACGACACGATGGTGCTGGACTACCTGCGAGAGTGGGTCCTGCGCTATCAGGTGGAACCGGATCAGATCGCCGGGGTTCTCATCGAGCCGGTCGCCGGTGAAGCCGGCATCCTTGCCCCCTCTCAGGCCTTCTGGGACGGACTGGTCGCCATGTGCGATGAGTTCGGCTGGATGCTCATCCTGGACGAGGTGCAGACCTGCATGGGGCGCTGCGGCACCGTCTTCGCGGCCGAGCGATGGGGACTCGAACCCGACCTGCTCCTGGTCGGCAAGGGAGTCACCGGAGGCGGCCAGGCCGTCGCCGGAGTCCTGGGCACCGAACGAGTGATGGCCGACTCGCACGCCCACCTGGGCGGCACCTACGCGTGGGAACCGGCCGCATGTGCCGGGGCACTGGCCGGCCTCGATCTGCTCGCGGACGACACAGTCCTGGCCAACGTCCATGAACTCGAGGCCATCGCGCTCGAAGAGCTGCTGCCGCTGGTCGACGAGATTCCCCTGGTCGGTGACGTGCGAGCGGTCGGTGCGTGGACCTGCGTCGAGATGGTCGCCGCGCCGGGGGCGGTGACGCCGGCGCCAGACCTGCAGCATGCACTGCACCTGGCCGCGCTGCGCCGAGGCGTCCTGGCCATCAGCGAGCCCAGCAAACCGCTGTACCGGATGCAGCCGGCGCTCACCATGGAACCCGAACTCTTCCGCTGGTCCTGCCGACAAGTCGCCGACGCCGCCCGCGAAGTCGTGGCGGCACCATGAACGAGCTCGATGCCCGAACCGGGTTTCCGCACCTGTTCAGCCCATTGCGGATCGGGCCTCACACGCTGAAGAACCGGATCTTCTCCTCCGGCCACGACACCGTGATGGCGCAGGACGGCGCGGTCACCGACCGCCTGATCGCCTATCACGAGGCACGGGCCGCGGGCGGGGTCGGGCTCATCGTCCTGCAGGTCGTCGGGGTTCACGAGTCGGCGCGCTACACCTCGCACGTGCTGATGGCGACCGACGATACCGCGGTGCCGGGGTTCCGTCGGCTGGCCGAGACCGTGCACGGCCACGGCACGGTGCTGTTCGCCCAGCTGTTCCACCCGGGCCGAGAGATCATGGAGTCACAGGACGGTTCGGCGCCAGTCGCCCTGGCGCCGTCCGCGGTGCCCAATGAGCGGTTTCACGTCATGCCGAGGGCCATGCCGGTCGAGCTCATCCGCGAGGTCCAGGACGGCTACGCGGCTACCGCCCGACGGCTCCAGGCCGCGGGTCTGGACGGCGTGGAGGTCGTCGCGAGCCATGGCTACCTGCCAGCCCAGTTCCTCAACCCTCACACCAACCGCCGCACCGACGAGTACGGCGGTGACCAAGAGGCTCGGCTGCGGTTCCTGCGCGAGGTCGTGGACGGCATACGCGAAGCAGTGGGGCCCGACTTCGCCATCGGCATCAGGATCTCCGGCGACGAGAAGAGCGAGGACGGGTTCACCTCGGACGAAGTCGTCCGAGCCTTCGCGGCGCTGGCGGAGTCGAACCGACTCGACTACATCAGTGTCTGCGCCGGATCGTCCGCCACCATAGCCGGATCCGACCACATCGCGCCATCGATGGCCTGGGCCAACGCCTACACCGCTCCGCTGGCGGCCAAGGTGAAAGAGGCGGTCGACGTCCCGGTGCTCGTCGCCGGGCGGATCAACCAGCCGCAGGAGGCCGAGCTGATCGTGGCGGGTGGTTCCGCCGACGCCTGCGCCATGACCCGCGCGCTGATCTGCGACCCCGAACTGCCCGAGAAGTCGGAATCGGGGCGATCCGAGGAGATCCGGGCCTGCATCGGCTGCAACCAGGCGTGCATCGGCCACTTCCACGCCGGCTATCCGATCTCCTGCATCCAGCATCCGGAGACTGGTCGCGAGCTGACCTACGGCATCCGGAGCCGCTCCGCACACCCTCGGAGCGTCATGGTTGTCGGCGGCGGCCCGGGTGGTCTCAAGGCCGCTGCCGTCGCTGCGGAGCGGGGACATGAGGTCACGCTGTATGACGCGAACCGTCGCCTCGGCGGGCAGGTGCTGCTGGCCGAGCAGTTGCCTGGGCGTGCCGAGTTCGGGGGAGCGGCCACGAACCTGATCGGTGAGGCCGAACGGGCGGGCGTCCGGATGCTCACCAACACCCACGTCACCCTCGACACGGTGGAACAGCACGCGCCCGACGCAGTGATTGTCGCCACCGGAGCGCGCCCCCGAACGGTCTCCCTCGAGCTGACCGACGCGATGCCGGTGGTCGACGCCTGGCAGCTGCTGCAGGGCGCCGAGCTTCCGCCGGGGCGGGTGGTGGTGACCGACTGGCGCTCGGACTGGATCGGCCTGGGTATCGCGCTGCGCCTGGCCCGAGCCGGCCACCCGGTCACCTTGGCCGTCAACGCTTACCAGCCTGGTCAGCTCCTGCAGCAATACGTCCGCGACGACATGGTCGCCGCAGCCTACCGGGCCAAAGTGGAGATCGTGCCGTTGGTGCGGCCCTACGGCGCGGACGAAGACAGCGTCTACCTGCAGCACCTCCTCACCGGCGACCCCGTCATCATCGACGACGTGACCTCGCTGGTCCTCGCCCAAGGCCACGAACCCGTCGACGACCTGCTGTCAGATCTGCCCCGGTACGCCGGTGAGATCCACGCAATCGGTGACTGCCTCGCCCCGCGAACCGTGGAGGAAGCAGTGCTCGAGGGGCTACAGGTCGCCAGCACCCTCTGACCCGGCCTTCGAGTCCTCGTAGGCTCGCTGGTCAGTGCCGCCGGAAGCGGACTCCGACTCACCTCCAGCACCTCGGCGTGCCTCGAACCTGTCGACGGCGCTCGAAGATTGGACAGTTTCGGCGGTGAAAAGTGAACACTCGACCATTGGAGTGTGATCACTTTGG
>NZ_SWMA01000051.1:0-17621 GCF_005222685.1 Segeticoccus rhizosphaerae
AGATCCCGCCGATGGCCGCCTACTTCACGAAGCCCCGCCGTTGGACCTCAAACCCCACCACCCCAAGGGACTCTCCTTCACACGGCCCAGCTTGGGGATATCCGAGCCAAGGAGCGGGAAGCGTGCCTTCAGACAACAGCGCCAGGTCTCAGCGCGGGGTTTTGGAGGACTGGAACGACGCCCGGGGTTTCGGCTTCATCACTCCCGCCGGTGGAGGCTCGCGTGTCTTTGTGCACGTGAGTGCGTTCCCGCGTGGGCCGAGGCCTGCCCCCCGGTTGTGAGGTCACCTCCGTCGAGACTCGTGACGAGCGTAACCCGGCACGCGTCTCACGGGTGCGGTACGCGGCCCACGGACGAGCCGGCAGCACAAGGACCAGTGCAGTACTAGTGGCTTCCGCCTCCGCCGTGTTGTTCTTCGCTCTCCAGGTGGTCCTGTTGGTGGAGGATCAGATTCACGTCGTGTTGTTGGCTGCCTATGGACTGTTCAGCGCAGTGGCGTTCGTGCTCTACGGCGCGGACAAGTCCGCAGCGAAGCAGGGTAGATGGCGCACGTCGGAGTCCACCCTTCACACGATCGCCCTGGTGGGCGGTTGGCCGGGTGCCTTGGTCGCACGACAGGTCTTCCGGCACAAGACGGTCAAACAACCGTTCCGCACCATCTTCTGGTGCACGGTTGTCACCAACTGTGTGGCACTTGCATGGTTCGTGTCCGAGGCACCCTTCGCACTGCCCTGACAGGGGTGCGGTCAGTCCAAACCCGAGTCGCGGAAGGTGAGGATGGCCGCCAAGACGTGCTTGCAGGGGCCACGGTTGCCGTCGTGCTCGACGCCCCAGGCGCAGTCGCAGCGCAACTGCTTCGTCACCGTGTAGCGGTTGCCGTAGCTACCCTCCACCTTCCAGCCGTCGCTGCCGTCCCTGATAGAGCCACTTTCCAATAGCTTGCGGGCCGAGGCAAGGCGGGGGTTGCGGCGCAAGACCTTGTCGCTGTCGATGGGCAACTCGCGGTGGAACCACGCGCCTTCCGTCAGGTCGTAGCCGAGTCGCCCGCAGGCGGCGAGCCAGCCCAGGCCAGAAGCCACCTTGCCGGGGCCCAGGCCGGTGCGCTCGGCCAAGTCCTTCGGGTCGACGAGCGGCGTCCAGCCGAGCTCGGCGAGCACTCGTCGCCCGTGCGACTCTGCGTCACTGTCGGTGAGCAGCGTGAGCAGGGTGCCTTCGCCCGAGAAGCCCCGGAAGGGATCGGGGCTGAGCACCAGGGTGAAGCGGCCGCCCGGCACGTCGAACACCCAGGCCGTGGTGCCGTTGACGTTGACGTACACCGCGAGACGCGAGGCGTGCCGGATGATTCGGTCGGCACCGCGGAGGCGCGAGACACCAGGTAGCGGAAAGGACTTCGGCAGCGCGCGGGTCGCAAGGCGCCACCCCGAGGGCATCGGCAGGACGTTCATCGACGGCCCCGGCGGGGCGACCCGCGGGAGGGTCGAGAAGAAGCGCGCGATCGCCGGCCCGCGAAGCTCGGCGACGCGCGTCATCGCCGCA
Source organism: Segeticoccus rhizosphaerae (assembly GCF_005222685.1). Classification (NCBI taxonomy): domain Bacteria; kingdom Bacillati; phylum Actinomycetota; class Actinomycetes; order Micrococcales; family Intrasporangiaceae; genus Segeticoccus; species Segeticoccus rhizosphaerae. Next base: position 1,537 of record NZ_SWMA01000051.1, read on the forward strand.
GTGAGCGCCGGCACCTCCGCCAGGCCCCGGACCCACCGCTCCGGCAGGTTGACCTTGCGTTCCACATGCGTGCCCGCCAGCGACGACGCGCGCAGTTCGTCCCGCCCGACGCTCAGGTGCATCGCCTCGGCCCGGTTGACCCTGGCCAGGGCCTTGCGCAGGGGAGGGTTGATGTCGACGTTCGTCGTGCCGAAGCCGACCTCGCCGCCGCCCAATCCCTCGCGGAGCAGGTCAAACCGAGCGTGCACACCGTTGCACGCCGAGAACGACTCGAAGCGCAGGCAGGTTCCACCGGCCGTCACGACCGGGTCCATCGAGGCGAGGCGCGCGGCCAGTCCGGCGTCGGCATACCGACTGGCGGCCACGTCCGCGACGGCAAGCAGGCCGGAGGCGGCCACATCAGGCCGGTCCAGGAAGCCGGAGAAGAACACCGGGCTCTCTACCAGCCCCGTTGGCGTGACACCGAGTCCGGTCGCCAGCTCGAGGCGTTGGCTCTCGGGCGAGCGAGTCAGCACCGACTCCGCCGCGAAGGAGCTCATGCCGACACCCGCTCGTCGGTCTCATCCAGGGCGTCCGGGGCGGTCATCGAAAGTGCCTCGACCAATGCCCGCGCCTCCGTCCGACCCCGCGCGTTCCCTGCACCGTCGGCGAAGGCGCGCAACGATTCCGGTATGACGGGTTCGGGCACCTCATGTGCGTAGTCGCTGAGCAGGCCCATCAGCGCGGGCAGCTCCGCGAGCGGTTCTGGGACCGTACACAGCGCGGCCGCGATCTCCAGCAGTGACGGCCACAATCCACGAAAACCACCGAACTCGAAAGCAACCCAGGCCGACCAGTTGATCGCCGCCAGCTCCAGCGTCCCCACCGCATGTCGCCGGAGCGCGGCCTCCGCGGCGAGCTGCGGGTCGAGCCGATCGAGCCGCAACACCGACAGCATGGTGGACACGACGACGTCCACACCCCCCTGGCCGGTGCGTGTCATCAGCTGGAGAAACCGGTCGTGCATGGGAAGCCCCAGCGGACCGGCGATCAGGGTCGGGAACGCGCCGTAGCCATCCCATTCGGGACGGTCCAGAGCGGCGCACCGGTCTCCCCAGAGCGGCATCATCCGCACGGCGTCGACCATGGGGCCCGGGCACCACGGGTCGGCGCGCAACTCCTCTGGCAGGGCGGCACAACGCGACCACGGGACCGGAGCCACCGCCGCCGTCGACCACTCGCCATCCTCCACGACGGGGTCCAGCGGAGGCAGCCCACCCCGGGCCAGCCAGGTCCGCACGAGTTCCACCGCGTCCCAGGCCTCGTCGCCGTCCGGGCTGGTGAACGCCGCGTCAGTCATGACCTCGAGCGGGGCCAGCTCGACAGCGCGAGCCGGGTCGGTCGGCCGCAACCGGTGCAGCGCCTGCACCAGGTCCAGCGGCCCGACCGAGACGCCGCCGGCGGCCACCGCTCGCAACCGGCCGAGCAGGTCGTCGAAGTCGAGCGTGCCCTCGCGATAGGTGGGGGTCGACAGCAGCACCGACGTCTGCTCGACCTTGGCCAACGCTTCGCACGCCAGCAGGAAGGTGAGCCGCGTGGTCGCTTCGTTGAGCCACACCGGCAGCACGATGGTCTCGTCCCCGGCTGCGGTCACGGCCTCCACGATCGTCGCCTGTCCCGCGTAGTCGAGCCACGGGTTGTTCGTGAGCCGACGGTGGTGCTCCAGCGCCGTCATTGACCGGTGGGCAAGCCGCCAGAACGTCGTGGCGTCCAGGTGCCCGGCTGCCCACAGGTCGATGGCCCCCGGCACCGGGAAGGGGTGGCCGGGCCGCTCGATGCCCCGCAACAAGCGGCGGGAATCGGCTACGCCGTGCTCGTGGATCGCCCGCACCGCCACGGCCAGGAGCCGGTCGGCAAAGGTCAGGTTCACTCGCTCCATGCGCTGGACGTAGTCCGGCCGCACCACCACCAGGTCGTTGTCCTGCATTCCGTGCCACGAGCTCGTCGCCTCGAGCTGGCGCCGCAGGGCGGGCACGTCGAGCACCGGATCGTCCACCCGGAGGGTCGAGGGCAGCACGTTGATCGGGGCGCCACGCTGCCACAGCCCACGCACCCGCGGCGGCACGTCCTGCGCACCGGCCTGCCGCAACCCCGCGACGTAGTCGTCCACGTCGACGGCCGCCAACAGCGAGCCGAGCCGACGCGCCTCCATCTGCGCCTTGCTGCGCCCACTCTGGGCGGCGAGGGCCGCGACGTATGGCGGGAGCTCGCGCGGGCGAGGTACCTCCACGGCATACGTTGCGAGCAGGCGAAGGAGGTCAGCCAGCCCGGCCGGCTTGCGCGGCATCCGACAGGCGGTGTCGGCCAGCTCGAGCGCGACCGGCCAGACCGGGCGCAGGCCACCAGCCAGGAACAGGTCGTTCAACTCGCCGATGAGGGTGGACAGCGGCACCTGCCCCAGTGGCAACTGCTTGCGCCACCGGGTGCGGAAGGCGTCCACCTCCAAATGGGTGGCAGGCTCCAGGCCCCACAGCCCCAGCACCGGCGCCTCGCTGTCGGACTCGGAGTCGGTGCCATCGTCCCCGAGGGCGGTGAGCGCCTCGGTGACTTTGGAGATGAAGGCCGCGTCGTCGTCAGTCGCGAGGACGCGCAGCGCCTCCCGCACGGCCGAGTCGCCGACCCTCGCGCGCAGGGACGGTCCAACCAGCGCCTTCAGCAGCATCGACTTCTGGCGGCGCTCTGGGCGGCCGGCGACGACCGTCGTGAGCTCGAGCAGCCCGTCGGGGTCATCGACCAGTTCCAGCGCCATGGGGAGCAGCACCTGACCGACCGAGCCGTGGGCAGTGGAGATGACGCCGAGCAGATAGGTCAGGCCGCCTGTGATCTCATCCGGCCGCGGGTTGAGCGCCGTGAAGACTCCGGCGAGGACGCGTTGGCTGGCCGGGCGCTGCGGGGCGGTCATCAGCCCGAGCACGTGCTCGAGCAAAGCCTCTCGATCCAGCACCCCGGCAGCGACAAGCTCTGGGACGGCATCGGGCAGCCCCGGCACCTGGCCGCAGTGGCCGGAGGCGAGGTAGTGGTGCAGCAGGTCGGGCATCAGCGGGTCGCGGGCCAGCCAGTCGCGCACCGCGGCGACGTCATAGGTGGGTGCTCCGGTGCCCGCCGACCACGCGGCGAGGAAGGTTGCGCCGCTCGGGCAGGGCAGCCCGTGGTGGATGACGGCCGCGCGCACCACGCGCGACAGGTTGGCGTTGACGTTGCGCGCCTGTCCGCCGAGTCCGACCCCGCTCGCGGTCTCGGCGAACTGTCCCACCCAGGCCCGGTCGGTCTCCCAGAGCAGGTGGACGAACTGCGCCTCACCGTCGCACCGCATGAAGTCCCACAGGTCGCGCCACGGCACCCGGCGTGCCGCGGTGGTCGGCCCGCACAATCGGACCGCACACATCGCGATGATCCAGGAGGCCTCCCACCGCGCGCGAGACCGTTCCTCATGGTCCGCACCGGCGAAGTCGAGCGCGTGCAGGTCGCGGACGAAGCGACGGCTCCCGGCGAACCACTGCTTGGCCTCCGCCAGCTCCTGATCGGTCAGCGAGTCGAGCAGCAGGCGACCACCCACGACGTCGCCGGTCTCCAGCAGCGGCGTCAACCGGTCGACGAACGGCTTGGCCATGCTCCCCCCAACCTTCCTGGCCGGCAACGGACCCGGCCGGTGCAGCGGTCAGGCGGTCAGGGCGGCCTGCTGCGCGGAGCGGGCGCTGTTCGGCACCAGGCCGTGCTGCACAGCCGCCATGGCCAGGGCCGCGCGGTTGTGCACGCCGAGCTTGTCGTAGAGGCGCGCGATGTGGGTCTTGACGGTCGACTCGCTCATGTAGAGGGAGCGGGCCACCTGGGAGACCGAGGCGCCATCGAGCAGGCTCGCCATGACCTCGGTCTCGCGCGGCGTGAGCCGCGGCTTGCTGGACGACTCACGGCGCCGCAGGGCGTCAGACAGCCCGTCGGCGACGAAGCTGCGCGGGCGGTGCACGGCCTGGCGTACGGCATACAGCACGTCGTCGGACGGGTCGCTCTTGAGCACCAGCGCGGAGGCGCCTGCGTCGAGGGCCTCGAGCAGCGTCTCGTCGTCGTTGTGCATCGTGACCACGACGATGCCCATGTTCGGGTAGTGCTCTCGCGCATAGCGGGCAAGCGACAGACCGCTGCCGTCGGGCATCGAGACGTCCACCACGAGCAGGTCGTGCTGCTTGGCCAGCAGGCTGTAGCCGTCGGCCAGACAGGCACCCTGTCCCGCCACCTGGAACTCCGGGGCGGAGTCGATGAGGCGGGCGAGGCCCTCGCGCACCAGCGCGTGGTCGTCGACGAGGATCACCGAGAGAGTCATCGCAGGGGCATCCGTTCGTTGGTGAGGGGCTGGGGTGCGCGCCGGGGCGTGCCGTGCAGAGCGACCTGCACGACCACACCGGTGCCCGGCAGGCGGTCGACGATGACCTGCCCGCCGAGGTCATTGATGGGGTGGTCCTGAAAGATACGCTGGTGCAGCTCGCTGGCACCATCGTGGGTGATGCGCAGGAAGGCCTGCGGAGCGGTCACGCTGAGGTTGACATCGAGAGCCGTGGCGCCGGGCGCGTGCCGCGCGTCGTCGAGGACCTTGAGGAACAGGCGGTAGAGCAGGGTCTCGGTGTGGGCCGGGAGCCGGAAGCCGGTCTCGTTGAGCCGCAGGGCGATGGACAGGTCGCTGCTGGTGCCGAAGCGCTGCAGCCGGCTGCTGATCACGGCGCCGAGGCCCTGGTCCGGGCGCACCGCGACCCGCAGGTCGGCGATCCGCAGGCGCAGCCCGGACAGGACGTGGGTCAGGTCGGTGCGCAGCCCGTCCATCGGGTTGGGCAGGTGGGGGAGGTTCTCGGCATACTGCCGGCGCACCATGTCGATCTGGTAGCCGAACGCCACCAGCTCCTGCGCGATGCCGTCGTGCATCTCGCGGGCCAGGCGCTCGCGCTCCTCCATGCCGGCGTGCTCGCGCAGCGCGGCGAAGGAGAGCGCGACGTCGAGGTTGGGGCCGTGCTGGTGGACGATGTCCTCGACCACGGCGACGTCGTGGCGGTTGAACGGCAGCGAGCCCTCGCGGTCGGCCACGAGCACTCCGATCGACTGCCCGTCGGTGTCGCGGATCGCCACGGTCAGCACCGTCCGGCTGCCCGTGTCGCCCTGCCATGCCTCGACGATGGCCTCACCGGTGGACCAGGTGTGCTGCAGCGGCGAGCCCTCGACCTCGGGTCCGGGCCACGGAACCCGGTCACTGCCGCGCAGCGCGAGAGGCACCGCAGGGTGGTCGCTGGTGCCGACGAGGACGGCTGAGCGGCGCAGCGTGATCTCCTGGCGCAGTGCCTCCAGCATCATCTCCGCCGAGGCGGGCACGTCGAAGCCGGCGTCCATGCTGCCCGCCAGGGTGTCCAGCCGCCGCAGCAGAGCCGCCGCTTCCTGGGCGGCACGGGGCGTGGACTCCTCCTGGTCGCGCTCCATGGTGGCGACGCGGGCGCCGACGAGGCCGGTGATCAGGGCGATGACGAGCCAGAGCAGCGTGCTCGTGCGGTCGGTCTGGCTGGACTGCGTCCCGACGAAGCGGTCGAGGATGAAGATGAGCGGGAAGAGGCAGGCGACGGTCCAGCTGGCCAGGGCGCGGCCGGCATACTCACCGATGCGCAGGGCCGGGATGAGCAGCATCGGCAGCAGGCCGTGTGCGGCTGGCATGTTGTAGCCGATGACCGCGGCGATGAGTCCGGCGCCGGCGAGCTCGAGCGCGATGGCCGGGTGCACGTGGGGCATGACCCGCGGGTGGCTGCGCGCCACCCAGGCGGCGGCGAGCAGGTCGAGGGCGAGCAGCGCGGCCGCGGTCGGCACCACCACCTCGGTGAAGCCCTCCAGGATCCCGACGCCGACCCCGACGACGATCAGGAAGAGAACGAGCACGCGACGCTGCCGCGCAGTGTCCGCGACCAGCCCACCCCTTGTTGACACGTCATACCCTGCCGTCTGCGGGTTTCCCCCCGCGTGGTAGTTGAACCTTCGACGGAATGCATCATGGCCCACACCACCGACATTGTCTAGCGAATCCGGGAAGATTTTTTACCTCGCCTTTACCTTCAGATGACCTGTGGCAGACGTACGGCTGCCTTCGCCGATGCAGTTGCACTACGGAATGAGTTGACTCCCGCCGCCCGGGGTGCGGGCTCGGCGATACCCCGTCGGCCAGTCCACACCAAGACTTGACCCCGATTTCGTCAGCGGTGTGTCGTTTCCAGATCGGGTCGACTACGGTGCGAACTATGACCTTGGTGGTCGTTGCCACGGCAGCGCCGGACACGGGTCGCGTCCCACGCCACTACTCGTGGGGCCGGCCCGAGGCGCGTCGGGGCACCTCCAGAGCAAGGGGGTGATGCAGCAGCCGAAGGGGCCTCGCGGGCCCGGAGAGAACTACGCGTCACCACCCTAGGAGGGCACCTGTGGAGATCACCGTCACTGGACGTCACGTCCAGGTCACCGACCGCTTCCGCCGTCATCTGGACGAGAAGCTGTCCAAGATCCCGCAACTGGCACCACGCGTCATGCGCGTGGATGTCGTGATCAGTCATGAGCCCAACCCCCGCCGGGCGCAGGCCTGTGAGCGGGTGGAGATCACCTGCCACGTCAAGAGGTCGGTCATCCGCGCCGAGGCCTGTGCGGACGAGGAGTATGCCGCGCTCGACCTGGCCATGACCAAGCTCCTCGAGCGGATCCGGCGTGCGCAGGACCGCCGCCGCGTGCACCGGGGACGGCAGAGGCCGGAGTCGGTGGGTGAGGCGACCGCACGCCTGGCGAGCGAGCCGGTGGGACTGAATGGCGAGTCGGGTGACACGGCGGAGAACGACCAGGAAGAGCGCATGCACCAAAAGCTCGGCACCCACGGCAACTCGCCGATCGAGGTGCGCGAGAAGGTGCACCCCAGCGTCCCGATGGGCATCGACCAGGCGCTGAACAACATGGAGCTGGTCGGACACGACTTCTACCTCTTCGAGGACATCGACACCGGTCAGCCGTGTGTCGTCTACCGGCGCCGCGGGTGGTCCTACGGCGTGCTGCGGCTCGACCGTCAGGAGGCCTCCGGCGACGACGAACAGATCGAAGGACAGCTGACCGCGACCGACGAGCAGGAGCGTGACGAACCCCGGGCGCGCGTGAGCTGACCAGGCGCACCGGTGGCAGGTGGCGTGCGATACTCCTGTTGCCTGTCACCGGTGCGTGCCATCATGTCGCCCATGACCAGCGTGGATGCCGTTCCTGCGTCACTGGCACAGGGCGTCGAGAAGGGGATACCACCGTTGCAGGAGAAGCCAAGCTCGACCACTGCAGGGGGTGACCCCGAGCCCATCCGCGTCCTCATCGCGGACGACCACGGGCTCTACCGTCGCGGGCTCCAGGCCGTCCTCAGCCTCGAGCCCGACATCCACATCGTCGGTGAGGCAAGTGACGGGACCGAGGCGATCGAACGTGCCGCGGAGCTGCTGCCCGACGTGGTGCTCATGGACATCCGGATGCCGCGTGCCAGCGGTATCGACGCGTGCGCGTCGATCAAGGCGACGGCGCCGTCCGCGCGGATCATCATCCTGACCTCGTCCGACGACGAGGGCGACCTCTACCAGGCGGTCCGAGCCGGCGCCAACGGCTACCTGCTCAAGGACATCCCGGGTGAGGAGATCGCCGAGGGCCTGCGCGCCGTCCACTCGGGGCAGTCGCTCATCTCCCCCTCCATGGCCTCCACCCTGCTGTCGGAGTTCAGCTCGCTGATCCAGCGGCAGGAGGAGTCGGTGCCGGCGCCCCGGTTGACCGAGCGCGAGATCGAGGTGCTCAAGCTGGTGTCGAGGGGCATGTCCAACCGCGACATCGCCGAGGAACTCTTCATCTCCGAGAACACGGTCAAGAACCACGTGCGCAACATCCTCGACAAGCTGCAGATGCACTCGCGGATGGAAGCAGCGATGTATGCCGTGAAGGCCAAGCTGGTCGAGCTGCCCGAGTGAGCCCGGGCACGGTCCCGGCCCCTCGCGTCCTCTCCCGATCGCAGGCACGCCGGATCGCGCTGGCCGCTCAGGGTTTTTGCGACCCGCGACCTGCGCCGGGCGCCGCGACGATGCGGCACGTCGGCCGGGTGATCGACCGGGTCGGCGTCATCCAGATCGACAGCGTCAACGTGCTGACGCGCAGCCAGTACCTCCCGCTGTTCTCCCGGCTCGGCCGTTATGACACCGGCCTGCTCGACCGCGCACGTGACCGGGCACCGCGCCGGCTCGTGGAGTACTGGGCGCACGAGGCCAGCCTCATCCCGCCGTCGACCTGGCCGTTGCTGGGCTTCCGGATGCGGCGGGCACTGCACGACTCGTGGGGTGGGATGCGCCGGGTGGCGCACGACCACCCCGAGCTGGTCGTGGCCGTGGCCACCGAGGTGCGGGCCCGAGGGCCGCTGACCTCGCGCCAGGTCGAGGCGGCGCTCGAGCACGACGTGCCCCGCGACCGCGAGGAGTGGGGCTGGAACTGGTCGCTGGTCAAGAACGCGCTCGAGCACCTCTTCTGGGCGGGAGAGATCACCAGCGCCGGCCGCACCGCACAGTTCGAGCGGCGCTACGCCTCGCTCGAGCGAGTGATGCCCCGCGACGTGCTGCCGCACGCGGTCTCACCGCAGGTGCGCCCGCCCGACGACGTTGCCTTCCGCGAGCTGATGCGCATCGCGGCACGCGCAGTCGGCGTGGGCAGCGAGCAGTGCCTGCGCGACTACTTCCGGCTGAAGCCGGAGCAGGCCCGCCCGGCGCTGGCCTCGCTCGTCGCGGAGGGCGAGCTGGTGCCGGTGACGGTGCAGGGCTGGAAGCGGACGGCATACCTGCATCGGGATGCCCGGGTGCCGCGGCGGGTGCACGCGCAGGCGCTCCTGAGCCCCTTCGACTCCCTGATCTGGCAACGGGATCGGACGCTGGCGCTGTGGGGTTTCCACTACCGGCTCGAGATCTATGTGCCGCAGGGCAAGCGGGTGCACGGTTACTACGTGCTGCCGTTCCTCTTCGGCGAGCACCTCGTGGCCCGGTGCGACCTCAAGGCCGACCGGGCCACGGGGGTGCTGCGGGTGCAGGCCGTCCACTGGGAGCCGGACGCGCCCCCCGAAGCGCGCCCGGCTCTCGCGGACGAGCTGGCCTCGATGGCCGAATGGCTCGGCCTCGACCGTGTCTCATCGCCCGCGGGGCGCCGCTCCTAGGGCAGGAAGTACATCGGGTTGGGCAGCTTGAAGGTCCGGTCGGCGAATCCGCCTGCCAGGTCGGAGAACTGGTCGCCCACGTTGGCCACGATGTGGTTACCGGTCCGGTTGATGTGCTTGCGGGTCAGCGACTTGTACTGGATCGTCGTGCAATCCGGCGCACAGGTCATGTAGGCCGGGGGGTTGGCCCTGTCCCGGGTGTAGATCGCGTCCGGCGCGGGGTAGCCGACCTTGGTCAGGTTGCCGATGGTCGCGTCCTGCTGGGTGGAGGGGCGGCCGGTGAGGTAGACCACGTCATACCCCATCGCCTTGGCCTTCTTGACCACCTTGACCATGCCGAAGGTCGCCGGGAACTTCTCTCCCATCACGAATTCCGCGTTGGTGTCGGGGTTGTAGGCGAAGTTGCTGAAGATCTCGTAGTTGTAGGTCAGCAGCGATGTGTCGTCCACGTCGAGCAGGAGCGTGGGGTCCGACCCGTGGTACTTCGCGTGCTGGCGCGCCTTGAGCAGGTTGGTGATGCGCCGCTCGATCCGGTGCATCTTGTGCCCGTAGCCGGAGTCCTCCGAGGCGGTGCCCGTCTTCTCGGGGTCGCCGTAGTAGGCGTAGATCTGCTGGCGGACCAGGTCGATGTTGGGCGGCTCGTGGGACCCGGTGTATCCGGGATGCGAGCCACCGTCGCCGGAGGCGAGCGCAGCGGGGACGCCGGCCCCCACGAGGACGATCGCGGCGACGCCGGCGGTGATCCAGCGGGGGCGGGTCACTGTTGTCTTCGACATGGGTGGTGCGACCTTTCGACGGCGGACGAGGCCACGGCGGCGGCACGGTCTCCTGGTGTCGTCGGAGGGGCCTCGGCTCTCTCAGGGTGAGCGGGCCACCACACAACGAACCACTCCTCGCCCGCCCTGTCCACCGTTTCGGCGCATCCCGGGTCAGCCCGTCCACTCGGTGGCGAGCAGGTCGAACCGGCGCAGGTCGACGTACGATCCGTCGCCCAACCGCTCGGCCGCCCGGTCGCGTCCCACCTCGCTGAAGCCGATGGCGGCCGCGATCCGCGCCGAGCCCTCGTTGCCGCCGGCGACGTTGAGCCGCAACCGGCGCAGCCCGAGGCCGCCGTCCTCGACCGGCAGGAAGGCGTGCCGCACAGCCAGCCCGACGGCCTGCCTCATGGCACCACGACCACGCGCGTCCGGGTGCAGCCAGTAGCCGACCTCGGCCGTCGTCGGGTCCTCGCCGGACAGGTCCATCAGACCGAGCGAGCCCACGCACCGGTCCGTCCTCGCGTCGGCGACGCACCAGAAGAGTCCCGCGCCGTTGCGGTGCCGCTCGCGGGTCATCTCGACGTAGCCGCAGCCGGCCACCTCGTCATACGGCTCGGGCAGTGTGGCGAGCCAGTGCCGGCTGACGGGGTCGGTGCAGGCCTCCACGATGCGAGGTATGTCGTCCTCCTGCCACTCCCGCAGCCGGATGCCGCGTCCCTCGATCGTGGCCGGCTCCAGACCCCGTCCGGCCTCGCCTCGGCCGGCACCACCCTGGGCTCCGGCCGCTGGCTGGTCTCGGGTCGCATGCCCCGTCCACTGGACGCCGGCTCCCGCGCGCCCGCCGCGGTTGTCGTCGGCGAGCAGCTCGAAGAAGGCACCGTCCGAGATCGAGCCGTCCGACCGCGCATACGACTGGTGGTCGATGCCCCAGAGCCGGAAGCCGGCGCCCTGCAGGATTCGCTGCGAGGGTGTGTTGGCCCGGTCGGTCACCGCGTGCAGCCGTCGCAGACCCAGCCCACCGTCGGCCGCCGGGCGGAACGCGTGCTCGACCGCCGCCGCGACGGCCTCGCCGGCGAAGCCCCGGCCGCGGGCGTCGGTGTGCAACCAGTAGCCGAGTTCGGCGTTGCCAGGCGACCCCTCACCGATGGCGAAGATCTGCACCGTCCCCAGCGCCGCGTCGGTCTCGCGGTCGGCGACGCACCAGAGACAGGCCGTGCCGGTGTCCAGCTCGCGGCGCTTGCGCTCGAGCCACTCGTCGAAGGTTTCGACGTCGGGCTGGGCACCGGCGGGCATGAAGCGTGCGCTCGCGTCGTCGATGCCATGGTCGGGGCGCGGCCGGTCGGACTCCCGCCACTCGCGCAGCCGCAGTCGCTCGGTCTCCAGCACGGCCGGCACCGTCGGGGCCACGCGCGCCGCCTCGCGGTCGGCGGAGCGCAGCAGCTCGAAATGCAGGCCGTCCGTGGGGCCCTCAGGGTGGGCCATGACCTCGTGCTCGTGCCCCACCTGCACGAAGCCGGCCCGGCGGAGCGCCCGCTGCGACCCTCGGTTGCCGATGTCCGTCCCCGCCTCCAGCCGATGCAGCCCCAGCCCTCCCTCGTCCTTCGGCGTGAACGCGTGCCCGACGACCAGGTCCACCGCCTCGGACAGCGCGCCGCGACCACGCCCCTGCGGGTGCAGCCAGTAGGCGACCATGCCGGACCCAGCCATGAGGTCGAAGCCGAGGCGGAACACGTTGATACTGCCCAGCGCCTCATCGGAGGCGGCGTTCGCGATGCACCACACCACGCTGTCGCCCTCGGCGGGACGCGCCCGCTGCTCCACCAGCCAGGCGTCGAACGTCTCGGTCGTCGGCACGAAGCCGGTCATGAAGGTCTGGCTGAGCTCGTCGGGCGCCTGGTCCGGTCGCGGACGGTCGTCCTCCCGCCAGGGACGCAGCCGGACGCGCTCACCCTCCAGCGTGGGGGTGTCGAGCCACTGCTTGGCCGGCTGCATCGGCGTGCCCTTGGCCAGCGTGCCGATCCACCCGTCGCGCCGCTCCCCGCGCTGCGCCAGCAGGCCGCGCACCGTGCCCTCCACCGTGAACCCGCACGACCACGCCACCCGCCGTGAGCCCCAGTTGCCGACGACGGCGCGCCAGTGCACCGTCTCGATGCCGTGCTCGAATGCATGGGCCAGGGCGAGCCGCACCGCCCGTGACATCACACCGCGGCCCCGCGCCCACGGGTGCAGGCCGAAGCCCACCTCGGCGACGCCCTCGGGCGTCGGCCGATAGTCGACCGACCCGGCAAATCGGGGTATGCCGCTCGGATCCTTGGCCTCGATCGCCCAGGCCCGCGTGCCGTGCTCGTCCGCCCAGCCTCCCGGCACGATGGTGCCGATGAACACCTGGGCCTCCTGCACGCCATACGGCTGCGGCACCGTGGTGAAGCGCACCATCTCCGGGTCGTTGCACTGCTGCACGATGTCGGCCACGTCCGACTGCCGGTGGGCGCGCAGCGTCACGATCCCGTCCGACAGCACAGGGACGACGTCGGGGTAGGCAGGGGAGAGGGCGCCGGGCATGTCGACAGCCTCGCCGATCCGCGGTCCCACAGGCAACGCGGTTTGGTCCGCACGGGGCCGCCCCGCCGATGTCCTGCGCCGCGGTCGCCCTGGCCGCCGCCGTGCAGGACATGAGTGGGGCCCCGGACCCAACCGTGGCAGCATGGCGGCATGGCAGACATCGACGTGACCGACGACCCGCAGACAGGACGCTTCGAGGCACGGGTGGACGGGGAGCTGGCCGGGTTCTCGGAATACCGCGTGCGGGACGGTCGCATCGTCTTCACCCACACGGAGGTCGACGACGCCTTCGAGGGAGAGGGCGTCGGCTCCGCCCTCGTGCGCACCGCACTCACACGGGTGCGTGAGGGCGAAGGCCTGCAGGTGGTGCCCCTGTGCCCGTTCGTCAAGGCGTGGATCGACCGCCACCCGGACTTCCAGGATCTCGTGGCTCCCGGGAACCCAGCATCGTGACCTGCCGTTGATCACTCATGGCCAGATTGCGACTAACCTAGGCGGGTCCGGCCCGACTGTCAGTAGTGCAACCAGGAGCTTTGCGTGCCCAAGATCGTTGAGAAGATGCTGCGAGCCGGCGAAGGCCGTGTGCTCAAGAAGCTCCAGGGCATCGCCAAGCAGGTCAACATCCTCGAGGAGGACTTCGAGAAGCTGACCGACGCCGAGCTGCGCGAGGAGACCGACACCTTCCGCAAGCGGCTCGCCGACGGCGACACCCTCGACAAGATCCTGCCCGAGGCGTTCGCCGCGGTGCGCGAGGCGAGCAAGCGGACCATCGGCAAGCGGCACTTCGACGTGCAGATCATGGGCGGCGCGGCCCTGCATCTCGGCAACGTGGCCGAGATGAAGACCGGTGAGGGCAAGACGCTCGTGGCGACCCTCCCGTCATACCTCAATGCCCTCGAGGGCAAGGGCGTGCACATCGTCACGGTCAACGACTACCTCGCCGAGTACCAGTCCGAGCTGATGGGTCGCGTCCACCGCGCCCTCGGACTCGAGACCGGCGTGATCCTGTCGTCCATGACGCCGGCCGAGCGGCGCGTGGAGTACCGCAAGGACATCACCTACGGCACCAACAACGAGTTCGGCTTCGACTACCTGCGCGACAACATGGCGTGGTCCACCGAGGAGCTCGTGCAGCACGGCCACAACTTCGCCATCGTGGACGAGGTCGACTCGATCCTCATCGACGAGGCGCGCACGCCGCTGATCATCAGCGGGCCCGCGGACCAGGAGACGAACAAGTGGTATGTCGAGTTCGCTCGCATCGTGACCAAGCTCGAGCGGGGTGAGGACGGCCAGGGCGACTACGAGGTCGACGAGAAGAAGAAGACGGTCGGCGTCCTCGAGTCCGGCATCGACAAGGTGGAGGACCTGCTCGGTATCGACAACCTCTACGAGAGCGTCAACACACCGCTGATCGGCTTCCTCAACAACGCGATTCGCGCCAAGGAGCTGTTCAAGCGCGACAAGGACTACGTCAACCTGAACGGCGAGATCCTCATCGTCGACGAGCACACCGGCCGCATGCTGGCCGGGCGGCGCTACAACGAGGGCCTGCACCAGGCGATCGAGGCCAAGGAAGGCGTCGAGATCCAGAACGAGAACCAGACGTTCGCCACGGTCACCCTGCAGAACTACTTCCGCATGTACGACAAGCTCTCCGGTATGACCGGCACGGCCCAGACCGAGGCCGCCGAGCTGAACCAGATCTACAAGCTGGGCGTCGTCACCATCCCCACCAACATGCCGATGATCCGCGCGGACCAGGCCGACCTCGTCTACCGCACCGAGGTCGCCAAGTTCAGCGCCGTCGTCGAGGACCTCGTGGAGCGGCACGACAAGGGCCAGCCGGTGCTCGTCGGCACGACCAGCGTCGAGAAGAGCGAGTATCTCTCCGACCAGCTGCGCCGCAAGGGCGTCCCGCACGAGGTGCTCAACGCCAAGCACCACGAGCGCGAGGCAGCGATCGTCGCCCAGGCCGGGCGCAAGGGTGCGGTCACCGTCGCCACCAACATGGCCGGTCGAGGCACCGACATCATGCTCGGCGGCAACCCCGAGTTCACCGCCGTCGCCGCGCTCAAGCAGCGGGGGCTCGACCCGGAGGAGACGCCGGAGGAGTACGAACGCGCCTGGGACGAGGCGCTCGAGAAGGCGGAGAAGGCGGTGGCGGCCGAGCACGACGAGGTGACCGAGCTCGGCGGCCTCTACGTGCTCGGCACCGAGCGGCACGAGTCCCGGCGCATCGACAACCAGCTGCGCGGCCGCTCCGGACGTCAGGGGGACCCCGGCGAGAGCCGCTTCTACCTGTCCCTGCAGGACGACCTGATGCGGCTGTTCAACGCCAACATCGTCGACCGCTTCATGCAGTCGGCCAAGATGGAGGACGAGGTCCCCATCGAGTCCAAGATGGTGTCGCGCTCGATCCAGAGCGCGCAGAGCCAGGTGGAGGCGCAGAACTTCGAGATCCGCAAGAACGTCCTGAAGTATGACGATGTGCTCAACAAGCAGCGCGAGGTCATCTACGACGAGCGTCGCCGGGTGCTCGAGGGCGAGGACCTCGAGGAGGAGATGCGCACCTTCCTCAACGACGTGGTCGTCGGCTACATCACCGAGGAGACCGGCTCCGGGTTTGCGGAGGACTGGGACCTCGAACGGCTGTGGAACGCGATGAGGTCGCTCTACCCGATCTCGCTCGACCTCGAGGAGATCGAGCAGATGGCGGGGGCGCGGGGCAACATCTCCGGCGAGCTCCTGACCGAGCAGCTGACCTCGGACGCGCAGACCGCCTACGACCAGCGCGAGGCGGAGCTCGGCTCCGAGGTGATGCGCGAGGTCGAGCGACGCGTGGTGCTGTCGGTCCTGGATCGCAAGTGGCGCGAGCACCTCTACGAGATGGACTACCTCAAGGAGGGCATCGGCCTGCGATCGATGGCGCAGCGCGACCCGCTGGTGGAGTACCAGCGGGAGGGCTTCCTGATGTTCCAGGCGATGAACGACGCGATCAAGGAGGAGTCGGTCGCGTTCGTCTTCCACGCCGAGATCGATGTCGAGGGGCTGCAGGCCGAGATCGCCGCCCGCAAGGCCGCCGAGGAGCGCGAGGAAGACAACAGCGAGGAGGCCGAGGCGCAGCCGGTCGTCACCGTCAAGGGACTGGAGGCGCCCCAGCCGGCCGCGCAGCTGCGCTACACCGCACCGTCGGAGGACGGCTCGGTGGAGGAGCGGAGCGTCCGCTCGGACGGCATGGCCACGGCCACCGCGACCGCCGGGCAGCCCTCTCGCGCGGAGCGGCGCGCGAGCGCCAAGAAGGGCAAGAAGAAGGCCAAGCGCCGCTGACCCCCACTTCTCGGTGGGATCTTCGTGAGGTTTCGGCCGGCGGATTCAAGCGGTGGGTGCAACACCGTGTGGATCTGACTGTTCCGACAGTAGTTGGTCGAGGGCTTCGGCGGGGGTGCGCCAGCCGAGGCGTTTGCGGGGCCGGTCGTTGAGCTCGGCGGCGACCATGTCCAGGTAGCCCG
>NZ_SWMA01000052.1:0-17468 GCF_005222685.1 Segeticoccus rhizosphaerae
GTCAATCCTGGCCAAGGTACGCCGCGCACGGACCCGGCTCGACGAAGTGGTTAGCCAATAGCGAGACGGACCACTAGATTCAACTGCCCATCGGGTGGAGACTGCCGACATGGCGATCAATCTGAAGCTCAGCCATGTCCGGTCCGCCGATGCCAAGATCGAGCCGTGGGGGCGGTCTTGGCTGGGTTGGGACGAAACGCTCACGGACGATGAGCTCTGGGAGCAGAACCGCGGCGTCTGGGTGCTGTCCGTCGCCAAGGTTCAGGCCCAACGCTTCGCGACTCTTTCCTACGCCGGTCGGAGACAGGTTGTCGTCGAGTTGACCGGCCATGAGTTGGTGCACGACCCGCGCAAGGGAAAGAGCTACGTCGCCCT
Organism: Segeticoccus rhizosphaerae; assembly: GCF_005222685.1. Classification (NCBI taxonomy): domain Bacteria; kingdom Bacillati; phylum Actinomycetota; class Actinomycetes; order Micrococcales; family Intrasporangiaceae; genus Segeticoccus; species Segeticoccus rhizosphaerae. The sequence goes on from NZ_SWMA01000052.1 coordinate 376, forward strand.
GGTCGGTGATGTGCTTCGTCCTGGGGACCCGGTCCGTGACGCGCTCGTTGGCCAGCCAGACTCGCCCGTTCGGAATTCTGTCTCATACTACGACACTGGCCACCTCGACAGCATGTCGACGAGCGAGAGAGCGCAACGCCCGACTTCGACGGGTGCAGCGTTCCTGCTCACGAACAATCCGGAAAGGTGGACGCCGAGGACCGGCGTCTGGCAGAAGTGGGTGAGTGCGACGCAGCGAGGGCGGTCCGTCAAGGAGAGCTGGTCGGTCGGAAATCGCACCCGCGGGATCGAGCCCGGAGACAGGGTCTTTCTGCTGCTCCAAGGTCACGACCCGCGCGGTCTAATCGGCAGTGGGTACGCCACCAGTACGGTCTTTCAGGACCGTCACTTCGACCCGGACCGCGGGAACGAGATAACCCACTACATTCTCATCGAGTGGGATCACCTACTCGAGCACGGCGACGCCCTGCCCACCGTCGACCTCGCGGCCCGCTTCCCTGAGCAGCATTGGGATACCCAGATGAGCGGAATAGCTGTGAAGTCGTCGGTTCTGGCGGACCTGGAGTCGACGTGGGCCAAGCACGTCGGAGTACCCGCCACTGCAACGCCGCCACCCGTTGGGGGTCAAGGCTGGCAACCGGACGCGGTCAAGCGGAAGAAGACCGAGGACGCGGCACAAGAGCGGCTGATGAAGCACTATGGCAAGCTAGGGTGGATTGTTCGCGACACGCGCATTGGCCATCCCTACGACGCCACCGCCACGAAGAACGGCCAAGTGACCTACCTGGAGGCGAAGGGGACCATCTCGACCGGCGCCAGCGTGTCCGTTACCAGAGGCGAAGTCGACCATGCCCGCAAGAACCCGGGGGCGTGCGTGATGGGCGTTCTGTCTGACGTGGCGTTCCTGCCCAACGGCGAGGTCGACCCGAAGTCCGGAACCTTTCGGCTCCTCAGGTGGGACCCGGATGCTGGCGAACTGGTCACAGAGAGCTATTCGTGGAAGCCAGGCGGATCCACCGCGCTTGCCTGAGGATCAGGGCCCCCTAACAGCAACCGGTCGTATGTCATCCCCACAGAGGTCGAGAAGGACTCATCTGCGCCAACGATCTCTGAAGCGATTCTGCCTTTGCCAGCGTGACGGTCAAAGACCAGACCGGTGCGGAGGAGGCCGCGTCTCTCCGCGTCTGTGCGGAATGATGCACTCCGCCGGGTTGACCCAGGGATGAAATCGGACCCAACATGTCGCCGAGGCGCCGTTGTGCACCGGTGGATCGCGCTTCCATATCGCGGTTGGTACTCCTTGAAGAATCACTAAGCAGTCCGGGGACGGCATCTCCCTGAAGTGGGGGTCGCAGGATTGAGGCGCTACTCGTTGCGCCCATCACAGATGACGACGTTCTCCCCTCAACGCCGACTATGTCGACTCGTCCGACCTCGCTCGCGCGGGCTCGCTCGGTAGTTCCGCGAGCACTGCCAGAAGGTCCCGCCGTACGCTGCCGATTGCGATGCCAAACATGCCGTCCCCAGAATGAAGGAGGTCAATCACTTCCTCGCTGCTGGTTGCCTCCCACAAGGAGTTGCCATCGCTCATCAGGACCAGCTGATCCTGGTCGTGTGGTCCACGCTTCCGCAGGTAATCAACCAAAGTGCGAATCTGCTGGAGTGAGACTCCAGCGTCCAGCAGCCGTTTGGTGACTCGAAGCAACAGGATGTCATGTGCAGAGAAGAGCCTTTCGTTGCCGCTGACCGGACGGAGGCTCGGTTCGACCAATTCGGTCCGGATCCAGTAGTCGAGCTGTCGATCTGAGACACCGGCAGCGTTGCCCGCGATCGGGCCGCGATATCCGACCACGGGTGGCGCGTGGCCCCGCGCCGTTCCGGTCCAAGCGACCGAACCCGCGGTTGTCCCTGACGGCGTCGAGTCTCCTACCGGTTCCTTGCCTACCAGACGCTCTCGCAGTGCTTGCAGCGCTTCATCGACCGGCTCTCCACGCTCTTTGGCCTTCTCGACATCGGTCAGCGCGTCCTCGACCCCCAATCGGCGTCCATAGTCCCGACCTGCATCATAGGCTTCGTCCACTTCGTAACTCGCATCAAACTTTGCTCCGCCGACCTCAAGGCTCAGCGGCACGCGTCGCATCAGCGCAAGGACCAGGAACAGGCTTCCGAGAAGGATCATGGCTGCCGGGGCAGCACCGGTTCCAACAAGGAATGTTGCAGCGATCCCGCACCCAAGAAGCAGAACCGACACGCTCCAACACGCGACGACCGACTTCGTCGCCAGGCCTTCCGACGTGATGGCTCGCTTCGATCGGTTCCGTTCGCCTGCCTCATCGCCCGACATGGCTCCAACCTAGGCCCCCCGAGACACCTGTAGACCCGTCGCGATCCTAGCGGCGCGTCTTTCCGCCGCGAATCCACCATCCTCACAGGGGTGTCCATCCAGCCACCGACCCCTGAGACCCGACGGACGGTGACGACACTGCCGTCAAAGGGGCCAGTCGGGTCGCAGCGACTCAAGGTCAGCCAGCGTCTCGTCGTCCAGGTCGTCTAAGTCGGGCATGCCTAGCGTCCGCAGATGTTCAGTTAGTTCCGCTTCGAGCTGATCCATCCGTTGCGACCACTCCACCAGTTGGTCAGCACCGGCCCTGTAGCTCTCTTGGGACGGACGGGCAGCGAAGAACTCTCGCAAGAAGTGATGGGCGAGGTGATTCCGAAGACCGACCGCTTGATCGATGTTGTGGATTAGGTTCTCGGGCCAGTGGCCCTGGCTCTTCATCCCACCCCACATCTTGCCGAATGTGGCTCCGTCCCAGCCGTGGACCTTCTTCATGGCTTGCTCGGCTGTGACGCCACGCTTGAATCGCAGCGACTGCACCTGCCACAAACTCATCTCGAGCACCTGCAGCCGTCGCATGAGCTCGCCGTAACCAATGTAGATCAGCGCCTCACCGATGCGGCCGTTGTCGTCCGTCATATCAACAAGGCAATCACGGTGGCGACAATGACGCCATACCGACAATGACGCCATACCGACGCTGGCAAGGGGGCAAGATCCATCACCCAGATGCCGGCCACGCAGGCGGGCGGGACCGAGTCGCCGATGTGGCCAGCGTGGAGGCCGGGCCAGGGCGGAGCGACTCCACCGAAGGACCTCCGCCGAGCGACATCAGATCGCCTGAGGTGCCTCATTCCGCGTTACGGTGCGGGCCCGGTGCGCTGGCGTCGCTCGCGATGCATGCCAGCGGCACCGGGCAGTGTGGTCACTGGGCACATGCGGCGGCGTCATCTGTCCTCATGAGGTGGCCCCTGTGACCTGACCAACCGTCACGGGCCCTCGCCCTCGCGGTGGCAGTAGCGTCGTCCAGGTGACCGCGAACGCGCACAGCTTCGCCACAACGTTAGCGAGGTAGGTGAGCGGATGATTGGGGAAGCCGAAGCCGATTGACGACCACAGTGTGAAGGTCAGGAACTGCGCGGCAAGGGCGACCAGGGTCCAGCGGGTGATGCGAACGCCACGGACTGCCAACAACAACGCGATCGTGCAGAGCTCGACCGCGAAGAGCGGTGCGAAGAAGAGCAGTCGCCACAGCCCTGGGTGCGGCAGTATCGGCGGGGTGGTTCGGGCCATCACTATCAGGTCGAAGGGGAGCTCGAAGATCATCGGTGCAGCCAGTGCCGCTATCAGGGCGCCCGCGAGACGCTCTCGATCACTGCCACGGGCGATGACGACCAGCACGAAGAACGTGACCACGGCTGCCGACAGCGTCACCGGCAGGATCGGGCTCTGCGGCACGTCGTAGGACGGGTAGTCGTGCGTCAGCCGGTCGCCGTAGATCGTGAGGGCCACCAGGAACGCGATGATCGAGACTGGCCACAGCGCCAGGACAGTGGCCACCAGCGGGCGTCCGAAGGCCGGTGGCCGGATCGGGCACCGAAGGCGGAGTGCGGCGATGAGCAGTGCGAGGGTGATCAGCGCGAGAACGACGGCCAGGGCGACTCGACCGCTCCCGTCGTACCGGTTCCAAAGCTCTCCAGAGGGCGCCCGTGCCTCAGTGAACACGCCCACAGTGTCCCACCGAGTCTGGCCAGACAGGCCGCTCACCAATTGATCGAGAGAGTCACCGACTGCTCGAACCTGTGTAGTAACTACCTGAGCGTGTTGGATCCGGGGCCGAGGCATCCCCCTGATGGGGTTGACGGGCTTGGTGTCCCAGACCACTCATCAGGAGGATGCATGTCCAACGGTAACGGTCGGCTCTCACGTGGAGATCGCCGCCGCAATGACAGGCTCGCGGCGCTGCGCGCGGTCGTCACTCGGGAGAGTGTGGTGCTCGCCTTCGACCTCGCCGCGGACAAGCAGGTGTGCGCGCTGACCGACCAGGACTCCCGAGTGCTGGGGCGCCGCACCGTCAAGGCGAAGGCGTGGCAGTTGGCCGAAGCGGTCACCTGGGGGTTGGCCCAGGCCGCGGCGGCAGGGTTCTCCTCGGTCGTGATCGCCTGCGAGCCGACCGGGCACCGCTGGCGGGTGCTGGACCAGATCGCCGAGCGGGCCGGCGTCCGGCTGGTCTGCGTGCAGCCGTTGCTGGTGCACCGCGCTCGGGAGAGCGAGGACTTCACCCACAACAAGAGCGATGAGACCGACGCGATGATCATCGCCCGCCTGGTCACCGAGCTGCGCTGCTACCTGCCCGAACGCGCCGACCCGACTTGGGCGCGGCTGCGGCACCTCGGCGCCCGCCGGGCCGCCCTGGTCACCAACGCCACCGCCGCCAAGCAGCAGATCATCGACCTGCTCGAGTGTGCCTGGCCGGGCGCGTTGGAAGCCTCCGGGAAGCCGATGAAGTCCAAGAGTTGGCTGGCCGCGATGACCGTCGCGCTGGACCGGGTCGGCGCCAGCGGCGACCTGGGCCTGATCCGCCGCTGTGGCTGGACCCGGTTCGCCGCCGTGGTGCGCCGCGAACTGCCCCGGCACGGCGCCACCCGCTGGTACTCCAAGATCGTGCGGGCCGTCTTCGAGGCCGCAACCGACCCGGCCCAGGTCGCGGCCGGAGTGGCCGACCAGCGCGCCGGTGGCCTGGAGCGGGCCCGGTTCGCGTTGGCCGACCTGGCCCACGCCCGCGCCGAGACCGCCGTGGTCGAGGCCTGCATGGTGCAGGTACTCGACGAGCTCGGGCTCACCGGGCTGGCGACCAGCATCCCGGGGCTGTCCGCGGTCGGCGCCGCCGCGATCCTCGCCGAGACCGGCGACCCCACCCGGTTCACCAGCGCCCGGGCAATGGTCAAGCACGCCGGACTTTGTCCCCGCGACAACGCCTCGGGCAGCTACCAGGGCAAGACCGGAATCAGCGGCCGCGGCCGCCCCCAGCTCCGCCTCGCGGCGTGGCGGGCGGTGTGGGCCGCGTTGCGCAACAACCCGGTGCTCGCCGCCCGGTACGCGCACCTGACCGGCAGGGCCGACAACAAGCTCACCAAAACTCAGGCGCGGGTCGCCGTCGCCGGCAGCCTGCTGCGCCAGCTGCACGCCGTCATCACCACCGGCACCGCCTGGGACCCCGCCATCGCCGGCGGACTCAACCCGCAGACCCCCGCAACCGCGAGGGGAGCCGCCGTTGCCGCCTGACCCCAAGGCGCAATAGCCGACCGGACGGGGTGAGCCCGCCACTGCGTCGGGATCACATCCCGCGATAGACCATGGGCAGCCCCGCCCGTCTCCACCAAAGCCCGGATGAAGGCTGTCGGGAAGCAACCCGCTTGCACGCTACGTAGGGCAGGAGACGGGCGCCCGGGCCCCCGACCACCGGCGAACGCGCCTCAACCCCAAAGACCAATCAACCCGCCGGCGAACCTCGGCGAGCCGACTTCCCCTGCACAAATCAACGAACCCAAGCCCCTTGACTTCGTCGCCATAGGCTGGTCTTACCGCCATGGATCGCGCCGGTGATCAGGGTGCCCTTGACGTGATCGATACCTGTGCCTGACCCAGGGCTTGCCTGGCCGTGGCCAGAACGCGCCTTCATTTCTCGTTAGGCGGTGGCGGGGTCTTGTTGCAGGACGGTCCAGACGATCTTTCCGTCGTCCAGGGAGATGGCCCCCCACGCGGCGGTGAAGTGATCGATGAGTTGGAGCCCGCGCCCATCTGGTCTTAGGAGGTCGGGTGGGTGAGGGGCGGGACTGTCGTGGTCCGTGTCGCGGACCGCGATCCGTAGTGTGCCCCGGCCGGGCGGGGCGGTGGGATTCCTGCGGCTGATGGTGAGGGTCATCGGCGTGTGGGCGTGCACCACGGTGTTGGTCACCAGCTCGGTCACGACCAGCTCGGCTTCGTTGAGGAGGTACCTCAGGCGCCATTGCTCGAGGGCTGATCGAACGAAGTGGCGGGCTTGGCCGGGCGCCGCAGGGACCGAGGCGAGGGGAAGGACGAGCCGGTCGGTAGGTATTTGGCGGCCTGCGGCGACCAAGGCGAAGGCCACTGCGGGAAACAGGGTGAGTCTGGCGCCGAGCGGGTGGGCCTGCAGGACGCGCTCCTTCTCGAGGGTGTCGGCGCACACGAGCAGGGCGGTCGCGTCCCAGTGGCCCAGATAGTTTTCGATCAGGTCGAGCTCGGCGGGCAGGGCAGATGCATCGACGTCGGGTCCGGTCAGATCAGCGACGACGGCTCGTGGTTCCTGGGCCAGTGCCCTCAGGACAGCCAGTCCCTGGACCGGGCCGGTTGGACCGGTCGCGCCGACCACCGTGACGTCGCGAATTGGAGCCTCATCTCTGCCGGTGGAAGGGCCGCCCCGCCCCGGATCGCTCGGACCTCCACGCCGCGGCGCGAGCGCCGCTGCCGACTCAATATCGCGTCCCTGTTCAGCAGGCTACGCCCGGTGGTTGGTCCTGCCAAGCCCACCACAGCAGGCCCATTTCGTGCTTGACCGTCGGGTCGCGCAGGGGATAATCGGGTGTATACAGCAGGTGCGTACGCGGCAGGAGAGAGGAAGTACCGCGGTTGAGCCCTTCCTCACCGGATGCCCGAGGCCGAGCCGAATTGGCGGGCAGCTTGGCGGCGCTGGGTCAGTTTGTGCTGTCCGAGCAGTCCCTGCACGAGTCTTTGCAGCGCGTCGCTGAATTGTCCGTGCGCGCCGTGCCCGGCTGCGACGGCGCGGGAGTCACCTGGGTCGTGCAGGGCAAACCGACCACGGTCACCGCGGCCGGCGACTTCGTGCGGCGCATCGACGAGATCCAGTACGCCCTTGACGAGGGACCGTGCCTGCACGCCTACGTGACCCAGGACATGGTGCTGACCGAAGACCTCGAGGACGAGCAGCGCTGGCCCCGGTTCCGGGCCGCAGCGCTGCAGTATGGGCTGCGCGGGATCGTGGCGGCACCGTTGACGGTCCGCGGTACCCGGCTCGGGGCGTTGAACGTGTATGCGCTGCAAGCCTGGGTGTTCGATGAGGCCACCGCCGCGACCGCCGCGTTGTTCGCCGAGCAGGCCTCGATCGTGCTGGGCAACGCCGAGGCCTTCACCCGCGCCCAAGTCACCGCGGCCAGCCTCGAACAGGCCCTCACCTCCCGGTGGGAGATCGACACGGCCAGGGGCATCGTGATGGCGCAGCAGCGCTGCGGACCCATACAGGCCTTTGACGTCCTGCGTGACATGTCCCAGACCCAGCACCGCAAGCTGCGTGAGATCGCCCGCGAGCTGCTCGACCAGGTGCAAGACGAGGAGGGCCAGGCAGGCGAGACCGCCGCAGAGCGGTGAACCCGCCCACCGTGGGGACTACCCGAACCACCCGTTCTGGACTACTGTCGAGGTAGCTGAGCAAACAGCCGCCCGCAACGCCACCGGGCTCCGTCACCCGCCACTCACCCACCTGGGACCTCCACCATGACGGACCCAGCCCATCGGGCGGCAAAACCGAGACCACAACGCCACCAGGTCGGATCCGCAGGCCACAGCCACCCAGGAGCTGACCTCATCAGCCCCTGGGTGCTGGAATTGGCCGGCGAGTATGACATCAGCACCCGCGACGACCTAAATGCTGCCCTCGACCGCGCGTTCGCAGATGCTCACGGGCTGCTGGCGATCGACCTGACCAACGTCACGTTCATGGACGCCCACTGCACCGGGATGCTGATCAGTGCAGCCGCCCACCGCCGGGTCGTGGCCGTGGGAGCAACCGGAATGGTGGCGCGCGTCATGGACGTGCTAGACCCCGGACAGCACCTGCCGCGCCGCAGCACCCGTCCAGATCACCGCGCCACACGGCTCGGCTGACCCGCAAGCACAACGTCCCTGACGTACACGCCCCGGCAAACAAACGTCCAGCGACCACCACTACCCCCACCGGCGCTGGAAGCGAGCATGTCAGAACTTCGGCACCGCAGGTCGAAGCTGGGCATACGGCGGCAGTTGCGCTGGTGGCCTCGTCAGTAAACCTATGCGCGCCAGTCGTCGTTCGCGGAGTCGACCCCACACACGAAGCCAATCGGCGAGTTCTGCTGTTCGTCGGAGGCCCGCCCGCCTGCACCGGCGGCACCACAGCCACCACGGGTCTGCGACGTCCCGTCACAAGGTGTCGCCGCGAACGACGGGGCCATGCACCGCAAGGGGGACGAGTCCGGCCGACTGGGCCCGAGCATAATGAACAGTGCCTGACTGGCGTGCCGGACTCGGGAGGAGGCAGATGCCGCCGATGCGCAGCACCGAGAGCATCTTCCTGCGTCTGGAACGCAGTGGCTACCCGATGGACGTTGCCGGGATCTACGTCCTTGAGTCCGCGCCCGAAGGCCCGTTGCCCTTCGACGACATTCGGGCCGTCTTCGGTCAGCGACTGCCCGGCTCACCGATTGCCAACCGCGTGATCGCTCACGCGCCACTGCGCATCGGCGAGGACCGCTGGGCCCAGACGGACTCTGTCGACCTCGACGAGCACATCCACCATCGGAGGGTCCCGGCGCCGGGAGACGCGTCCGCCCTGATGGAGACGATCCTGCAGGTCTCCGGCAGGCCGCTGGACCGCGGAAGGCCACTCTGGCAGGTCTGGTACTTGACCGGGCTGGCCGATGGGCGAGCGGTGCTGGTCCTGCGCGTGCACCATGCCGTCATAGACGGCGTCGGCATGATCGCGCTGCAGCATCTGCTGTTCGACGCCGCGCCCACCCGGGTGGATCGCGAGCGTGAGCCGGCGCCGCTGACCGGGCGGACGCAACCGTCCCTGCTGCAGAGGGCACTTGTGGAGCTGCCGAGCCGGTTAGCCGCCAACACCGTCGCCACCAAGCGGCTGATGGGCCGGCTCGTCCCCAGCGTGCCGCCAGGGCTGGCCAACCGCTCGGCGCGGCTGCCGCAGCTGCCCGGCTACCTGCCCTCGCTGACCGACGCGCCCCCGATGACGCTGTTCAACCAGCACGTCAGCGACCCGAGCAAATCGATGGCGCTCGTCAGTGTGCCTTTCGACCAGGTCCGGGCGGTGCGCGTGATGTTCCCCGGGACGACCGTCAACGACGTCCTGCTGGCGCTGGTGACCGGATCCATGCGCGACTACCTGGCCGCGCACGCCGACCTGCCCGACAAACCGATCCGCACCACCTGCCCGGTCAACGTCCGGGCGGCCGGCGACGACGACATGCAAGGCAACCACCTCACCACGATGTGGGTCGACCTGCCCGTGCACCTCGACGACCCCGGGGAACGGCTGACCGCGGTGCACGCGAGCTCCGCCGCGGCCAAGTCGGCCCTGCCCCGGTCGCGGGCCGACTGGCAGTCCCTCGCCGACGTCGGCGACCTGCTGCTGCCCGGGATCGTCAGCGCGGCGATGGCCTTCGCCGGCACCAAGGCCTTCGGCGTGTTCCCGCCCACCCAGAACCTCACCGTGTCCACAATGGCCGGACCGCGTCAGCCGCTCTACCTGGCAACCCGCCAGATCACCGACGTCTTCCTGCGCGGCATCGTCTGCCCACCGGTTCACCTCTTCTTCGCCGCCATCACCTACGACCAGCACGTCGACATCAGCGTCACCACGGTGCGCCAACTGTGCCCGGACCCCCAAGCCCTGGTCGACGGCATCAGGGCCGAGCTTGACCAGCTGCTGGCAGCCGCCGGCTGACGCCCCGGCAAGTGACGCCCCAGCGGACCCACGATGTGGACCTGAAACCCCGCGCGGCGCCCTCCCCACTCCGGACCGTTCAGCCGCGCCGATCATGGCCACGACCAACCGCCGGGGGCCTCCTGTGCGGAACTGGTGCCACCGGAGGGAGGCGCGTTCTCGCCTGGCTCTCTACGCTGGTCTCATGCCGAACGACTGGGACATCACCGACGACGAGATCGACGCCTGGTCCGAGGAATGGGAAGCGGTGGACCGGGCCGCGGCGGAGTACCTCGCGAAGCGCATCCCGGCAGTTCGGGATGTTCCCACCGACGACGACGCCCGTTGGCTGGACGCGCTGGCCGAGACGATCTCTCCATCGAAGGAGCCCAGCGCGGACGAGATCGAGTCGATGTCCGCGGTGATGGCCCTGCAACACGCGGACTGGCTCGGCCTGGTGCTTGGCCTGGTAGACCGAGGACCAGGCAGCGCGCTCGACCCCGCGCTCGTGCAAGTGGACGTCGAGCGCCTCGAGGATGTCGACGGCGAGATTGAGGACCCCCAAGGCCACCTGGCCGTGCTGGAGATGGCCCTGATCCATCTGACTCCTGGCTGGCAGGACCTCGGGGTGCTGGACGAGGACCAGCGACTCACAGACCGCGGCGCATGGGGACTGCCACGAGCACTACACCGGATCTGGAGCCACTGAGGCCACGTTGAGCCCACCGTGGACCGCACCGCTCCAGCAGCCGCGAGTGCAGGCGTCTTAGCCGCGCGATGCGCTCCTCATCCATGCCCAAATGGCCATCTTGTTGGCGCAGCTGAAGACCAGGTTGAGGTGCGAGCAGTGGTGGCGGTCAAGTGCGTGCTCTGTTGAAACTGCGTTAGCGCGGGTCGATGGGGGTGAAGGTGCCGGCGCATGCTTCGATGACTCAGCGGCGTCCAGGATGCCGTCCTCGTCGAATCTGTCGACGGCGCTCAAATGCGGGAAATCCGAGCACCGGGATTGCCATCATGGAGGCCTGTGCGGCCATGACCCGCCGCATACTCTCGACGCTGGCAATGTCGGCGTCTGTTGCCGGTCGCGTCGATCGATGATGGGGGCGTCGTGGTTGGTGATGACGGGTTGAGTCGATTTTGAAGGCCCCGCCGGGCAACCGGCGGGGTGGTCATGGTGTCGTGGTGGTGGTCATTCTGTCGTGACTTCGGTGACGGCGGCTCGCGCGGATGATTCGTCGACGATGGCCTTGCTGGTCGCGAAGGCGGCGACCAGGGACTGGACGGCGAGGTTGTTCACTGCTCTGGGGATGCCGCGACCGACTTGGTGGATCAACGCGACCGCGTCGTCGGAGAACTGGGTGTCCGATCGTCCGGCCAGGCCGAGGTGGTGGGCCAGGTAGGACTTGGTCTCGGTCTGGCTCATCCCGGTCATGGCGTAACGCAGCGCGATTCGCTGGTCGAGGGCGGCGAAGGTTCCGAGCTTGATCCGCCGGCGCAGGGTGGGTTGTCCCACGAGCAGGCACGCGAACGGTGAGTGGGAGTCCATGTCGGCGTTGGTCAGCAGCCGGAGTTCTTCGAGCTGGTCGGCGCCCAGCAGGTGGGCCTCGTCCAGCACCAGGACCACGGTGCGACCTCGCTCGTGTTCCTCGGCGGCCAGCAGCTCGGCGGTTTGTGGGATGAGCGCGGCCTTGTGGAAGCGGGGAACGCCGCCCAAGGCGGTGACGATCCCGGCGTAGAGGCCACGGCCGCCTACGGCGGGGTTGCCCAGGTAGATGGTGGTGTGCCGGGAGGTGTCCAGTCCGGCCAGGGCGGCGCGGATCGCGACGGTCTTGCCGGCGCCGACCTCACCGGTGACCACGCCGAGGGCGCGTTCGGCCACGCACCAGCTGATCCGCGCGGCGGCCTCGGCGTGGCTGCCGTTCGGGCGGTGCAGCATCCCGGGTGCCAGGGCCCGCCCGAACGGCATCCGGGTGAATCCGTAAGTGGGCTTGCAAGCGATCCAAAGTCATGGCTGCTCCTCGGTGGTGTCGGTGATGAGGTCCAGCAGGTCGAGCTGGTCGCGGTAGATGTCCGCGGTCGGGCGGCCCGAGGCGAAGGCGCCGAACGAGGCGAGCTCGGACTCCAACGCAGTGCCGGTCACCGCGGGCCAGCTGGTCGGTTACCTGCCGCCCGCGGGCTTCCCGGCCGACCGTGAGGAGGTGCTCGCCGCGGCGGTGGACCACCACGCCCCGCCAGTGGTGCTGGAGCTGCTGCTGGACCTACCCGCACACCGCCACTGGCCCGACTTGCCGGCCCTGTGCTCCGCCTTGGGGACGCCGACCGCCGCGACGCGATCGTGATGCGCCATCGGTTCCGGGCGCCGCCTGCCGCCGCCATCGCGGCGCCCCAGCCAGCCGGCGGTCTCGACGCGTCCGGTCTCCACGGCGAGCTCTGCGGCGGTGTCCACGACCCGGTCGGGCCGCGAGCCGGCCACGGCGCCGGGCCACCGTTCGCCGGGGCACAGCGACCCGCCGGGTGGGCGCGCTACCCGGCCGATCCGTCCTACTTCCTGGGCTGACGTGGACACCCAGCACACCCTGGGCGCCGGCCCCGGCGCTCGCGAGGCCCGCCCGGTTCGCGGCCGGCAGCGGCCCGCGTTGCGCGGCCGCTCGATGCGGGAGCTGATCAGCGACCTGGCTCGGCTGGAAGACACCCTCCGGGCCGCCCCGGTGGCACCGGCTCGGTCATCGCACAACGACCCAGATCAGACCCGGCTACGGCTCCAACAGGACGCCATCATCACCGAACTGGGCCAACGCCGGGCGGCACGCGCGGCGGCGCCGGCACGCCAGGAGGGCCCCACCTCCGTCACCAGCGGCACCCGGGCGGGCGACAGCGACCCCTGGAGAACACCATGGTGAACCGGCACCAACAACGACCGCGGAAGCGGCTGTCGGTGGCCCGCTGGCGCCCGGCTCGGACCGGCCGGCTGGCGCGGGACACGCCCCCCGGGTGAGGGACCGCCAGGGGCGGCGTCGCGGCCAACACCGGTAGCCGGGGACCTGTGCTGATCCACCGGAAGGGTTGGACTCGCGTCCAGCGACTCAGCATTGTTGGGCCCGGCGGTGGGCGGCGCTGACTGCCGCGGGATGGGACTGCCGTTGCTGACCGTGGTGCCGGTTCTGTGCCCAGGGCGACAACGCCGCTGTGCTAGTCACAGATCCCGTGGCAGTCGCTGGGTGACGGTGCTGTTCACTGGATCGGTGATCGTGACGACGACCCATCTCGAACAGGATTATCCGGCGGACCTGCGAGCAGCACGTGAGACTGCAGAGCCCGCGCTGATCGGGCGGGTCGGCGAGCTCGCTCCGGAGTTCTCCAGGTTCCTCTACACGGCAGTCGGTGGCGACTGGTACTGGCTCGACCGGCGCGGGTGGAACTTGGCTGAGTGGGTCGCCTGGCTCTCGCGGCCAGGCTCGGAGACCTGGGTGGCCTGGTTCCACGGCGCGCCCGCCCGCCGGCTACGTCGAGCTCGCGGCTGATATCCACGACCGCGCCACGCACGTGGAGATCGCCTACTTTGGTCTGCTTGCGCGGTTCACCGGTCGCGGCCTGGGCGGCCAGCTGCTCACCCAGGGGATCAGCAAAGCGTGGACGCTGCACGAGCGCTGGCCCGTGCTTCCGGAAGTTTCGCGGGTGTGGGTGCACATCTGCACCCTCGATGGCCCGTACGCACTGCGCAACTACCTGGCACGCGGATTCCGCATCAATCACACGACCCAGGCCGAGCAAGACGTCCCCGACGATCCCCCCGGGCCATGGCCAGACTCGGCCAACACCTAAGCAGCGCTGGAAGCGCAGCTCGTCGCCGCCACGCGACGCCCAGATCCGAGCCCGGCACGCCGACCCCCGCACCACCGAGCACTACGACCGCGCCCGCGGCAACCTCGATCAGCACGCCGTCCACTTCCTCACCGCCTACGTGACCGGAGTCTGATCTAGCGCGCGTGCATGCCGCCCAGAAGGCAGCGACATCACTCCGTCGGTGGCCGACGGTATCGACGGCGACGGGATGGGGGTGGGAATGCTTAGAGTCCGGTTCGGGACACGGCCGGGCTTGGTCACAGCTCCCAGGCAGAGGGCTGGCCGGGGTCGGGTTGGTAGGCGCAGATGAGGCCGGTGCGGATGTGGGTCGCCAGGTGGCGCCCGACGACGGGATCGGCGGTCGTGATCGTGTCGATCGCAGCCACGATTGCCTTGCGCACGCTCACCCGGGCGCGTTCGGTGCTCCCTCCGACCCGGCGGGCTCGGCCGCCGAGTCCGGTAGCCGCCGAGACCTCGGCCAGCAGCGCGGTTCGCTCCGCGGCCAGGGCCTCGGCGCTGGTCGCGTTGCCGGTCGCGTCGGCGGCATCGAGCGCCTCGTCAAGTTGACGGAGGCGACGCCGGTAGGCGGCCAGCGCGGTCGCGTCGGCTCGGGGCCCGAGGTCGCTCTCGGCCACCGAACCGCCGGCGAGGGTGAGTGCGCTGATGCTGCTGCCTGGCCGGGAGAGCAGCAGGTGCACCTGGGCCATGCCCTTGCGCGCTGGTACCGGCGTCGTCGTGCCGGCGTGGCCGACCAGCCACGTGCCGGCAGGGCCAGGACGCAGGGTCATTCGGCGGTCGGCCATTCGGCTGTCGCTGCTGGCGGCGGGCAGCTTGGGGGTCCACTGCTCGAGCCGCTGCCGCCACCAGGTCGCGCCGATCCGCGTGTAGGTCGCCAACGCGTCCGCCCGCAGCCGTGCGGCCTCTTCGTGATCACCGCGGAAGTCCGCGGCCCGAGAGAGCGTGTCGTCGGTGACCCCGTGGAACATCACCCCGCCTGAGGTGACGACCGGCCGGCCGGCGTACGCGGCGAGCACGACCGCGACCCGGGTGACCAGGTCGGACTCGCCGGCGTGGAGTGCGACGTCCAGCACCAGCTGCAGGGTCGGCAGGTAGCTGAAGTCGCGGGGCAGCGACGCCAGCACACCGGCATCGAACGTCGCTGCCAGCGCGATGGCCCGCTCGACCTGACCAGCGCCGAGCCAGATCCAGGCCGCCTCGGCGTAGAGCTCGCGAACACCTTCAGCGATCGCGAAGTCCTCAGCCAGCTGGGCCAGCTCGGCGGCTGTGTCCCGGTCGCCGGTGTGGACCGCGGCGTACCCTCTCATGCTGGACACGACCAGCCAGCCGTCGGCCAGCCCGGCCTGGTCCAACGCCCGGCCTGCCACGGCCACGAGCTCTGCGGCGGTTTCCGTCCTTCCGCGCATCAGGTCGAGGGTGAGCCGCCGGGACGCCGCGAAGAACATGGTCCGTGGTGATTGCTCGCCGAGCACCTCCAACGCGCGCATCTGGCGGTTCATCGCGGGTAGGTCGAGCAGTTCCATGGCGACGGTGAGCAGCCACAGATGCGCCTTGGTGCGTGCCTGCACATCGGTGAGGTGGGCGGTGACGTCGTCGAGCTGCCGTGCCAGCTCGGTGCGGACGGACAGCTCGTCGGGCCCCCAGTGCGTGGCCAGCGAAGCGTCGAGCGCATCCGCCAGGAGCGCGCCGTCACCGGCCGCGGTCGCATGGGCCAGGGCAGCGTCGGCGAACGGGACCGCACGGGTACGCGTCCCGGCATAGGCCCAACATCGCGCCAGGGCGGCGCCGAGCCGGGCGCGGACGCGGTCGTCGGTCGAGGCCGCGAAGGCCTCGTGCAAGATCGCGGGGATCCTGCCCGGCTCGGTCCCGAAGACATACGTCTCGGCCAGGCGCAGCGCCTGTGCTGCCGGGTCCGGGAGGTCCCCCGCGGTGGGTTCCACGGGCTCCATGGTGGCACTACGGGCGCAGCAGGGTCACCGCGTTCGCGTGTTCACGCTGGCGGTCCTGGTCCCAGTCGCCGGTGCAGTAGAGCGTAAAGTCGAAGACCGCACCGTTCTCGTCGAGGTCGAGGACGAAGCTCTCCCGGCAATACCACTGCTGGCCGCCGTCCTGCCAGCGCTCCTCGAGCTTGATCACGTATCCGGTCTCCGTGGCCGTGACCCGTTCGACACGGACGCGCCCGGGCTGCGGGTGCTGCCGTCTTCGGCCAGCGATGAGCTCTTCCGCGTCGCAAGTCTGGATGCGCCATTGCGGGAAATCAGATCGCCGAAGACGGTCGGCGTGAACAGGCCCACAGGGGCGACGCCCCCGCTCTCGAGGAACTCGACGAACTTGTCGACGCTGGTCTGGATGGTCGCCGGATGCGGCATGGTCGAGGTCGTCATCACCCACCCGCTCCTGCTGCGGCCAGGTTGCGTTCGACAACCGCCATTGTCTCGCCCAGAGCGTCGGTCGGGCTGAACTCGACCACGGTGGTGCCGGAGGTTACCAGTGGCAAGTGGCCGGGCGCGACGTAGTAGGCGTCGCCGGCGCCGTAGGTCTCGTCGTGGTCGGCCCACCGAAACGTGACCTGGCCGGACTGCACGACACCCCAGTGCGGGCACTGGCACCGGTCGCCCGGCAGGCCGGCGAACAACGGCGCCGGGTCGACGTCACGCGGGAAGGTCTCGAAGGCAACGGTGTAGCCGCCGAGCTCGGCGTACCGGCCCTCGATCTGGGGAAAGTCGACGGTCACCGGGGTCGTCATCTTGCTGGCACTGGGCATGGTGTCCTCCTGGGGGTTGGTGTTGACACCCTGAAGGCGTGACTTTTCAGATCACATCGTGACTGGCGGAAGGTCAGCGTTCGCGGGCGAACTGGATCGCCGCATCGCGTTTGCGACTGCCGGATGAGTCGGCTGGGCGGGTGGAGGAGGGTGTTATGCATGAACTGACCCATGCACAGCAGGGTGTCCTGTTCAGGTGAACCCTGCGCTGTTCAGGTCACAGCTGCAGTCGAAGCTGCGTTGACCAAGTGAAGGCTGCAAGTCCGTGCCGACGGCGCTCGAAGATTGGACAGTTTCGGCGGTGAAAAGTGAACACTCGACCATGGCAGGTTCAGGGGGTCGATGCAACACCGGCCTGTGTCAGTGACGATAGCTGCTCTTGGTAGACCTCGGCAGGGGTG
>NZ_SWMA01000053.1:0-16502 GCF_005222685.1 Segeticoccus rhizosphaerae
GACAACGAGTCATAGACTCACCAAAACTGTCCACTTTTCAGGCGCCGGAACCGACCAATTTTCGATCGCCGCCGACACCGGATTTGCCGATGAGCGGATGTCTCGTCCGAACGCGGTCTGCTTCAGCTCGACACTCGGCTGTATCTGTCACCAGACGAAAGGGACCAGTCGCGCCCGGGAGGAACGAGGCACCACAGCCGACCCAGTTGCCAAGCATCAGGCCACAGCCGAGGAAAGCCGCGAGCAGGCCGGTGTAGCTGGGGTGCCTCAGAGCTCGATACGGGCCGCGACTCACGACCACTTGATCGGCAGACGTCTTCACCACAGTTGTGAAGTACCTGCCCAAGGTGGCGAACGACCACCATCGCAACAGAAGACCGAGCCATCCGACGCGCTGGCGGGTGCGGGGCCGACCTGCGGGCCGTTCCTGAGTGGTGTGTCCAGCAGCAGCTTGACCCGATGCGGGCTGAGCGGGCGCACGTGGAGCTGTACGTCCGCTGGTGCACGAGCAGCGCCGCCTGCAGCCCTCCACCGTCAGCCGGCGCTCGGTGTCGTCGAGCCCGCAATGCTCGTTCAATCGATCCGCGCGGTCTCCTCGCTGATCGATCATCAATCGGTGATCGTCGGCGTGGGCGGTGATCAGCTGGGTTGACCGGACGGACTAACCCCCCAGGGTCTTGCGGTGCGCCTCCCAGTCTTGGGGCCCGATCAACTCCGGACCTCGTGGCGTGATGACGCCATCCTGGATTGAGAAGCCCCACGAAAAGCCGTGCAATGCCCCGACGGTTCGGTCGCCGTTGCCGAGACGGGTGAGGAAGCTGTGGGCTGTCCAGTCCGTGTCCGTGACCTCGTCACGGGAGGGCGCGTCGAAGAGCGTGGGTAGGAACCCGAAGAAGCCACATGGATGCGTCACGGGGCGGAACGGGTCGAAGGGGTCCATCTCGAACGACTCGCCACCGGAAGCACCATCTGTCGAGCGCACCAGTTGGGCCCATCCCAGCGCCGCGGCATATCCGCGTGCTGGATGGGTGACCGTCGCCTTGCAATAGGGGAAGCCGCGCGCCGTTCCACCACCGCCGTGCGGGGACTACCGGATCGGCTCCGCCGTGATGCCCTGCGCCATGGGGTGGCAAGATCGGGAGGATGGAGGTGCAGGACTTCTTGGAGCACGTGAGCCGGGCGCGTGATCGTGGGTGGCTCGGAGCAGCACAGGTTCATGCACGACGCCGCCCAGGAGGCACTGCGGACCGTCGCAGAGCTCAACACCGAGTACCGCTCGCCCGAGGAGGTGCGGGCCTTGCTGGGTCGGCTCACGGGCAAACCGGTCGATGAGTCGGTCACCGTCTTCCCACCCTTCTACAGCGAGTTCGGCAAGAACCTGACCCTGGGCAAGGACATCTTCGTCAACAGCCGACTTGGCCTACCGAGACGGGCTGACGTCGCGGGCCGGGCCAGGGGCAGGCTGTCCCGAAGGTGGAGGATGCGTCGACCTCCGCCTCGGGGTTGCCGAACGGCACCACCCAGCCACACCGTGCTGACTCGACCAGTCGGGCCGCCACATGACGAGCCGATCCGGTTCGTTCTGTTCGCGAACCTCGCTCAGCCAGGGAGCTACTCGCCGAAGAACTCTCCGAGGCGGTCGCCGGAGATACCTTGAGGCTCCCCGGTGCATGTGGGACCGTGGGGCATGCCGTCCGCGCGTGCCCTGCTGCTCATCGCGGACATGGGTGGCTACACGAGCTACATGCGCACCCACCGGTTCAGCCTCGCGCACGCCGAGGTGAACACCGCGAGGCTGCTTGAGAAGGTGATCGACGCCGCCCCCGGCTTTGACCTCATCGAGATCGAGGGTGACGCGGCCTTCCTTTCCCTCGACGCCGCCAACCTGGATGCCGATGCGGCGGTGACCGAGGTCCTGCGGGCGGCCACGTCTATGCGCCGCGCCTTCCACCTCGAGCGTGCCTACGTGGAGGCCAACCTGTGCCCGTGCGCCGGCTGCAAGGAGGTGGGCGACCTGAAACTGAAATTCGTGGCGCACATCGGCGAGGTCGCCACGCAGACCATCCGGCAGCGCAGCAAACCGGTCGGGATCGAGGTCATCCTGGTCCACCGGCTGCTGAAGAACCCGGTCGATATCCCCGAGTACGTCCTGCTGTCCGAGGAGCTCTATCGGGCCGGCGAGAGTGCGGTGACCGCCCCCGTGCACGAGATCTCGACGGAACTGGAGTCGATAGGTCCCGTTCGCGCGTACTTCGTCGACGCCGACGACCTCGACGGCTCCCTCCCACCGCTCCCTGCTCTGTCCTGGCGCGGACGCCTGGTGAGCACCGCCGCAGCCGCCGGGCTCGGCATGCCGTATCTGCTCGGCCTCCGACGCCGGCGAGCAACCGCGCTCAGTCAGTGATGCGACCTACGTCCTCGGTTGGCCGATCCCTAGTAGCTTTAACCGAGTCGAGAGGACGGCGCTGACATGCAGGCAGCGGGCGGTGGGTCACCGCGGATGCTCGGGGTGTTCGCGCACCCAGATGATGAGACGTTCTGTGCCGGTGGCACCTTCGCCCGCTACGCCGCTTGCGGCGCGGACATCATGGTGGCCTCGGCCACCCGCGGGGAGGCCGGACAGATCCGCGACGCCCGCGTTGCAACACGTCGAACAATCGCTGACGTGCGCGGGCAGGAGCTCCGTACCGCGTGTTCCTTCCTGGGCGTGCGGCACGTCCGCCTCCTGGAGCACCACGATGGTCGCCTCGAGAGTGTTGGCCACTCAACGCTGGTCGACGAGGTGGCAGCGTTGATCGATGAGTTCCGACCCGACGTGGTGGTCACGTTCGGGCCTGACGGCGGATACGGCCACCCGGACCATACGGCCATCAGTTACGCAACCACCGATGCGTGCGTGCGTGACGGGGCTGGCCCGCGCCCATTGCGTCTTTACCACAGCTACTTTCCGCAGCACGGGGTGCTGTTGATGGAGCGCCTCGCCCACTGGCTGACGAATCAGCATGTCGGCAGCCCGGCTTCGTTGGACTTCGTGCATGCCCTCCTGTTGCTTGCCGAGCAGACATCCACCATGCGGTTCGTCCAGGACCATTCAGAGGTTCGTTGGTACCCCAAGGGGGCTTACGTCATCGAGCAGGGCGAGGCCTCCGGTGAGTTGTTCTTGATCATGTCCGGGGCGGCCGACGTGCTCCAAGAGCGCGAATGCGGCACTACCGACCACCTCCGTCACCTGACGGCCGGAGAGTTCTTCGGCGAACTTGGCGTGACCAGTCACGGTCTTCGGAGCGCACACGTGGTCGCCGCCGAACCGTTGAGTTGCTTGGTACTCGGCACCACAGAGCCGCAGAAGTTCGCTCCTCGTGGCCAAGCCACCGTCGACCGACCCATGCAGCCGGGCTCGGCCGTCGCCGCTGCCGAGGACTCCACCGCCACTGCGTGCATCGACGTCACCGACTTTGTGACGGCGAAGGTCGACGCGTTGTGCGCCTACCGAAGCCAGTTCTGCCTCCAGCGCGGAATGCTGCCGGACTCCCTCATGCGGGAACTCTACGGCCAAGAGTACTTCGTTCAGGTGCTTCCGGAACGACGGCCCGACACCGGGCTGTGGGTGTCCGGCTGATCCTGACCGATTCTCGGGCACTTCTGCTGCGACGGTAGGTGAGTTGCACTCGACCGGCTCCGTGCGCCAGACAGGGGCTTCACATGCGCGAAGTGTCGTGCTGCCAGTGGTCAGGGGTGCCGATGTTCTGCGGCCACAACTCTGCTGAGCGCTGGTGACGCTCTGCGCCATACGATGGCGAGGTGTCCGGGCAGGGGTTCTCGCTGGTGGTCCCCGATGGCGACATTGAGGATCTGTGGCGTCGGCTGGCGAGAACGCGGTGGCAGGATGAGTCCCCGACACTGAGCCGTGGGCTCATGGTGCGGACCTGGCGTATCTGCAGGAACTGGTCGACTACTGGCGCCAGGGGTTCGACTGGCGGGCACAAGAGGCTGAACTGAATTCGTTTCCGCAGTACCGGGTCGAGCTGCATGGGCGTGCCGCTCGCTGGCGTTCGCTCTCACCGACAGCCCAACCGGACTGGCCGCCTGGGTCATGGAGGAGATGCGCGCCTGGTCGGGGTCCCGGTGGGGTACGCGGCCTTCCCGGCCCGAGATCCGGAGGCCTCCCCCCAGCTTGGCTGACGGTTGGATCACAGTAGGTTTGCGCTGTCGCCGACACCCGCGCCGACACTTCAGAACAGCGCCATGCTCTCTGGTATGAGACGACTCCTGTGGTTGATGCTCTTTCTACCCCCGCTTGTCGCGTGTGCGAGCGGCTCGGGCGGTTCGAGCGCGTCGTGCGTCGGTCCGTACTTGGACGACCAGCCGGCAAGCGGGCAATACGGGGCGCCCACTCCAACGGTGAGTCCCGGCCGCATGCTCAAGGTGTACGGACATTGGTACACCAGCACCTGCGACGGCACCGGCGGTCATGAGTCCTTGAAGCCGTTGCCGCCGGTGCGCCTGACACTCACCTTGCCCGGGGGTGAGGTCGAGCACCTGGGCCGGTTCAGCCCCGGGGGCGCTGACATGGGCTTCGCCACGTCGGTACGCAGACCGTCTGGGACGCGACCAGGGACCGCGACGATCCGTGATGACGGGGCCTACCGCTCGGTACAACCCTTGACAATGGGTTCACAAGCGAAGATGATACTGACAGTCTCATTATGAGACGCGTAGTATCACAAAGGAGGAGCCATGACCGTGCGGCTCACATCTCCAGACGAGGGCGAGACCTTCACCAGCGGGCCGGTCAAGTTCCGAATCCTCGAGGACGGCAACGGCGTCGACGGTCGGTTCGGGATCGCCGAGTGCGTGCCCGGCCCCGGCTGGCCCGGACCTCCCCAGCACGTCCACCGGGCGCACGACGAGACGTTCTACGTCGTATCCGGTGCCGTGAGATTCACCAGCGGGTCCGAGGAGCTGCTCGCCCGGGCCGGAGGCCTGGTCACCGCACCGATCGGTGACCCACACACCTTCGGCAACGCCGACCCGGACGCGCCGGCCACGGTCTTGTGCAGCGTGACCCCGGAGCGGTACCTCGGCTACTTCCGCGACCTGGCCGACTTGCGTCCCGGACCGGACGGCGTCCTCGTCCCGGCAGAGGTGCTCGAGGTCATGGCTCGCTACGCCACGGACCCCTACCGCCCGTGACCTCGTCTGCTCATCATCCGGTCCGGCGAGCGACGACCGCCGCCGGACTTCCCACCAGGAGAATCACCATGACACTCACGACCCACCCAGACGCACCAGCCACCACGATGCCCACCGTCGTCGGATTCCATCACCTCGGCCTGACCGTCCGCGACATCGAGACCAGCGAGGCCTGGTACAGCCGGGTCCTCGGTATGGTCCGCGCGTTCGTCGAGCCCCATCCCGCCGGCGGTGGCCACACCGTGGTCATGACCCGTCCCGGAACGTCCTTGTTCCTCGGGTTGGACCACCACCCGCAGGCCGACCGGGAGCGATTCGACGCCCGCCGCACGGGCCTCGATCACGTGGCCCTGCGGGTCAACGACCGCTCGGACCTCGATGCCTGGACCACGCACCTGGACACGCTCGGCGTCGCGCACGGACCGGTTGAGGACAAGGACGAGCCGCCCCACGCCGCCATGGTCGTCCCCGACCCCGATGGCATCCCGGTCGAGCTGTTCTGGTCGGCGTCCTGAGATGCTCACTGAGCTGGACCTGCCACCCCGCGCAGGAGTACCCCCGCAGACCACCGAGAGCATCCCGCACAGCCAGCTCGACCAGCAGCCAGAGGACGCTCGGCAACTGGACTTGATCCTGGCTGAAGCGGCGACGTGGCCGCACGTGAGGCGACAACCGTCCCAGATTGCCGTCGAAGGCTCCCGTGCCCTCGTGCTTGCCGCCGACTCCGAGTCAGGGCCGCCCGAGGCGTTCATGGTCGACCGGGAGTTCTGTCACGCACACGCTGCCGGCGACTTCAGCCTGCATACGACCCTCCCGGCATCGCTGGCGGCAAGCGCCCAGCGGGCGGGGTGGGCCGAGCCGCACTATCTGGGGCACACCGGCGAGGCGCCGCCCACCGTCGTCATGCTGTACGCGCCGCGCGACACGGAGGAACGCGACGTCATCCTGCGACTTGTGCGCGCGTCATACGAGTTCGCCGTGGCCCACCGGGGCCGGAACGGACCGCCGACCCCAGAGGAACGATGACATCTCAACCGAAGCACTCCCGCCCCAGCCCCACCGAACGCACGCGACGCCTGCTCAGCGAGGCGGCGCGCGAGCTCCTTCGGACCGGGGCTCCACTCACCGTCCAGTCGGCCGCCGAGCTCGCCGGCGTCTCGAGAGCCACGGCCTACCGGTACCTCCCCAACAATGACGCGGTGCTCATGCACGCGACCATGCCACTCGTCGAGGACGCCGGCCAGCGCTTGCAGCCACCGGAACCGGACACGCCGGACGACGACACCTCTCCGACAGGCCTGCCCGAGCAGGCATCCACGCTGGTCCGCAGGATGGGCGTCTGGGCGTTCGACCACGAGCACGAGTTGCGGACCCTCCTTCGACTCTCGCTCGCGCCCGAGCGTGCCAATCGCGTTCCCCGCCGCGGTCAGACGAATCGTGACGTATGGATCTCCGAACTGCTCGAGGGCCTTCCCGCGCACGTCTCCCAGGCCGCACGCGAGCGGCTGGCCGTGGCCCTCGTCCCGCTCTTCGGAGCAGATGCCGTGGTGTGGAGCACCGACATCGCTCACGTAGACCAGGAAACCGCCCTCGACGTCATGGCCTGGATCGCGGCGACACTCGTCCAAGCCACCATCGACGAGGCGTGAGATCGCCGCCCGACAGTTCGAGGCGGCCGGCTTCCGTTTGCTTGGCGTCGAGCCCGACGAGCGGATGGCCCAGTGGGCGGGCCAATGTGGGCTTGTCGTCGGGGTGGCGACCTTCGAGACATGGGACCCCGCCGGCCGTACGTTCGATGCGGTCATTGAAGGACAGAGCTGGCACTGGGTGGAACCGGTCGCAGGCGCAGTCAAGGCCGCCGCCGTGCTGCGGCCCGCCGGCCCTTTGGCCGTGTTTCGCAACGATCCCCAGCTGCCGGCTGACCTGGCGGACGCCTTCGCCGCGGCCGCGCGCCGGGTGCTGCCCGCCACGCTCGCCGACCGCCTGCAGGCCAGGCCGCGCGAACGGGTTCTCGACACTGGCCGCCAACGGCGCCAATGGGATACGCCAGGCGGGCCGCTTCGACGAGCCAGAACAGTGGCGATTCGACTGGGAGCAGTTCTGCACCCGCGACGAATACCTGGACGGGCCGCCCACCGGGGGCTTCTACACGCGGCTCCCACCGGACAAGATCGAACAACTACTTGCTGACACCGGCGCCGCGATCGACGCCGCGGGAGGAAGAGTCACGGTGCGCTACACCACAACCGTGGTCACCGCCACGCGAACCGCCACCACCTGACAGGACGCTCGCTGACCGTCTGGCAACGTCGCCGCATGGCGACTCTGTACCGGTGCAGTTCTCACCCAGGCCAGGTCTCCGGTAGACCAAAGGATGGGAACGTCTCCGGCTCGAATCGAGTCAGCGCGGTGATCTGGTCGCGCGCCAGCCCCAGGACGATCAGACCGCTGCCGGATCGAGGTCGGTTGGGGAGTGATGCGTAGAGTCCGAACGCCGGCTGCCCGTTGGCCCGGGTCGGCACGAGGGCGAAGCTCCTGCCCGTAACGGCCGTTCGGAGGAAGCGAGTCGCGGCCTCGCGGCCGAGGTATTCCTGCGGCATCGGCGGCATCGACACGAACACATCGTCGGACAACAACGCGACGAGCGCCTCGACGTCGGAGGCTTCGTAGGCAACCACGAACCGTTCGAGAAGTGCCTGTTCGGCTCGCGATCCAGCGGCGGGAGGGCTGTCTGTGCGTGAAGGACGGCGCTGCGCAAGCGTTGCTCGGGCCCGCTTGACGGCGCTGGCGACTGACTCGACGGTTGTGTCGAGCATCGCCGCCACCTCGGTGCCCGGAAAGCCCAGGACGTCACGCAGCACCAGCACGGCTGTTTGGCGCGGCGGCAGCAACTGCAGCGCTGTGATAAAGGCCAACGAGATCGACTCACGCTGCTCGTAGCGTGCCTCTGGTTGCAGGGGGACGTCGAACGCGCCCTCGAGAAGCACGTCCGGCAGCGCCTCGAGCCAGGGCACCTCGCCGTATCGGGTCGGCTCGGGCGGGTCGAAAGCCGTGACATCCCAGTTCCTGGCCGGTCGCCGCTTCGCGGCACGAAGCGTGTTCAGGCAGCGATTGGTGGCGATCCGATAGAGCCAGGTACGGATCGACGCCCGTTTCTCGTAACCCGACAGCCCACGCCAAGCGGCCAGGAGCGTCTCCTGAAGGACGTCCTCGGCGTCGTCGACCGAGCCGAGCATCCGGTAGCAGTGCACGTGCAACTCGCGCCGATGCGGCTCGATGAGAGCACGGAACGCGTCCTCGTCACCGGCCAGCGCCCGTGTGATCAGATCTGCCAACAGGTCCTCCTCCTGCGTCGCCGCTGTCACAGGTACTGACACCGCGCGGGCCGCCGACGTGGCGGTCCACCGCCGACCAATCTGCCGGATCGGTGGTGTCTGCACTACCGGAGCACGGGAAATACCGAAACCTGTGTGGACTACCTGAGGAGAACAGATCATGGGCATGCTCGTCCTGAGTGAGAACGTCTGCCTGGACGGTGGCGTCCAGGACCCCATCGGCGAAGATGGCTCGGACCGCCGCGGCTGGTTCACGCAAGTGACGCCTGAGGACTACGAGGCCTGGGCCGAGGTCGAGTATGACGAGGCGCTCGGCGCGGACGCCTTGTTGCTCGGCCGGAGGACCGACCACTTCTTCGCCGGTGCCGGCTGGAACACCCGCGGGGGCGCGTGGGCAGAGCGACTGCGCGAGATGCCGAAGTACGTCATCTCCTCCACCCTGGACACGCCGGAGTGGATCGGCGGGACCATCCTCCGCGGCGAGGTTGCCAGAGAGGTGACCCGACTCAAGGAACGATATGAACGCGACATCGTCGTGTACGGCAGCGCTCAACTGACGCGCACCTTGATCGACCACCACCTGGCCGACCAGGTCCGGCTCACGCTGCACCCCTACATCCTCGGCGGCGGCGAGCACCTCCTGGACGGACTGGCCGCTCGGGCATCCCTGCGCTTGGTCAGTACCCAGCCGATCGGAACCAACCTTGTGCACCTAATCTACGACATCAGCTAGCGCAGACTCCCGTCTGACCGGCATCCGCCTGGATTCCGAACCCCGATGAACGTGGGCATATCGACACATCAGGACGCGATCGGGATCGCATTGTGCCGCAAGTGGATCCGCCTGCGGGGTCATGCACGACGCCGCCCAGGAGGCACTGCGGACCGTCGCAGAGCTCAACACCGGGTACCGCTCGCCCGAGGAGGTGCAGGCCTTGCTGGGTCGGCTCACGGGCAATCCGGTCGATGAGTCGGTCACCGTTGTCAGGGTGCTGCCGTAGCCGATGAGCGTGCCGTCTCCGACAGTGATGCCGCCGGTGTCCTGGAAGCGACACTCCTCGGACCCACTCTCACGAATCCGCTGGACTTGTGACCCATCGCCTGATCGCGCGTCTCCACCGATGAGAACTAGGTGGTGGGTCCGTCTAACCAAGCGACGACTTATCTTCACACCGCTCTGGGGCACCGTGCCGACGGAGACGAGATCAACCCAATCAAGAAGGAGACCGCGATGCTGAAGCCCACTGACATGAGTCAGACAACCGTCCAGGTCATCGACCGCTTCAACCGGGCGTTCCAGGAACGGGACGCCACCCTCCTCGCAGACATCATCGCCCCAGACTGTGTCATGGAGAGCGTCCAGCCCGCCCCCAACGGCACCCGCTACGAGGGCTATGACGCCTCGCTCAGCTCGTGGAAGGCGCTCATAGAGGACCGCACCAGCCACTTCGAGGTGGAGGACATCAACACCGGCGATGAGTGGGCACTCATCCGCTGGCGGTACATATGGGGTCCCGGCCCCGACGACTCGGTCTGTGGCGTGAACGTCATGCGGGTCGTCGACGGCAAGATCGTCGAGGCTGCCGGCTACTCAAAGACCGCGCCGACTGTCGCCGCCCTGAAGAGCTGACCGACCGATGACCACCATCGACGCCAATCAGGTCACCTTGGGCATGGAGTCCTTCGGTGACGACGACGCACCACTCATCTTGCTCGCGGGCGGCACGACGATGCTCTCCTGGCCGGACGCGCTTTGCGAGCGCCTCGCTGCCGGCGGGCGTCGCGTGGTCCGCTACGACCTGCGTGATAGCGGTGAGTCGACGACGGCGGACCCGGGAGCGCCCGCCTACACCCTGCGCGACCTCGCTGCCGACGCGGCGGCCCTTGTCGACGCGCTCGGCGGTGGGCCTGCGCACCTCGGAGGGATTGGAGTCGGCGGGATGGTCGCCCAGACCGCGGCGCTCGACCACCCCGGCGCGTTCTCGGCGCTCACCTTGGTCGGCACCCGCGCGGTCGCGCCGGGCAAGTGCGACGCTGACCTGCCCGACCACGACAAGTCGACGATGAAGCGCCTCTTCACGCGCCCGATGCCCGACTGGTCCGACCGCGAGGCCGTGGCGGACTTCGCCACTGGCCGCGCGGAGATCCTCGGCGACGACCCCGTCGCCGCACGCGCGATCGCCGCGCGCATCTGGGACCGCACACCAAGTACCGCGCCCCCGGCCCAGGTAGCCAACCAGCTCGGCACGGTCTTCGCCAAGCTCAACTGCAAACCCCGCTGGCGCGAACGCCTGCCCGAGATCGAGGTCTCGACGCTCGTCGTCCACGGCCGCCGGGACCCGTTCTTCCCGGTCGGCAACGGCCTGGCCATCGCGCGCGAGATTTCAGGCGCACGGCTGCTCGTCCTCGAGAAGGCTGCCACTGCGATCCCCGACTCTGCGGCCGGCGAGCTCGCCGAGGCAATGCTCACGCTGGGGTAGAGGACGGCGCGTGCCGCGCGGGTAGGGCTTCAGCAGCAACGGGCGTCGGAGGCTAGAGTTCGGCGGGCCGCAAACAGGGGAGCGGTCTACAACAGGGCGGGCGCCAGCTCGCGGAACTGCGCGCGCGGGAACTGCTCCGGCGCGGCCGTGAATACCTGCACGCAGACCGTGTCGCAGGCTCATCGCCTGGAGCGATGACAGCGCACCGAGCACGAGCGATTGCGCGAATGCGAGAACGCGGTCGAGGCTCCGGTCAACTCGCTGGTGCCGCGCAGCGTCGCCGGAAGCGGGTTCCTGATTGCGGCGGTTCGTCGAGCGCTCCTAGCGCCAACCGGTGCCTTCGAGGCCTAATTCCTCGGGAGCCACGTCGCGTAGGGTCTGGGTGAACTGCCAGCGGTGCCCGGCCAGGTCCTCCACCGTGGACTCCCGTTCGCCGTACTCATACTCGGTCGGCTCCTGCAGTACTCGCGCGCCGCAGGAGCGGGCACGCTCGAACTGGGCGTCCACGTCCTCAACGCGCACCTTGATGATGTGGGTCGTGGCGTGTGCCTGCGGCGGTTGCTGTTCGCCTCTGACGTCGGCGACGATCATCGCGCCATCGAGCCCGATCTGCATCTGTGACCGGTGTGCCTCACCTACGCGGACGCGTTCGACGAAGCCGAAGACATCGGTGAGCCAGGTCACCGCGGCACGAACGTCGGGATACACCAGCACGGGGATGACCGTCGCGGTTGGAACCGAGCGATTGTTGATCACTCAGGCAACCTACGCCAGCGCCGCGGCCCGTAACAGCGCTCGATCGACAAGCCCGCTAACCGATCGGCTACCGGTCAGGTGGCTTACGGCTTCTTGAAGTCATCGTGGTCGCCGACGCGTCGCCACCGGCAGCGCAACTCATTATCAACGGACATCGGCAGGCAGCGCGATCGTGCCGCGGCCCTGGACGCCGAGGCAGCGGTTCTCAGTCGGTGGGGTCATCGGCCAGGTCCATGCTGCTAAGCGCGGCAAGGCAGCAGAGCTTCGAGTACCGATGGGGCAGCCCCATGGTTTGTGCGTCGGATCAGAGGATGGGACGGCCGCCGGTCACCGCGACTCGTGCGCCGGAGACGTAGCTGGCCTCGTCGGAGGCGAGCAGCACGTACACCGGTGCGAGCTCCGCCGGCTGGCCGGGGCGTCCCAGGGGTGTGTCCTCACCGAAGCTCTCGACCTTCTCCTTGGGCATGGTCGAGGGGATCAGCGGTGTCCATATGGGGCCGGGGGCGACGCTGTTCGCGCGGATACCCTTGGGGCCCAGCAGTTGCGCGAGGCTGGCGGTCATGTTGGCGATGGCGGCCTTCGTCGCCGCGTAGGGCATCAACGTCGGGCTCGGCGTGTCGGAGTTGACCGACGACGACCCGATGATGGATGAGCCTGGGCGCATGTGCGGCACGGCCGCCTTCACCAAATGGAACAGCGCGCTGAGGTTCGTGGCCATCGTGTGGTCCCACTCCTCGTCGGGAATCTTTTCGACCGACTCGCGGGACATCTGGTAGGCCGCGTTGCTCACGAGGACGTCGATCCGGCCCCACTCCTGCACGGCGCGCTCGACCACGTTGCGGCACTGCTGGGCGTCCGCGAGGTCACCGCGGACCAAGACGGCCTTGCGACCAGCGTCCTCGACCCACTTCCTGGTGTCCTCGGCATCGGTGTCCTCGCTGAGGTAGGAGATCAGCACGTCAGCGCCTTCGCGTGCATACGCGATGGCGACGGCCTTGCCGATACCGCTGTCGGCGCCGGTGATCACGGCTACCTTTCCCTCGAGGCGACCGGATCCGCGGTAGCTCTCCTCGCCGTGATCCGGCTTGTTCTTCATCGCCTCTTCGGTGGCGGGAGGTTGCTGGACGGGTTCGTGGGGCATGGCTTCTCCTTGAGGATGCCGTGGCGGGTGGTCGCACCGGTAGTACCCGCCCGCGAGGCGATCATGTGCCATAGGCAGAGGGCATTGGGACGACCGCGAGGTCGCTCTGCACGTGGGCCGGGGTCCGCGGTGGTTGCGTGCTGGGCAGCGGCGCCAACGATGGTGCTCTTGCCTTGGTGTCCGGGAGGCCGGAGGCTGGGGTCATGGCACTGAAGATGCGTGGGTACCTGATGGGCGCTTTGCCGCAATTGCGCTTCGAGCCGACGGCGCGCAGGGTGCGGGTCCGCTACGGCGAGGAGCTGTTGGTGGACACCCAGGTGGCGCTGCTGGTGTGGGAGCCGCGCCGACTCGTCCCGGTGTACGCCGTTCCGGAGGGGGCGTTGCAGGCCCGACTGGTTCCAAGCGGGGCGCCGGTGCGAGAGGCACCAGGTGTGCTGCCTCCGGTGCTCGGCCCGGAGGACTTCGCGACTCACAGCTGCCCGGGGCAGCCACTGGATGTGCAGGTGGGCGAAAAGCAGCTGCTCCAGGCGGCCTTTCGCCCGTCGGATGAGGCGCTGGTGGGCTATGTGCTGCTGGACTTCCCCCGCTTCTCCTGGCTGGAGGAGGCGCAGGTGGCGGTTGGGCACCCGCATGACCCGTTCAAGCGGATCGACACATTGCGCTCGGACCGGCACGTGCAGGTCCTCTTCGACGGCGTCGTGCTCGCCGACACGCGGCGGGCGGTGGCTTTGTTGGAAACACACCTACCGACGCGGTGGTACCTGCCGCGCGCGGACGTGCGGATGGAGCTGTTGGAGCCGAGCGAGCACCGGAGCACGTGTGCTTACAAGGGGCACGCGTCGTACTTTTCGATCGGCGGGGCAGGCGCGCCTGGGGAGGCGATCGGGTGGACCTATCCGGATCCCCTGCAGGACGCGGAGCCGGTTCGGGACATGATCTGCTTCTTCAACGAGCGCACCGACCTAGTGATCGATGGCGTGCCGGCTGCCAGGCCGGTCACGCCGTGGTCCACTCCCGAGGAGCAGCAGCGCCAGTTCGCACAGGCGGCATCCTCCGGTGACCTCGAGTTCGGCTGACGCGGGCCGCCGTGGTGCTGGCCGAAGGATCGCGTCGTAGTCGGCGGCTTGTGGTTTGGGCCGTTTGACCGCGAAGATGCGGATCGGGTCGTGCGGGTTTTCCTGGCTCCACAGCCCGACCCCGAGAGACCCGCCAGCAGGTCAAGGACGGGGGCCCTCATGCCCTCTGTCTCGTCGTACGGTGGAGCATGATTGAGTCGGTCGCCTTCTTCCGTAACCTCAATCTGGCTCAGGGGCTGAGCCCAACTCGTCCGCAACTGATCGACGCCTTCGCCACCGCAGGCGCGAGCGTGGCGCTTTCCTTCCAGACCAACGGCACCGTGCTGTTCACGGCGAGGCGACCCGGGCAGGCCGCCCGGGATGTCGTCACCGTCTTGACCCCTGCGTGTGGCTACGCCGACAAGGTCATCGTCCGCAGTGCCCGGTGGGTCACCGAGCTATCGGAACGCCTCATCAGGGGCGGGTTCGCGGAGGCGAACGCTGAGGTCTCGCTCTTCGACGGGCCAGCCACCTTTCCCGAGCCAGTGCCTTGGACCCCTGGCTCCGGAAGGGTCAGTGTGGTCGAAGCGGATGGTCAGCACGCGGTCTCGGTGAACGAGCGTCCCCGGACGAGCTATGCCACGCCCGCCCTGGAACGGCTGTTGGCAGTTCCCGTCACCTCGCGCGGCGCAGGCACCATGATCCGACTTGCGTACAAGATCCAGCTCGAGAAGGACAACGTCCCGTAGTACTGACCGATCAGTGGTGACGCTTTCGTTCCGACCGGGCTCGGCCCCCAGCGGTGGCTGAGCTGCTCCTCCGGGTATCGAGGAGCACTTCGGCGGATGGCATCGCGTTTTCGGCCGTGAGCAGACGATCGCGGTCGGCGTGCTGCGAGCTTTCCTACCGGCCGTCCGACCCAGCCGCGGTCACACCGCGGGTGGGTCGGGACCGGCGTGCGGGTCAGCCGACCGGGTTGTCGAAGTGCCCCGCCACGGAGAGGAGGTGGCTCAGGTCCGTTCCGACCCTCAGGTCGGTGGGCGCGGAACCGCGGCGAAACAGCCGCCCTCCGGCGACACCACCGAGAGTTGCCTGCTTTCCCTCGACCTGTACCCACGAGCCTTCATGGAGTCCGAGGACCGGCACGTCGTTGTCCTCAAGGAACTCCGAGAGGCGCTTGTCCCGGCTCTCCCCGAAGTGACCTGCCATCACCTCGTCCGCTGGGTAGTGCGGGTTGACCTGAAACGGCACGAGGCCCAGCGCCTCGAAGGTCGGCGGCTGGGCAATGGGCATGTCATTGGTTGTGCGGATCGAGGGACAGGCCACGTTCGTCCCCGCGCTCGACCCGACATAGGGTCGACCGGAGTGGACAAGTCCGCGGATCGGTTCGACCAAGTCGTATTGGTACAACGCGGTCAGCAGCCTGAAGGCGTTTCCCCCACCGACGAAGACGGCATCCGCGGCGTCGACGACCGATCGCGGCCGCGTGCCCCGATGCACGCCGACCAGTTCGACGCACAGTGGAGCCAAGGCGGCGGCCACCAGCTCGGTGTGCTGGTCCGTCAAGTGCTGGGCGTACGGGACGAACGCGACTCGGTCGCCGGGCCTCAGCATCCGGTGCAAGGTCGGCACCGCGTGCGCCAGGTAGCCGCGACCCGGCACTACACCGTTCGACAAGAGCAACAGACGCACGGCGGCATTCTTCCACCCAGATAACCGCTGTCGCCGACCTCCACCGTCGCGAGATCCTCGATGCGCTGATCGCGGGCGAGCGCTCGGTGGGGCTTGTCACGTCCCGGGCGGATGGCCGCCGCCTGTACCGCCTCTAACCCGAACAGCTGCGGCCCGTGCGGGACTGGATGACGTTCGCACCGTTCGAGGACACGATGACCGTGTGTGAGATCGAGCTTCGCGTCGGTGGGACCTACCACATCGTGTTCGTGACAAGCGACGGCACCGAGTGTTCATTCCGGGGCACCTATCTGCAGATCGAGCGACCGTCCCGGCTCGTCGACACATGGCTATTCGAAGGGTGGCCCGACGCGGGGGACGTCGAGACCGTCGATCTGCACGAGACGAATGGAGTCACGACGGCGCGGATGAACCTCGCTTTCCGCGACCAGACCGGGCGGGACCGCATGACCCGGACCGACGGCCAGGAAACAGTTGGGGCAAGATGGAGGACTACCTCAGGTCGCTTCTGGTGCGACAGGCGCGCTTTGACCTTTGCGGTCCACACCGAAGGGTCGCCGCTCCGGATCGGCGATTCGGCGGCCAGGGATCACGGCGTTGTTTGCTGGCTTGGCCTCAAGGGGTGACTGCAACACCTGGCGTTGAGAGGTGTGCAGATGAGTGCTCGTCGGGGTAGTCCGCGGTTGCCGGTTGAGGTGGAGTATCGGTTCTGGGCTCAGGTCCGCGATTGCCTGACGGTTGAGCAGGCCGCGGTGGTGGTGGGCGTGTCGGCGACCAAGGGGCGGGCCTGGTTTCGAGATCGTGGCGGGGTGATGCCATCGGCGGATGCGGGACGACGCAAGCGATGTTT
>NZ_SWMA01000054.1:0-16304 GCF_005222685.1 Segeticoccus rhizosphaerae
GATGTCGCACGAGGAGGCCTTCGACTCCTGGATGTGCACGTTCGGGTCCAGCGTCACCCCGAGCAGGTCGTTGGCGCGGCGCCGACGGGGCGCCACCGGGTCCGGCGCCTGGAAGAGGACGCCCACGGCCGGGGCAGGGGGCCGGTCGTCCCGGTCCGCCTGCGCTGCCGAAGGCTCAGGGGCAGCGCCCTCGTCGGCGGCGGCTGACTTCTTGGCAGCCCGCTTGCGTGGCGCTGCCGTCGCTGCCGTGCTGGCCTTCTTCGTCGCCTTGCGCGGTACCCGCTTGGCCGCCGTCTTGGCGGGCTCGACCGAATCACCGTCCGCTGAGCCGTCGGGCTGCTCGGGTGATGCTGTGGCCACAGGGGCCTGCGCCTTCTTGGTGGCCTTGCGTGGGGCGCGCTTGGCGGCCTTCCTGGGCGGCGTGGCGGACTCCGCAGGTGCCGGCGAATCGGCGTCGCCCGGGGCGTCGGGTGCTGCGGAGAAGAGATTGTCGTCAGATGCCATGTGGGGCGTCTCCCGTCAGCCACGGGACGGGACCACACCGGGGCCAACCGGCCCTCGCCATCCGCGTGGTGCGCGGTGTTCGTCGTCCTCCCGCGGGAGCGGGATGACGGAAGTCGTCGAGCTACAGCTGGCCCGGCTCGCGCAGGGTGCGCGTCACCAGCTCAGCTGCCGTCGACGTCCCGGTCGGCGGCCAGTGGATCAGCCACCCTCGCGGTTGCGGGGTGCAGCGGGCCCTGAGCCAGCCGGGTCACCAGGGGTGGTGCCGGCGGCACGAAGTCAGCCACTGCTCGCAGCGCGGTGAGAACATCGTCGGGGCGCACGGCCGGTGTGGTGTGCCGTACGACCATCTGCAGTATCGCACACGAACCGTCCTCCGACCCCGACGCGGCCAACGACACGATGGCCCCGCGGACGTCGAAGGTTCGAGGCCCCTTCTTGAACAGTCGCGTCACCTCGTGACGGTCCTGCGCCAGCAGCGCGGCGACCGCAGCCTCGGCCCGACTGACGGACAGCCCGGTGCAGACCAGCTCCCACTGACTGGCCTCCAGCCGGTCGGCGAGCGCCCCCGTGCCCGCCTCGACCACCTCCAGGACGTCGAGCCCGCGAGGGAGCGCCTCGTCGAGCGCCGCGCGCACCCGCTCCGGGTCGACCCGGTCCGTCACCGAGATCTCGAAGTACTCCGCCTCGCTGGCCGTGCCCGTCGGGGCCGCGTTGGCGTAGGAGATCTTCGGATGGGGGTGGAACCCGGCCGAGAAGGCCATCGGCACGTCCGCCCGGCGCAGCGCCCGCTCGAGCGCGCGCTGGAAGTCGCGGGTCGAGGAGAACCGCAGGCGCCCGCGCTTGGCGTAACGCACGCGAAGCTTCTGCACCGCGGGATCGGGCTCGGGTCCGTCAGGGGTGCGCTTGGCCATGGCCGGAGGGTACCCGCGTGGACGGGACGGGTCAGGGCCGCTCGAGCAGGGCCGGCTGCCCCGATCCGACGACGGTGAGGGGAAGCAGCTTCTGGCCGGTCGGGCCGACCTCGATGTCGGTGCCCATCTGCGGGCACACCCCACAGTCGAAGCACGGCGTCCACCGGCAGTCGTCGACCTCGGTCTCGTCGAGGGCGTCCTGCCAGTCCTGCCACAGCCATTCCTTGTCGAGGCCCGAGTCGAGGTGGTCCCAGGGCAGGACCTCGGCCTGACCGCGCTCGCGGGTCGTGTACCACGCGACGTCGATGTCCCAGGGCAGCTCCGCGAAAGCCTCGCCGGCGCAGCGCATCCAGCGTTCGTAGGAGAAGTGCTCGCTCCAGCCGTCGAACCGGCCCCCGTCACGCCAGACGGCCTCGATGACCCGGCCGACCCGGCGGTCTCCGCGGGAGAGGAGTCCTTCCACGATGCCGGGCTGGCCGTCGTGGTAGCGGAACCCGATCGCTTTCCCGTAGCGCTTGTCGGCCCGCAGGGCGTCGCGCAGCTGGTGCAGCCGCGCGTCCGTCTCCTCCACACCCAGCTGCGCGCACCACTGGAACGGGGTGTGCGGCTTGGGCACGAAGCCGCCCACCGAGACGGTGCACCGGATGTCCCGCTGCCCGCTGACCTGGCGGCCGGTCTCGATGACGCGCTGGGCGAGGTCGGCGATCTGCAGGACGTCCTCGTCGGTCTCGGTCGGCAGGCCGCACATGAAGTAGAGCTTGACCTGCCGCCAGCCCGCGCCGTAGGCCGCGGCCACCGTCTTGATCAGGTCCTCCTCCGTCACCATCTTGTTGATGACCTTCCGGATCCGCTCGGAGCCCCCCTCGGGCGCGAACGTCAGCCCCGACCTGCGCCCGTTCCTGGTCAGCTCATTGGCCAGGTCGATGTTGAACGCGTCGACCCGCGTCGAGGGCAGCGACAGGCCGGTCTGGGTACCCTCGTAGCGATCAGCCAGACCCTTGGTGATGTCGGCGATCTCGCTGTGGTCGGCGCTGGAGAGCGAGAGCAGGCCGACCTCCTCGAACCCGGTGGCCGCCAGGCCCCTCTCGACCATCTCGCCGATACCGGTGATCGAGCGTTCGCGCACGGGCCGGGTGATCATGCCCGCCTGGCAGAACCGGCAGCCTCGGGTGCAGCCACGGAAGATCTCGACCGACATGCGCTCGTGGACGCTCTCCGCGAGCGGCACCAGCGGTCGCTTGGGGTAGGGCCAGGCGTCGAGGTCCATGACCGTGTGCTTCGAGACCCGCCAGGGCACCCCGGGCTCGGTCGGCACCACCCGCTTGATCCGCCCGTCAGGCAGGTAGTCGACCTGGTAGAACGCCGGGACGTAGACACCGCCGGTCCGGGCGAGGTCGCGCAGCAGTCCTTCTCGACCGCCGGGGCGTCCCGCGGCCTTCCAGGTCGTGACCAGGTCGGTGACCATGAGCACGGCCTGTTCGCCGTCTCCCACGATGGCCGCGTCGATGAAGTCCGCGATCGGCTCCGGGTTGAAGGCCGCGTGACCACCGACGATGACAAGGGGGTCGTCATCGACACGGTCCTGCGACCGGAACGGGATGCCGGCCAGGTCCAGCGCGGTGAGCATGTTGGTGTAACACAGCTCGGTGGAGAAGGAGAGGCCGAAGATGTCGAAGTCGCGCACGGCGCGGTGCCCGTCGACGGTGAACTGCGGCAGTCCGTGAGCCCGCAGCAGGTCCTCCATGTCCGGCCACACGGCATACGAACGCTCGGCCAGGGCGTCGGCACGTTCGTTGAGCACCTCGTAGAGGATCATGACGCCCTGGTTGGGCACGCCGACCTCGTAGGCGTCGGGATACATGAGTGTCCACCGCGCGGTGAGCTCGTCGCCGTCCGGGCCGAAGCCTCCGCAGTTCCAGTCCTTGACCTGAGAGTTGAGCTCCCCGCCCACGTACTGGATCGGCTTGCCCACCTGCTCGAAGAGCGGCTCGAGCAGGGGGTAGAGGGACTCTCCCGGCAGTGTGGCAGCAGACATGTCCTCCAGCCTAACCGCGCGCCGTCAACTGGCCGCCCGCCGAATTGAGGGCGACGGTCCGGCCCGTCCGGCCTAGCATGGCCGCGATGAGCACTCCCGCGACCCACTTCTCCGGCGACGCGCCGGTCCCGCCCGACCTGGACATCGTGTGGGCGCACGGCGCTCCGACCCAACGGCAGGACACGGATCCGCCGATCCAGACGCACTGGGTCGACGCCAGCACGGCGGTGCTGCGACAGAGCAAGGCAGTCTCGGCGGAGGCGCCCTTCCTCTACCTCTTCCTCGGCGACGACCGGGCGATCCTGCTCGACACCGGCGACGCCGCGGAGAGCGAGCGGTGCGACGTGGCCGGTGCCGTCGATGGCCTGGTCGTCGACTGGCAGGCGAACCATCCACGCCCGGGGGACGCGCCGCCATACGAACTGGTGGTCGCCCACACCCATGCCCACCACGACCACATCAAGGGCGATCCGCAGTTCGCCGGGAGGCCGGCCACGACGGTCGTCGGCTCGGACCTCGACTCGGTGCGGGACTTCTTCGGCTTCACCCGCTGGCCGGCCGAGGTCGTGACCTTCGACCTGGGTGGACGGGCGCTCGAGATCACGGGGATCCCCGGCCACCACCGGACGTCCATCGCCGTCCACGATCCCTGGTCGGGCCTGCTGGTGACCGGTGACACCGTCTACCCGGGACGGCTCTACGTCGAGGACATGCCCGCTTTCGTGGACAGTCTCGAGCGGCTGGTCGAGCTGTCCGCCAGCCGTCGGGTCACGGCGGTGATGGGCTGTCACCTGGAGATGAGCGGCACCTCCGGACGCGACTTTCCGTTCGGTGCGCGCTATCAGCCGGACGAGGCGCCGCTGCCGATGACCGTGGACCAGCTGGTGCGGCTCCGCGACCGAGCCCGGCAGGTGGCCGACCGCCCTGGGCAACACCGGTTCGACGACGTGGTCATCTACAACGGCCGGTCGACGCTGCCCATGCTGCGTCTTGTCGCGCGCGGCGGACTGGCCACGGCTCGACGCCGGATGTCCTCGGTCCTTCCCCGTCGCCGAGGCCGATCGTGAGTGGTGGGGCCGACCCGTTGGAACGCCTGCGGCGTCTGTGTCTGGCACTCCCCGAGGTGACCGAGCGGCTCAGCCACGGGGAGCCGACGTGGTTCGTCCGCGACAAGAAGACCTTCGTGATGTATGCCGACCACCACCACGACGAGCGACTCGCCTTCTGGGCTGCGGCGCCCGAAGGAGCCCAACAGGTGCTCGTCACCAGCGGCCCCGAACACTTCTTCCGGCCGCCGTACGTCGGCGGGCGCGGCTGGGTCGGTGTCTACCTGGACGTCGACGTCGAATGGGACCACGTCGAACGCATCGTCGAGGACGCCTATCGGCGCGTGGCCCCGAAGCGACTTCTCGCGGCGCTCGACTCGGCCGGCTCGTCGCCGGTGACCTTGACTCCCAAATTGGTGACCCGCGACGCGGACGCCGACGATCAGACGTAAAGGCCGTCGAGCTCCGCCTGGTACTTCTTGGTCACGACCCGACGCTTGAGCTTGAGGCTCGGGGTCAGCTCGCCGGCCTCCACGGTGAGGTCGTGGTCCAGGATCATGAACTTCTTGATCGTCTCCCAGCGGTTGAGCTGCGTGTTGAGCTCGTCGATGTAGCCCTGCACCATCTCCCGCGCCTGCGGCGAGCTGACGATCTCGGCATACGAACGTCCTTGCAGGCCCTGGGTCTTCGCCCACTGCTCGATCGCCTCCGGATCGAGCGTGACCATGGCCGAGACGAAGTTGCGCCCGTCGCCCTCGATCACCAGCTGGCTCGCGTAGGGGCACAGGCCCTTGAACATCGCCTCGATAGCCGAGGGTGCGACGTACTTGCCGTTCGAGGTCTTGAACAGGTCCTTCTTGCGGTCGGTGATCCGCAGGAAGCCCCGGTCGTCGAGGTTGCCGATGTCGCCGGTGCGGAACCAACCGTCCTCGTCGATCGCCTCCCGCGTGGCGTCCTCCAACCCGTGGTAGCCCCGCGTCACCGCCGGCCCGCGCAGCAGCACCTCGCCGTCGTCGGCGACCCGCACCTCGGTGCCCGGAAGCGCCCAGCCCACACTGCCGATGTCATAGCCACCGGGGTAGGGCCGGTTGACGAAGGCGGCGGCGCTGGTCTCGGTGAGTCCGTACCCCTCGAGGATGAGCATGCCCACCGCGTCGAACCACTGCGCCACGTCCCGGTTGAGCGCCGCCGACCCCGAGATGAAGAACCGCACGCGCCCACCGAAGCGCTCTCGAACGGTCCGCAGCACGAGCCGGTCGGCGACGGCGTGCTGGGCAGCCAACAGCGCGCCCGGTTTGCGTTCCTGCAGCCGCAGCTCGGACACCTTGCGACCGACCCCCACGGCCCAGTGGAACAGCGTGGCCTTGATGCCACCCTCGCCGTCGATCATCGTGTTGACCCGTCCGTAGGCCTTCTCGAAGATCCGCGGTGCTGCGCCCATGAAGGTCGGCTTGACCACCGCGAGGTTGTCGACGATCTTGTCGACCCGTCCGTCCACCGCCGTGGGGAAGCCCACCTGGAGGGGCAGCATCAGCAGGACCTTGCCGAAGACGTGGGCGAGCGGCAGCCAGAGGAACTGCAGGTCGTCCGGCGAGAGGATGCCGATGGCGTCCACCGCCGCTCCCTCGTAGGTCCACGCGGAGTGCGGCAGCCGCACGCCCTTGGGCCGGCCGGTGGTGCCCGAGGTGTAGATGATCGTGGCCAGGTGCTCAGGGACGAGCGCGTCGATACGGGAGTCCACCACGCCCGGCTCCCGCTCGAGCCGCTGCCGGCCGAGCTCCTCGAGCTGCGCCAGCGTGATGACCCACTCGTCGTCCGGCGTGCCGTCGATGGTGACGACCTTGACGACGTCCGGCAGCTCGCTGCGGTGCTCGCGCAGCTTGGCGAGCTGGGCGTCGTCCTCCGCGATGACCACCCGGCTGCCCGAGTCGGCCACGATGTAGGTGACGTCCTCGGCCGAGGTGGTGGGGTAGACCGTGGTGGTCGCGGCACCGGCGCACATGACGGCGAGGTCGCCCAGCACCCACTCGACACGGGTGGCGGAGGCCAGCGCGACCCGCTCCTCCGGCTCGATCCCGAGCTCGATCAGTCCCGCCGCCAGGCGGTAGGCCCGGGTCGCCGACTCCTCCCAGGTGAGGGACCGCCACTCCTCGCCCACCGGATAGCGAAAGGCCTCGTGGTGGGGCGTGGCACGCACCCGGTCGCGGAACACGTGCCCCACGCTCGGGGCGCGGTTGTCGATCAACGCATGGTTGACGGTCTCGTCCTGCACGGAACGAACCATGGGGCCCTCCTGGTCGCGATGGTCCGGAGCCGGATCATCTCAGGAGAACCGTCGAAGCGCACACCCCGGGGCACAAAAGTGACCGGTCGGTAACCGGCTCGGTCCTCAGCCCCGGCGCAGGCTCGCGAGGTGTGCGTTGTTCAGCAGGCCCACGGCCAACCAGCAGGCGAACATGCTCGAGCCACCGTAGGAGACGAACGGCAGCGGGAGCCCCGTGACCGGCATCAGCCCGAGGTTCATCCCGACGTTCTCGAAGACCTGGAAGATGAGCCAGCAGGCCACGCCGACCGCCACCAACCGGCTGAACGCGTCCTCGGTCCGGACCGCGATGACCAGCGCACGGACCACCACGAACCCGAGCACCAGCAGGAGCCCCGCCGCGCCGAGGAATCCGAGCTCCTCCCCCGCCACCGAGAACACGAAGTCGGTTTGCTGGAACGGGATGAACCCGCCCTGCGTCTGTCGCCCCTGGAACAGGCCCTTCCCGCCCCAGCCTCCGGAGCCGATCGCGATCCGCACCTGCCGCGTCTGGTAGCCGATGCCGGACGGGTCGGCCTCCGGGTGTGCAAACGCGACGAGGCGGTCGCGCTGGTAGGCGCTGAGCAGCGGCGTGG
Source organism: Segeticoccus rhizosphaerae (assembly GCF_005222685.1). NCBI lineage: Bacteria > Bacillati > Actinomycetota > Actinomycetes > Micrococcales > Intrasporangiaceae > Segeticoccus > Segeticoccus rhizosphaerae. The sequence goes on from NZ_SWMA01000054.1 coordinate 7,395, forward strand.
TGAGGGCCACGGTGATCCCCACCGCGACCAGGCCGACGGCCCCGAGCACCCATCGTCTCGGCGCCCCAGACACCGCGATCACGCCGAGGGCGAGCGCGCCCAGCACCAGCGCGGAGCCGAGGTCGGGCTGCAGCATCACCAAACCGATCGGTATGCCGGCCACGAGCCAGGCGAGCGCGACGTCGCGGTGCGAGGGGGGCCGGTCACGGTCTCTTCCCTCGGCCAGGATCATGGCCAGCCCGATGCACAGCGCCACCTTGGCCAACTCGGAGGGCTGGACCGAGAAGCCGCCCGGCAGCTCGATCCAGGAGCGCGAACCGTTGATCGTCGAACCGACGGGTGAGAGCACGAGCCCGAGCCCGAGCAGGGAGGCGAGGTAGACCCACGGTGCCCAGGCGCGCAGCCCCCGAAAGTCCAGGCGCGTGACGGCGGCCGCCAGGACCACGCCGATCGCGGTGTTGATCAGGTGTCGCACGGCGAGGGCGCTGCCCAGCTGGTGCCGGGTCGCCGACCAGACCAGGACCGCGCCGATGAGGGACAGGCCGAGCGCGGCGATCACCAGGCCCCAGTCGGTGCGCGCCCAGACCAGCCCCGGGCGGTCCACCGAGCGCACAGCCGTCAGGGAGTGGCGCGGGAGTCGGACGGGCCTGACCGTGGCAGGCCGAGCACGGTACGGGTGCGCTCGACGTCGTCGGCCATCTGCAGCAGCAGGCTCTCGATCGACTCGAAGCGGTCGTTGGAGCGCAGCCGGGCCGCGAACTCGATGGCGACGCGCTCGTCATACAGGTCGAGGTCGGTGCGGTCGAGGACATAGGCCTCGACGGTGCGCTCCACGTCATCGAAGGTGGGGTTGGTGCCGACCGAGATCGCGGCGGGCAGGCGCCGCTCGGGCTCGTCGGCGGGCCGGTCGAGGCGCACCAGCCACCCGGCATACACGCCGTCGGCCGGCACCAGCCCGGCGCTGTCGCCGGCCAGGTTGGCCGTGGGGAAGCCGAGCTCGCGGCCACGGTGGGCTCCGTGCACGACCACCCCCGCAACCCGGTGCAGGCCGCCGAGGACGTCGGCGGCGTGCTCGACGTCGCCGGCGGCGATGGACGAACGCACCTGCGTCGAGGACCAGCGGTGGCCGTCGCCGACATCCCCGAGCACGACCACCTCGAATCCGAGCTGGGCGCCGAGCTCACGCAGCGTGTCCACGTCGCCGGAGTTGTGCACGCCGAAGCGGGTGTCCTTGCCGACCACGACCACACAGGCGCCGAAGGGCTCCACGAAGTACTGCTTGACGAACTCCTCGGGGCTCAGCTGGGCGAATTCCCGCGAGAACGGCTGCACCAGCACCCCGTCCAGGCCGGTGGACTCGAGCAGCTCGAGCCGATGGGCCAGGTCGGTGATCGGCTCCGGGGCGCGCTCGGGGTGCAACACGGCGAGCGGGTGCGGGTCGAAGGTGATGGCCACCGCGTGGGCCGAGCGCTCCCGGGCCAGCCCGACCACCGTCGTGAGGACCGCCCGGTGCCCGCGGTGGACGCCGTCGAAGTTGCCCAGGGTCAGCACACACGGCCCGAAGCCCGGCGGGATCTGGGAGAGGTCGGTCCATCGCAGCACGTCCGACACTCTAATGGCGGGGCGTCCCCGTCCCGCAGTCCGCCGTCCCGCCCGACCGGAGCCACGGAGCGGGGTGGGCGCGCCGCAACGGGACCGCATACATTGTCCCCATGAGCTCTCACTTCGACGTTGTGGTGCTGGGTGCCGGACCGGGCGGGTATGTGGCAGCCATCAGGGCTGCACAGCTCGGCCTGTCGACGGCCATCGTGGAGGAGAAGTACTGGGGAGGTGTCTGCCTCAACGTCGGGTGCATCCCGAGCAAGGCCCTGCTGCGCAACGCCGAGCTGGCCCACGTGTTCAACCACGAGGCCAAGACCTTCGGCATCTCCGGCGAGGCGACCTTCGACTTCGGCGCGGCGTTCCAGCGCAGCCGGACCGTCGCCGACGGACGCGTCAAGGGCGTCCACTTCCTGATGAAGAAGAACAAGATCACCGAGTTCGAGGGACGCGGCACGTTCACCGACGAGCACACCCTGCAGGTGGCGCTCGGCAAGGGCGGCGAGGAGACCCTGACGTTCGACCACTGCATCATCGCGGCGGGCGCCAGCACCAAGCTCCTGCCCGGCACGACCCTGTCCGACCGGGTCGTGACCTACGAGGAGCAGATCATGACCGAGGAGCTGCCCGGCTCCATCGTGATCGCCGGCGCCGGCGCGATCGGCGTCGAGTTCGCCTACGTCCTCGCCAACTACGGGGTCGAGGTCACCATCGTCGAGTTCCTCGACCGGATGGTGCCGCTCGAGGACCCCGAGGTCTCCAAGGAGCTGGCCAAGCAGTACAAGAAACTCGGCGTGAAGGTGCTCACCTCGACCAAGGTCGAGTCGATCGACGACTCAGGCGACAGGGTGAAGGTCACCGTCAGCAAGGACGGCAAGGAGCAGGTGCTCGAGGCCGACAAGGTGCTGCAGGCGATCGGGTTCGCGCCCAACGTCGAGGGCTACGGCCTCGAGGCGGCGGGCGTGAAGCTCACCGACCGCGGTGCCATCGACATCGACGGCTTCATGCGCACCAGCGTGCCGCACATCTACGCCATCGGCGATGTCACGGCCAAGCTCATGCTCGCCCACCTCGCCGAGTCCATGGGCATCGTCGCGGCCGAGACGATCGCCGGTGCGGAGACCATGGAGATCAACTACGACATGGTCCCCAGGGCGACCTACTGCCAGCCGCAGGTCGCGGCCTTCGGCTACACGGAGGAACAGGCCAAGGAGCGCGGGCACGAGGTCACGGTGGCCAAGTTCCCGTTCATGGCCAACGGCAAGGCGCACGGCCTCGGCGACCCCTCCGGTTTTGTCAAGATCGTGGCGGACGCCGACACCCACGAGATCCTCGGGGCCCACATGATCGGCGCCGACGTCGTCGAGCTGCTGCCCGAGCTGACGCTGGCGCAGCAGTGGGACCTGCGCACCACCGAGGTGGCCCGCAACATCCATGCCCACCCGACGCTGAGCGAGGCCCTCAAGGAGGCCGTGCACGGCATCGAGGGGCACATGATCAACTTCTGAGTCCTCCTCGTGGGACGACCCCTTGGCTTCCGTGCCCGTCGGTATGACGTCTCCCGGCGGGCGGCTGGTGAGCGCCCAGGTCGGCGTGGCGGTGTCCACGGCCTCACGACTGGTCGCCCGCCCCATCCGCGTCGCGCGCCTCTCGCACGTCCCAGCCGCGGTCCGGATCGCCCGAGAGCCGCTGCGTCGCGATCTCGTCGGCCGCCACCGCACTCACCCGGTTGCCGGTCACGGCGCTGAGGAAGTCGACCCGCCCCAGCGCGAGCGTCGCCAGGTCCGAGCCGGCCGTCACCGTGGCGGTCCGCGGCAGGTCTCGCAGCAGCGCGATCTCGCCGAAACCGTCCCCGACCCCGAGGGGAGGGCGAGGGACCCCGTGCACGGTCACGTTCGCCGTCCCGCTCTCGATGAGGTGGAAGACGTCGGCCGGTTCGCCCTCGACGATGACCTCGGCACCGGCCACGTAGCGCCGCCGCTCGGCCACCGCCAGCAGCTGCTCGACGGACACCAACGGCAACGGCGTGAACTGCGGCAGGCCACGCAGCAGCTCGAGCTCGGGGCCGGGCGCCGGCATGGCACGGTCCACCCGGTGGCAACGGACGGCATACAGGCCTGCAACCGCCAGCAGCACCAACCCGAGGAACAGCAACGTCCGCCCTGTGCCGGCGGCTCTCGCCAGCGACGGAGCCGCGAACGACCCCAGGGCGGAGGCGCCGAAGATGATCAGCTCGAGGGCACTGAGGGCACCGGCGGCGTGCCGCTGACCGACGACCCGCGGGATCAGCGTGTAGAGGCCGCCGTCCTCCATCGCGTTGCCGATGCCGATGACGAAGAACGCGGCGTATGCCGTCGCGGGCGTCGGCCAGAGCCCCAGCACGACGAGCGGCAGCCCCCACAGGAGGATCCCGCCGCAAAAACTGCGTGCCAGCCGGGTGACCCGCAGGACCGACGAGGCGATGACGCCGCCCGTCAGGCCGCCCAGGCCGATCATGGCGGTGAGCCAGCCCACCGCCCCGTCGTCCAGGCCGAGGACGTCCAGCGAGAGGACCACCACCAGCACCAGAAGCACGCCGCGGGTGAAGACCTGCAGCGCGGTCATCACGATGGCGCCGCCGTGTGGGATCACCCCGTTGAGCTCGGCCGCGCCCGCGAGCATGTCCCGCGGGCCGCCACCTCGTCCCGCGGTGCTCCTCACGGCCTCGGGTGGCAGCCGCAGCAGCCGCAGTGCCACCGCTGCCCCGGCCACGAGTGCGGCACCCGCGACCAGTCCCGCGCCGGGACCCCAGAGGATCAGCAGCAAGCCACCTCCGGCCGGCCCGACCAGGGCTGCCGCGTTCTCCACCATGGTGGCCCGCACGTTGGCGGTGCTCAGCTCGGCGGGTGTGCGCACCAGCCAGGGCGTCATCACCGCCTGCACCGGGCGGTAGGACCCGGACAGGGACGCTGCCAGGCAGGTCGGCACGATCACCAGCACCGGCCCCAGACCGGCTAGGACGGCGAGGGCCGACGCCGCGACGAGCACCGCCCGCGCCCCAGTCGTCACGCGCAGCAGCCGATCCAGCCCGAGCCGCACGCCGAGGCCGGTCACGACCGGTGTGGTCACCGCGGCCGGGAGCACGGAGGCGACGCCGTAGACCGCGACCAGTGCTGCGCCACCCGTCTGGAAGGTGTAGACCAGCATCGCGACATGGGTCACGAGGGCGCCCGCCGTCGAGAGGCCCCAGCCGAGCAGGACGCGTCTGACGTCCGGCAGACCGCGCATGGTCCACCTTCCCGCCCCGGCTGCGGCCGGGCAACCACTTCTCCCGAATCAGCGGCGACGCTTCCGCCCAGCTCGAGCCGGCCGGTGGATCAGGAAGGAGCGAAGACCACGTGCGTCCGGGCCAGCGTGGCGCTCTCGTCGAGCATGGCGACCAACCTGCCGTCCGGCGCGATCGCGGCAACCGGTTCGTCGCGCTGCCGGCTCGACGGGATCCGCTGGCCATGTCCCACCGCCACCGCCTCCGCCTCGGACAGCTCACGCACTGCGAACGACTCGCGCGCCGCCTGCGCCAACGAAATGAGCGGTATGACGGATCCCGCCCCCTCCCCGGCCCTCTCCTGTTGCTCGGCCTCCCACGCCTCCTGCAGCTGGCCGAGGGGATGCGCCTGCTCCAGGCCGAACCGGCCCACTCGTGTCCGCCGTAACGCAGTGAGGTGTCCCCCGGCCCCGAGGGCCGCCCCGAGGTCGCGGGCGAGCGCCCGCACATAGGTGCCCGAGGACACGTCGACCACGACGTCGACGTCACGCACGACCAGACCACCGACCTCGTGGACCCGCTGCCCGCGAACCTCGAACCGGCTCACCGTCACTCGCCGGCCCGGAAGCTGGACGTCCTCACCCGCGCGGACCCGGGCGTAGGAGCGCTTGCCGTCGATCTTGATCGCGCTCACGGCGCTGGGGACCTGCTCGATGTCCCCGGTCAGCGCGCACACGGCCCGCAGCACCGCGTCGTCGGTGAGGTGGGTGACGTCATGCGCCTTCGTGACCTCGCCCTCGGCGTCGTCGGTGATGGTCGACAGCCCCAACCGGATCGTCGCCTCGTAGGACTTGTCGCAGCCGACCAGGAAGGTCAACAACTTGGTGCCGCGGCCCACCCCGAGCACGAGCACACCGGTCGCCATCGGGTCGAGCGTCCCTGCGTGTCCCACCCGGCGGGTCGCACAGAGGCGCCGCGAGCGAGCCACGACGTCGTGGCTGGTCCACCCGGCCGGCTTGTCGATGACCAGCAGGCCGTCACCGACCGATGCCGGCACGTCAGGAACGCTCGCCACCCTCGCCTGCGCCCGGTTGTTCCTCGACGGGCGGGCGCTTGTAGGGGTCGGGGTCGCCGGCGTGCTTGGCCTTCGCGGCCGCCGCGGCGAGCTCCGCGTCCCGCAGCTTGGCCTGGACCAACAGGTCCTCGAGGTGGGCCGCCCCCTCCGGGATCGCGTCGGCGATGAACTCGATGCTCGGGGTCAGCCGGATGCCCGTGCCCTTGCCGACCGCCGTGCGGATCTTGCCGCGCGCGGCCTCGAGTGCCGCCGCCGTGTCGGCCCGCTCGGCCTCACCGCCGAAGACGGTGTAGAAGATCGAGGCGTGCTGCAGGTCGCCGGTCACCCGCACGTCCGTGATGGTGACGAAGCCGAGGCGCTCGTCCTTCACGCGGTGCTCGAGGTACTCCGCCACGATGACCTTGATGCGGTCCGCGACCTTGCGTGCCCGTGCCGGATCAGCCATGACCCTCACCCTCTCAGTTGCCGGTGCCCCGGGGGGACAACCCCGTGTGCCGTGTCGACCGCCCGCGAGGGTGACCATGCGGTATGCCGCATGGTCACCCTCGCGAGGATGGTCAGGTGCGGGGCTTCTCGCGCAGCTCGTGCGTCTCGATCACGTCACCGACCTTGATGTCGTTGAAGTTGCCGAGGTTGATGCCGCACTCGAAGCCCTCGCGGACCTCGGTCACGTCGTCCTTGAACCGGCGCAGTCCGGAGATCTCGAGCTTCTCGGAGACCACCGTGCCGTCGCGGACGAGGCGGGCCTTGGTGCCACGCCTGATCTCGCCGGAGCGGACGATCGAGCCGGCCACGTTGCCGAACTTGGAGGAGCGGAAGACCTCGCGCACCTCGGCCGTGCCGAGCTGCACCTCCTCGAACTCCGGCTTGAGCATGCCCTTGAGCGCCGCCTCGATCTCCTCGATGGCCTGGTAGATCACCGAGTAGTAGCGGATCTCGACGCCCTCGCGGTCGGCCACGTCGGCGTTCTGGCCCTCGGCCCGGACGTTGAAGCCGATGATGATCGCGTCCGAGGCCATCGCGAGGTTGATGTTGTTGAGCGTGATCGCACCGACACCGCGGTCGATGATGCGCAGGTCGACCTCGTCGCCCACGTCGATCTGCAACAACGCGTCCTCGAGGGCCTCGACCGAACCCGACACGTCACCCTTGAGGATGAGGTTGAGGGTCTCGACCTTGCCCGCGGCGAGCGCCTCGGTGAGGTCCTCCAGGCTGATCCGCTTGCGCGCCTTGGCGAGCGAGGCCTGCCGGTCGGCAGCCTCACGCTTCTCGGCGATCTGGCGAGCGGTGCGGTCGTCCGGAGCCACGAGGAACGTGTCACCGGCGCGGGGCACCGAGGCGAGACCGAGGACCTGGACCGGCCGCGACGGACCGGCCTCCTGGACGTTGTCGCCGTGCTCGTCGAGCATGGCGCGCACGCGACCGTGGGCGCTACCCGCGACGATGCCGTCACCGACGCGCAGCGTGCCGCTCTGGACCAGGACCGTGGCGACCGCACCGCGGCCGCGGTCGAGGTTGGCCTCGATCGCGACACCACGCGCGTCCTTGTCGGGGTTGGCCCGCAGGTCGAGCGCGGCGTCCGCGGTGAGCAGGACTGCCTCGAGCAGCTGGTCGATGTTCTGCCCCTCGCGGGCCGAGACGTCGACGAACATCGTGTCGCCGCCGTACTCCTCGGCGATCAGGTTGTACTCGGTCAGCTGTTGACGGATCTTCTGTGGGTTGGCGTCCGGCTTGTCGATCTTGTTGACGGCCACCACGATCGGCACGTCGGCCGCCTGCGCGTGGTTGAGCGCCTCGATCGTCTGCGGCATCACGCCGTCGTCGGCCGCCACCACGAGGATCGCGATGTCGGTCACCTTGGCACCACGGGCACGCATGGCGGTGAACGCCTCGTGACCGGGGGTGTCGATGAAGGTGATCGCTCGATCTTGGTCCTCGTGGTTGGTGTGGATCTGGTAGGCACCGATGTGCTGGGTGATCCCACCGGCCTCGCCCTCGGCGACCTCCGCGTGACGGATGGCGTCGAGCAGCCGGGTCTTGCCGTGGTCGACGTGGCCCATGACGGTGACCACGGGCGGCCGCGGCTGCAGGTCCTCGTCGTCCTCCTCAGCGGACTCCGCGTCGAGGTCGATGTTGAACGAGCTGAACAGCTCGCGCTCCTCGTCCTCGGGTGAGACCACCTGGATCTCGTAGCCGAGCTCGGCGCCGAGCAGGCGGAAGGTGTCCTCGTCGAGCGACTGCGTCGCCGTCGCCATCTCACCGAGGTGGATGAGCACGGTCACCAGGCTCGCCGGGTCGGCGTTGATCTTGTCGGCGAAGTCGGTCAGGGACGAACCGCGACGGACCCGCACGATGGTCGAGCCGTCGCCGCGAGGGACGCTGACGCCGCCGATCGAGGGCGCCTGCATCTGCTCGAACTCCTGGCGCTTGGCCCGACGCGACTTGCGACCGCGCACGGGACGGCCTCCACCGCGCCCGAAGGCACCCTGGGTGCCGCCGCGGCCACCGGGACCGCGTCCGCGGAAGCCGCCGCCGCCACCGGGACGACCGCCGAAGCCACCACCACCGCCGCCGGGGCGACCGCCGCCACCCGGACGGGCGGGACGCTGACCTGGACGGCCGACCGCAGCGCGGTCGGGCATCATGCCCGGGTTGGGGCGCGGTCCGCCGGAACGGGCCGCGGCACCACCTGGACGGGGGGCGCCGGGGCGCGGGCCGGCCGAGCCGGTGCCCGAACGCGGCGCCTGCGGCCGGGGCATGCCCTGGCTCGGGGCGAAGGGGTTGTTGCCCGGACGTGCGGCAGCCGAGCCACCGTCGCGCCCCGAGGACCGGGATCCGCTGCGCGGCATGCCCTGGCTCGGGGCGAACGGGTTGTTGCCCGGACGCGGTGCGCCGGGCCGGGGCGCTGGCCGGGGACCGGAGACGTCGCGATCGACCTGATGGTCGCACCGCACCAGTCCAACCGACCGCAACGCAGCGCCCGCGCCGCTCA
>NZ_SWMA01000055.1:0-15206 GCF_005222685.1 Segeticoccus rhizosphaerae
GTCAATCCTGGCCAAGGTACGCCGCGCACGGACCCGGCTCGACGAAGTGGTTAGCCAATAGCGAGACGGACCACTAGACGATTCCCGTAGGGCCGGTGTCTGGCCAGACTCGGTCTAGGTGATCGGCACGCGGACGCCCCACGGCGGCGCACCGACGACCGGTGCCGCTCCCGTAGGCGATTCGCCCCGCGAGACGCCTTACCGGTGGCCGTGGCGCCGCGACAGTTGTGTCGCCGGGCCGCGGCGTGCAGTCCTCGCCTGGTCAGCGGTCGATGGGTTGGTCTCCGCCGGGGTGTGCCGACGCGGGCGCGTCGGAGTCGCGGACGGCTTCTGGCGCCTGTCTGAGCAGCACTTCGAGGATCTCACCGACCGCGACCTCGTCGAGGCCTTCGCGGCGGAGCGGCAGGGTTGGATGCAGTTCGTAGAAGTTGCGACTGCCTACCCGGCGGCGGGTCAGGTAACCGCCCTCCACCAAGTCCGACACGAGCCGGTGTGCCGCCCGCTCGCGGACCCCCACGCTCTCGGCGATCTCGACGATCCGGATCCCGGGGTGCCGCGCGACGCAGTAGAGCGCGTGCAGGTGGTTGGTCATGAATCCCCATTCAGCCATGCTTCCCATCCTACCCGTGATACAGAACATGTTTAATTTGACATGTCTCATGTGGCAGCGTAGCGTCTATGGGGTCGACCAGACCGACCCCACCGCCGGCACCCGTACCCGTGGAAGGGCGTTCTCATGGCGCGACAGTCCCCATACCCGCTCAGCCTCGAGGGAGAGTTGTCGCCACACCTGAGCCGCTGGCTGTGGCTGGTCAAGTGGTTGCTGGTGATCCCACACGCCATCGTGCTGTTCTTCTTGTGGACCGCCTTCCTCGTGCTGTCGCTCGCCGCGTTCTTCACGATCTTGGTTACCGGCCGCTACCCGCCGGCGATCTTCGACTTCAACGTCGGCGTGCTGCGCTGGAGCTGGCGGGTGGGCTACTACTCCTACAGCGCGCTCGGCACCGACCGCTACCCGCCGTTCAGGCTGGCCGACGACCCGGACTACCCGGCCCGGCTCGACGTCGAGTACCCAGCGTCGCTCTCCCGGGGTCTCGTCTTGGTCAAGTGGTGGCTGCTCGCGCTGCCGCACTACCTGATCATCGGCGTGTTCACCGGCGGCGCCTTCGCCGGCTACAACCAGGCACGCGACCACAACGCATGGGCGTACGGCAGCGGCCTGATCGGCCTGCTGGTCTGCATCGCCGCCCTCGCCCTGCTGTTCGCCGGCCGGTACCCCCGCGGCCTCTACGACCTGGTCATGGGCATGAACCGCTGGGTACTGCGCGTCACCGCCTACGCGGCGCTGATGACCGACCAGTACCCGCCGTTCCGCCTCGACATCGGCGGCACCGAACCCCCCACCGCCGCCGCGCCCGACACGACCCCGCTGACCCCCGCTCCGGTCGTCCCATGACCACCGTGCCCGGCGCGCGAACGACGCCCTGCACGACCCAGCCCGACTGATACACGCACACACAGGGAGCACGACATGACTGCTGCCACCCACACCCCCCACACGACACCGACCGCGGGGCGTGTCATCCCGCGCCGACGGATGGAGCCGAACAGAAGGATCTCCCTGACCGCCGGCATCCTGTATGTCCTCACCTTCGTGTCCATCCCCACCCTCGGGCTCTCCAAGCCCGTCAAGGATCACGTCGGCACCTTCATCCTGGGCGCCGGCAGCGACACCGGCGTGCTCTGGGGCGCCGCCTCCGAGGTCATCGTCGGCATCGCCGGCATCGGCACCGCCGTGGTGCTCTATCCGATCGCCAAGCGAGTCAGCCAGACCGCCGCCCTGGGGTTCGTCACCGCCCGCCTCCTGGAGACCTGCCTCATCTTCGTCGGCGTCATCAGCCTGCTGACGATCATCACGCTGCGCACCGACGTCGCCGGAACCGCCGGCGCCAACTCCGCGGCACTGGTCACGACCGGTCACGGCCTGGTCGCCGTCTACACCTGGACGTTCCTGCTCTCGCAGAGCCTGATGCCCGTCGCCTGCGACCTGCTTCTGGGCTACGTGCTGTACCGGTCCGGGCTGGTGCCCCGCATCCTGCCGATCGTCGCCTTCGTCGGCGCCCCGCTGCTGCTGGCCTCCGACATCGCTGTCTTCTTCGGCGCCTACCCCAACGTGTCCCCGGTCGCCGCCCTCGCCGCGCTGCCCGTCGCTGCGTTCGAGCTCTCCCTCGGGCTCTGGCTGATCGTCAAGGGCTTCGAGCCCACACCGCTGACCTCCACCAACGCCCCGTCCACCCCATTCCCCGACGGTCTCCCGGTCGCCTAACACACCAGTTCACACCAGTTCACCGCCCAGTCGTTTTGGGCGCCCGTCAAGGAGCGCACCAGTGACCGTGTACGGCAACCGACACAGATCCGGGCTCACGCCGGACATCAGGAATCCACAGCCCAAGCAGGACGTCATGCCACGCAGGATGATTGCAGTCGTCGTAGGCATCCTCTTCCTCGTCCAGATGGTCACCGCCATGATCGGGACCTCGTTGATCCAAGCCTTCGTGGACGGTGACACCGCAAGGGCGCCGATGACGATCGGCCTGCTGTTCATGATGGGTTCCGGTCTTGCCGTGGTCGGTATCGGCCTGCTGATGTACCCGGTCCTGAAGGTCGTCAACCAAAGGCTGGCCATCTGGTACCCCATCCTCAGGATCGTCGAGTTCATCGTCTCCACCGCCTTCGGCGTCTACCTCCTGGCCCAGCTGCAGGTGGTCCCGAACCACCTGCTGTGGACCTACGTTCCGACTGGCCTCGGGGGCCTGCTCCTGACCTACCTGCTTTACGTCTCCCGCCTCGTTCCGCGTCCCATCGCCGTTCTCGGTCTGCTCGGATACGCACTTGTTTCACTGGGAGTGCCGCTAGGCCTCGTCGGCGTGCTCGACACGAACAAGGGGGCTGGCCTCGCCCTACTCGCCCCAGGTGGATTGTTTGAGGTCGTGTGCATGCCGATCTGGCTGATCGCGAAGGGATTCAACCCACCCACGTCCGAACAGCAGCTCATCGCGCCCACGTTGGCGACCACGAGCTGACCAGTGCCAGCCATGCAGTCGTCCCGCGGCGCCAGGCCCAGTGCGGGACAGGTCCAGGTGTCACTTCACTACGAAGGGCAGCACTGGCCACCTGATCCATCCGCCGGACTTCGCCAGCGCAGCGCCAAAACACCTCGTCTGGTCGGGTACCCACCCCACATCGCCAGACGAGGAGAACAGCAGAATGTGGGCCATCGCCGATGTCGCCCAAGAACCCTCCCAGGAGGTGGCGCCACAACCAAGGACCAAGGCCGACACCGGCGGCAGACGTGCTCGCGCCGACCGTGCACGGCCTCACCAGCTAGTCGACCGCTCCGGTATGTCGCGCGGCGCCCGCCCCGCGGGCCCCTCGACCCTCACGCAACATCACCTTGTCAGTTCATCAGGAGGACCCCATGCTGACCAGTGCATCCGTCACCGCCAACATCCCCGCCGCCGATCTCGCGCGTGCTCGATCGTTCTACGCCGACACCCTCGGCCTGACGCCGGCCACCGAGGTCGCTGACGTCGGAATGCTCATCTACCGCACCGACGGCGGGACGGCCTTCAGCGTCTACCAGACCGAGTACGCAGGCCGGGCCGGCCACACCATCGCCCAGTTCCACGTCGACGACGTCGTGGCCGAGGCGCGCGCCCTGCAAGCCAAGGGCGTCGCGCTCGAGACCTATGACATGCCCGGCGTGGAGTGGGATAACGGCATCGCCGACATGGCCGGGATGGGCCACGCGGCCTGGTTCAAGGACAGCGAGGGCAACATCCTCTGCCTCGACTCCGGATTCCCGAAGGGCTGAGCAGTCACGCCCCGAGACGTGAACGCGGACCGTCGCTTCCGATGTCCTCGTGAGTCCATCAGCCACGCGAATCGCACGCTTCGCTTCATCGCAGAGGACGTGGTTCGCACCGGCGCGGTGAGCGATCTGCCCGACCCCTGACCGGTGTCCTCGACCTCAGCCGAACCCCGGCATTGGTCAACCGTGTCCAGCCAGATCAGCAGAGCCGGCGGCCCGGCCAGCCGGTGTGCGCCCTCAACGCGGCGGATAGACGCATGTACAGATGGCGGGACTGGCTGCATACGGGTGAGTGCCGGGCGATACTTGCTGCATGGGCGACCGCCGGTGTCGTCAGTCCGGGGTGGTCGTCGTGGATGGCGCCATCGAAGAGCAGAGGGCGACCCTGCGCAACGGGGTCACGATGCCTTATGCCGAGACAGGCGGGCCGGGCAGCTCCCTCCCGGTGATCTTGGTGCACGCGTACGTGGAGACCTGGCGATCTTTCGAGCCTCTCCTGCGCGCGTTGCCGCCGTCGATCCACGCTCTCGCGCCGACGCAGCGGGGCCACCCGTCCGTCGAGGGAGTCCTGGACAGCTATCGGGCCAGTGACTTCGCCGCGGACCTCGTCGGTTTCATGGACACTGTCGGAATCGACCGTGCCGTCCTCGTCGGCGCCTCCAGTGGCGGGGTGATCTGCCGCATGGTGGCCACAGGTCATCCGCGGCGGGTGGCGGCTCTGGTCCTCATCAGCAGCCCCGTCAGCCTGGCCGACAAGCCGGGCATCACCGCCGCGCGTAAGGAGATCATGGGGCTGTTGGACCCGGTGGACGCTCGCTTCGTCGAGAAGTTCGTGCGCAGCACGTCACCAAGTGGGATGTCCGAGGAGTGTCTCGCGCAGCTCGTCAGTGACGGCCTCGCGACACCTGCCCGGGTGTGGAGGGAATCATTGGTGGGGCTGCTCCACGAACGACCGGAGGCGCTGGAGTGCATCGGCGCGCCGACACTGCTGTTGGCCGGCGGTGCCGACAGCTTCGTCCGCGATGATCAGCAGACCCTGCTCGACCGGATCCCCGGAGCCGAGATCATCGTCTACGAGGGAGTCGGCCACAGCCCCCATCTCGCTCACCCGGACCGCGTGGCCGCTGACCTGACCACGTTCGTGCACGGGCACTAAACATCGGCACAGCCCCGATTGCGCCCTATTGAGCCAGTCTCGGCAGGCGCCTTGGCGGCGAAATGACGCAGTTCCGAGGCGCACGACGCGCGCGGCAGTTGCGGGCGCGCGCGTCGGCTCATCCCTTGTCCGACCCGACAAGGCCGCCGCTGTGTACCGGTCGGATCTCGACGCCGCCCCCTTGGCGCACCACGGGGTTGCTCGCCGCCGAGGCAATCGCCGAGTCGAGATCCGGAGCCTCGAGGAGGTAAACGCCTGCGACGGCGTCAGCTCCGTCGATGAACGGGCCCTCGGTCACCCCGCTCGCCCTGACGCTCCTGGCCATGGACCGCGGAGTGAACGCCCAGGCTGCTGTCATGGCAGCTGACGACAACAGCTCGTCGGCGTGCTCGTCGCACTCGGCGATGTTTTCGGACGTCTCTGCACTCTCGCCGGGTTCATGAGCGGAGTCGCTGGCATAGATGGGAACAGCAAACAGAGCCATGAACTTGCCTCCCGGCGCTTGATACCTCGAGGTGGACGCTAAGTCCTGCACCCTACCGAAGCGCCAGCACCGGCACTTTGGGTCCTGGTCCTGCCGCTGGCGGAGCAGCGCAGGGCTGGAAGTGCTCACCCTTGTGGATTTCCAGGTCAGCGTTTGACGGGTAGCTGGAGCAGGTCTTCGCCGATGACCAAGCGGCCGGAGAAGCCTGCCTTGGCGCGCCGCCATCGTGCGATGGGGTTGTTGGCTGGTGCTAGGTGGGATAGCACGAGGGTGTTGACGCCGGCCTTCTCGGCGACGGGGCCGACTTGTTCGATGCTGGTGTGGGAGTAGAGCAGATGCTGGATGAAGGCCTCCTCCTCGGGTGTGTACGGCGGTTGGCCGTAGAGGGAGCGCACCCAGTCTGCGTCGATCACCTCGTGCACGAGGATGTCGGCGTCCTTGGCCAGCCGGATCAGGTTGGGCGATGGTGCGGTGTCGCCGCCGAAGACGATGGAGCCGTCGTCGGTGTCGAACCGGAATGCGTAGGCGGGGTAGACGGCGCCGTGGTCGACCAGTGTGGCGGTGACGCGCACGTAGTCGTCTTCCATGACCTTGAACGGTTTCATCCGGGGGTGGGTGTTGACGTTGGGGTCGCGTACGACGCCCGCTGGCGGCATGACGTCGTGGGGGTTGAGCAGCGTGTGGATGTCGGGCTTGCGGGAATCGCGCATCCGGTCGTTGATGTCGGTGGCGAACGCCTGGATGAAGTATTTGGTCATGTCCTCGATCCCGGGCGTCGGGTTGTCGGGGTTCACGACGGGGACGTCGCCATCGCCGAAGATGGGCGCAGGCACGCCCCGGCTGCCTGGCCCGTAGACCTCGATCGCTGGCTTGCCCGGGCGTCCTTGGTACCAGCCGGTCAGCGGAATGTTGAAGTAGTCCATGGTGTGGTCGGAGTGCAGGTGGGTGAGGAAGATCGCCTGCAGGGTCTCAAAGCCAGCGAAGTCGCCTTCGTTTCCGAGCTGAGCCAGCCGCAGCTGCCGGGCGACGCCCATGCCGCAGTCGACGAGGTAGACGCGGCCGGCGACCACGACGGCTGAGGCGATGCCTTCTCGGGCGGTGGGGTGGCCGGTGTGCGGGGTGATCCAGGTCATCGGGCCTCCGGCGGTTCCGAGCAGGACGAGCCGGGTCCGCCCTCGGGCTGGTTTCTTGGTTCGGGACGCGGCGAGGGCGGGTGCTGGGGTGAGCACGGTAGCGGCGCCGGCGGCGCCTACGGCCGCGGCACCTGCGAGGAGGCCGCGGCGGGTCAGTGAGGCTCGGTGGGCTTGTTCGATGATGTGACACATGCGGGTGTACCTCTCTTGGGGTGGGAGATCTGGCGGAACTGGGCGGCCGTTGGGCCTGTCCTGGGTGCATAGGCCTGTGCTGAGGTGGGTCGACCCGGGTGTGCTGAGCATCCCTTCGTTCCGGACGGTGCGACATACGTGGTGTTCTGTCCTAACCCCGGGAGGGTTTGGACTCCGCGGCTGTCGGGGTGAGGACGGTGCGGAGGCTGCAAAGCGGTGCTTGGGGCCTGGTCGGCGGGGCATGCCCTGGCTACGGGATTGGGGTGTGCGTATTTGTTGGCGGTGGGGCTTCGGTGCCCGGCAGGGGGACGCGTTTGGTGGTGACGGAACTGAGCCGGTCGGCGATCTGTGCCGGCACTGTCCATGCGTCCGGGTTGCCGGTGGCGCTCTTGGCGTGTGCTAGCGCGGCGGTGATCACGGCTGGTGCGTCGCCTGGCTCGAGGCGGGTGAATCGGACCCGGGCCATGCCTGGCCCGTCGAGGGCGACGACCCCGTCGTCGGGGCACCCGCCGAGGCAGGCGACTGAACGTACCGGGATATGGCGGGGGTCTTGCGCGATGGCCTGTTTGAGGGCTTGGCCGAAGTGACCGCTGTGGCGTCGGTCGTAGCGGGGGCAGGTGCTGCACACGAGCAGGGTCACGGGTCGGTCCAACTGCCGGATGTGGAGGGTGTCAGGGGCGGTGTTCCACGACCTGCTGTGCGCCGCTGGTGATCAGCTCGTCCTGGTCGGGAGCCGGGGCGGGGGTGTCGCCGTGTTCCTTGTGGAAGCGGCCGTCCTTCATGATGTAGTGCAGCTTGTCGTGGTCTTGCAGGATGGTGATGTCCTCCAGTGGGTTGCCGTCGACGAGGATGAGGTCGGCCAGGTATCCGGTCTGAACCTTGCCGAGTTCGTCGCCCCGCAGCATGATCTCCCCACCCAGTGCCGTCGCGGACAAGATGGCTTCCATGGGGGTGAACCCGAGCAGCTCGACGAAGTGCTGCAGGTCGCGGGCGTAGGTGCCGTGCGGGGTCCAGGCGAAGCCGTAGTCACCGCCGGGCAGGATCCGGACGCCGCGCCGGTGCATCTCGCGCAGACCGGCGATCGCCATGTCGAGTTCCTTCTTGTAGCCGACGGCCTCGGCGGCTTCCTGGGGGAACCCGAATGCTTCGGCTTCATAGAGGGTGGCGATGAGCCAGTTCAGTCCCGGGGCCACCCAGACCCAGTCCTTGTTGGCCTCGAGCATGTCCATGCCCTCGGCGTCGGTGAAGCTGGCATGGTAGATGACGTCGACGCCGTGCCGCACGCACATCTTGACGCTCTCGGCGCTGCGGGCGTGGGCGCAGACCCTCTTTCCGCGGCGGTGCGCCTCGGTGACCGCTGCGGCGACCTCTTCGTCGGAGAAGTAGGTGTCCTCGGCGCGTTGGGTGCCGGTGATCTCCTCGCCGGTCATGGACAGCTTGATCTGGTCGACGCCGATCCCGACGAGCTCTCGAACGGCCTTGCGCATGCCTTCGGGTCCGTCGGCGAACTTGGTGATGGAGGCGATCAGCGCGCCGCCGGTGACCGCGATCTCGGGGCCGTTGGCGAGGTAGCGCGGGCCGGGGAACCGTCCGGCATTGATCGCATCGCGGCATACGACGTCCAGACGGTCCTTGGCGGAGGCGGCGCCCAGGCACATGGTGTAGCCGGAGTCGATGTAGGTGCGTGCAGACTCCAGGCAGAACAGCAGGTGCTCCTCGACCGGCATGGTGCCCAGGCCGTCCAGGTCCGCCGAGTTGTTCCAGGAGAAGTGGGTGTGGGCGTCGCACAGTCCCGACATCAGGGTGCGGCCGTTGCCCTCGATGGTGCGGGCGCCGGCGGCTTGGGAGGCGTCAACGGTGCCGACGGCGACGATGCGGTCGTTCTCGATCAGCACGTCGCCCGGATAGGGCTCGGCGCCGGTCGAGTCCAGGATGGAGACGTTGCGGAACAGGATCTTCTCGGACGGTACTGGCATTACGGTGGCTCCTTGGTGACGAGGCCGTCATGGCCTCAATTGGGGATGGCGGGTTGCTATTGCTGTAGGTGCGTGGTCGCTCCGGGTGGACGGTCAGAGGAAGGCGAGGAGCTGGTCGGTGACTTCGCGGGCGTCCTCCAGAGCGGTCCAGTGGCCGATGCCCTCGACGATGGTGACCTTGGCTGACCCGTGGGCCTGGGCCAGGGCTTCGCTCACGGCCTGCGGGCCGACCTTGTCCTCGCTGCCGGTGACCAGCAGGAGCGGCAGGTCTGGGCTGATGGGGCCCGGGTCGGTGGCAGCGGCCAGGGCCTCGCAGTTGCGGGCGTAGCCCTCGGGATCCTGGCCCATCACCAGTTCGCGCACGAACGCGGCGACCTCAGGCTTGTCGCGTCGGGTGTTCTGCGACAGGGCGTTGGCCACGACACCGGGTGCCACGGCCGCGCTGCCCTTCTCCCGCAACACGGCGGCGCGGTCGCGCTGCGCCTGCCGGCCGGCCTCGGCCGGTTCGGCGACCGCACCCAGCAGCACCAGCTTGGTGACCTTGTCTGGGTGGCGCGCCGCGAACGAGCGGGCGACCAGGGTGCCCATCGAGTGTGCGACGACCGCGGCACTGGCGATGCCCAGGGCGTCCAGCAGCGCTGCGAGGTCGTCGGCGTGGGCGTCGATGCTGATGTCACCGGCCAAGGCCGAGCGGCCGGCGCCGGCGCTGTCCACGCGGATGACCTGGAAGCGGTCGACCAGCGCGTCGGCCTGCACCTGGTAGAAATTCGAGGTGCCGCCAAGGCCGTGGACCATCAGCACGGGCGGTCCGGTGCCCTCGACTTCTACAGCGAGTTCGTGTCCGTTGATCTGCATGTCTTCCTCCTTCGGCCCGCTACCAGGCCATGTCGCTGCGACGTGCGTGGTGGGGGTCAGGCGATTCGGTTTCGTAACGAGCCCAGGCGGGTGATCGACACCTCGACAACGTCTCCGCTGACCAAGAACTTCGGCGGGTCGAACCCGATGCCCACCCCGGCCGGCGTACCGGTGGCGATCACGTCGCCAGCCTGCAGAGTGATGCCGGCGGAGATGGTGGCGATCAGCTCCGGGATGTCGAAGATGAGGTCCTTGACCGGGGCGGCCTGTCGGACCTCGCCATTGACGCGGGTCTCCACCTCGAGCGTTTCCACGTCCCCGACCTCGTCAGCGCTGACCGCGTAGGGACCCATCGGGCAGTGCGTGTCCAGCGACTTGCCCAGCAGCCACTGCTTGTGCTCGCGCTGCAGGTCCCGGGCGGTGACATCGTTGATCACGGTGTAGCCCCACACATGGGTGAAGGCGTCCTCCCGGCTGATCCCTCGACCGCCGCGACCGATGATGACCGCGAGTTCGCCCTCGTAGTCCAGCTCGGCGGTGACTCCGTGGTGCGGGTCGACGTCGGTGTACGGACCGGTGACCGCCGTGGTCGCTTTGGAGAAGATAATCGGCGTCGCGGGCAGCTCCTCTGACTTGGTGGGGCTGTCGTAGCCGCTGCGCCCGAACTCCCGGGCGTGCTCGGAGTAGTTCTTGCCGACGCAGAAGATGTTGCGGACCGGATGCGGCAGCGGCGCCAGTAGCGTCACCGAGTCCAGGTCCTGCCCCGCCCCCGAAGCCACGCTGGCCTCGAGCTCGGCGCGCAGATCGTCCCAATTCTCAATGACCCCCAGCAGGCCCGAGGTTCCGGCAACGGTGATCTCGTCGGACAGATCGAAGACCACAGATCTGTCGACGTCAACGGCCCCGACCCTCTCGTCGGCACCGGCAGTGAAAGTCACAAGCTTCATCAAAGAACCAATCTGAACCAATTGAGGACCAAAAGAGCAAAGTTGGTTCACCATACGTCTCCTACTTCACGCTGTCTACCGCCGAACAGCTGGTGAGATGAAGCCGCAACGAGCAAGCAGCAATTGGTCACTATTGGTCATCTTCGGGTAGGATCCTCACCGTGAAGACCACCGTGGAACAGTCCCTGCGCGCGCTCCTGAGCGACAAGACCGCCAATGGCGAGCTCGGCCCCGGCTCGAGGCTGCCGACCGAACGCACCCTGGTCGAGCAGTTGGAAGCCCCTCGAAGTGCCGTGCGGCGAGCACTCGACGTGCTCGAGAGCGAAGGGCTGGTCACCCGACACGTCGGCCGCGGAACCTTCCTGACCGAGTCCGCCCGCACCGGCGCCGACGCCGCGCCACCAGACACCAGCCCCGTGGAAATCATGCAAGTACGCGTCGTCATCGAACCCCCCGTCGCGATGCTGGCCGCACGGCTGGCCACCCAGGCCGACCTCGACCAGATCGTGAAACACCTCCAAGCGGGCGGGACCAGCAACACCTTCGAGGACTTCGAGCACTGGGACGCCAAACTGCACCGAGCCATCGCCCACGCGGCACACAACGGCCTCCTGCTCAGCATGTTCGATGTCATGAACACCGCACGCACCCTCCCTGTATGGGGCACCCTCAAACGGCGTACATCAACCCCCGAACGACGCGCCTGCTACCACCAGGAACACGAAGCCATCGTCGCCGCCCTCGTCGACCGCGACCCCCAAGAAGCCGAACGCACCATGCGGGCCCACCTCAACCACGTCGCCGAGAACCTCCTCGGCCGCATCTAACGCACCCCCTGATCGTCGGGGATGTCAACGCAAGACACTCCACTCCTCGCGCTGTCCGGCTCGTAGCCCAGCCAGGCACGAACGCGGAGCCGAGAAGCCGCCGGACCGAGGCATCAGCGCGCTACGCGGCGATAAGACTGTGAGGATCGTCAACGCAGCCTGAAGGTGCTGGGCTGTGGTTGGTGACCGCGAGTGTGACCCCCGAAAAGACTGGCCTTCGTGCCTTTGTTGCGACCTGTCCGCTCCCGGTCACCGGCCCCGGCCCGGTTGGAGGAGCTGGCCTGATCAGGAGCTTGACCACCTGGCGTAAGCGGCGCCGGGCGTGTCTCATCACAGTCCTGCCGAGCCTCCGTCCCGGACCGGAACCACGTCCCGTCCGGCGAAGGAGAGAACGCATGAACAGTCTGACCGATCTGCGCGAGGTGGTCGATGTCGTCATCGGCGTCGACACCCACGTCCATACCCACTCCGCAGCCGTGGTCGATGCTGCCACGGGTGGTGTCCTGGCCGAGATCACCGTCGAGGCGACAGCCGAGGGCTATTCCGAGCTGGTGGAGTTCGCCAACAACCACGCGATGTTGCGGGCTTGGGCGATCGAGGGAACCGGTGGCCACGGCGCCGGTCTGAGCCGTCACCTGCTGGAATCATCGGAGATCGTCATCGAGTTGGATCGCCCGAAGCGGTCCGCGCGTCGCAACGGCGCGAAGTCCGATCCGCTCGATGCGATCCGCGCTGCGCGTGAAGCGATGGCTCGACCACGGTTGGGGACACCCCGGACCGGAGGCGAACGTCAAGCACTCTCGGTGCTGTTGGCTGCTCGCCGCTCCGCGATCAATGCCTCCACCGAGGCCCAGCAGCAGGTATTCAGCCTGGTCATCGCAGCACCCGAACCCCTTCGACTCAGGTTCCGCGGCCAGAAGCTCGCCGCGATGCTCAACACGGCCGCGAACCTGCGAGTGCACGCCTCCTGGGACACCGAGACGACCAGCACCGTGGTGGCGCTGCGGACCTTGGCCCGTCGTGCCCACGCGATGCTGAAAGAGGCACGAGAGCTGCAGAAGGCGATGGTGGCCATCATCCGCGGCTGGCGACCTGACCTGCTCGAGGAGTTCGGCGTCGGACCGATCGTGGCCGCGACGGTGTTGTGCGCCTGGTCCCACCCCGGCCGTATCCACTCCGAGGCCGCCTTCGCGATGCTCGCCGGCGTGGCACCGATCCCGGCCAACAGCGGCCAAGTCACCACCCGTTATCGGCTCAACCCCTACGGCGACCGCCAGCTCAACAACGCACTGCACACCGTGGTCCAGAGCCGGATCCAGTACCAGTCAGCCACCCGCGACTACGTCGCCCGTCGTACCGCCGAAGGCAAGACCGGCCGAGAGATCAAACGCTGCCTTGCTCGCTACGTCGCCCGCGACCTCTACCGCCTACTCGAAAATACGGCCGCAACTGCTTGACGAAGCATAGGAGCGTCGCACGTTCCTGAGCGCGTCGGGGTATGCGCGAGCGGCGGCTAGTTAACCTCGACAGGGTGAAGAAGCTTGCCAGGCGCCCCGGTCAGATCGAAACGCTCAACTTCCACGCCGCTGTCGATGTCCCAGTGCCCGGTGAGCAGCGGCTCGTGTCTGACCCCGCCCGAGTCGCGACGACCGTCGCGCAGTTCGAAGCCGGGCTGCGCGATTCCTTGGATACCCCCTCGCGCGTTAGGGGCTGGCTGAGCGACCAGCTCTTCGGTCTAATCGCTGCCGACCTCGACGGGTGCAAACTCGTGAAGCAGGAAGACTCGGGAACCCTGTTCTACGAGGACGAGGTGAAGGTGCCTGACTGGCGCCTCACCTTGTTGTCGGGCGCGAGCATCCTCGTTGAGGTCAAGGCCGCAAACGACGACTATCCGCGGATCGCGAAGCTCCGGCTCTCTGAAGTCGCCCGACTGCGACGCTACGCCAAGTTGAATGACTGCCCTCTCTACGTGGCCATCCATTGGGCCGCGATGGGCATGTGGACTCTTGTCCCGATAGATGACTTTGCACGCGTCGGTGACCACATCGAGATCGGACTCGAGACGGCCTTCAAGCGCAACCACATGTGTTCGCTGCTCGACGACCGCGCACTCGGCCTGGTCCCACCGCTCGAGTTCCGAATGACCATGGAGGAAGCGCTGCACGAAGCAAGCGCAGAGGAATCGAACCTCGGGGCCGGCGACGACAAGGAGGGCCGACAGATGTCCCTGGTCGTGGCCAACGTGCGGTTGTTCGCCGGCGGCAAGGAGATGCTCGACGAGCGCGAGAAGGCGTTGGTCTGGTTCCTGGTCCAGCACGCGCGGTGGCCCTGTGAGGAGGCCCTGCGGGAGGCCGGCGACGGCATGTGGGAGATGGTGTTCACCATGGCTCCCGACGAAGTGCTCGAGGAGCAGGGCTTCTCCATTATCGGATGGCTCAGCGAGCTGTACACACGGATGTTTTACTCCGGCATCACCTCACTCGAGGAAGGCACCACCGGGCTCAGCATCGACCTCGAACCAGGCACCCTCCCACGTCTGGTTCCCACCGACCTGAAGTCCGACCGCTTGCCGCTGTGGCACCTGCACATCAATCCCTCCGACGCAGCCGGCAGCGGAGACGACGACGGCACGTAAACCGCCTTGTGCACGGCAGTGGATCCTTCCCATGCCCCGACGGACTCCGACCTTCGCCCCGACGCGCTGCCGAGGCCGTCCATCGGGGAGGTCGGGACACCCATGACTCGAAATGGGCGGAGATGAGCGAGGAGATGGCGCCCACCAACGCGGCGGTGTGACGCGCAATCCGCTCCCGCATCTGGGTGTGTCGCGTTATCGTTAGTTGGCCGAGAGCGTGAGAAGTCTCGCCCTGGCTGGCGGACGAACTTGGCGGAGGGCCGTGTCGAGACGGCCAAGAGTTGGCAGACTCCCATGTATGGCGTTCCCCGTTGAAGGAGACGAGCATGACCGAGCCGAGAGATTGTGGTCAGTCTACGCACTGGAAAGATCAGCCGACCAGACGACCCCGGCCGTATCTTTCGCAATAGCGACCGTCGGGATCACGTACGCTGCTACTACGGTGGCCGTGCTGCTGGGTACAGCCCCGGGTACGGTGTCGGCTGCCGTGCGGCTCACCATGCCTCTCGTGATCGTCGGACTATTCACTGCCCTTGTCGTCCAAGACGCTACCAGCCAAGTCCGTGGATTCTATCTAAATGACCTTGAGGTCGAGCTTGCCCGACTCAGTGGGCGTGATTATGGGGCCCCCGACAGGTCGAACGATGTGGTAATACCTGCATACCGACAACTGTCCCGGCCAGTTCTATTGGCCGGCACCGCACGCAAACCGTCTAAACTGAAAATCTGTTTGTTTGCGTTGGCTCATCCGTATTCCCTCAGCGGGGCATTTGTCACTGCATACACGCTCTTCGTCGTCTGCTTCAATGGTCCGGTCGAGTGGCCGGAAATCGTCGCCGCCATTGCCTACTGTCTGGCCATGGTCGGAAACTTCGTTCGACTGGGATTCGCTCGGTCGGAGAAGCGATATAGAGTTCTGCAATCCAGACTGATGCAAGTCGCGCGCGGATCCGGCCAGGACACGATAGAGCGACGGTGAAGGGGCGGTCACAGGCATCCTTCCATTGCCCGCAGGCTCTGACTTAACGGGAGATACCGGAATAGCTGAGGTGGTGTCGACGACGCTTGAAAGCGAGGCCATAGCGACGATCGAAAACTGGGCCACCCAGGCAGATTGGATGGGTGATCTC
>NZ_SWMA01000056.1:0-14813 GCF_005222685.1 Segeticoccus rhizosphaerae
CGCCACGACGACGGCACCTTCGCCTGGCAACCCTGAACTCCCAGCCCCACCCCGCCCCAACTCGGGCGGGGACACAGGCATGTCGGTTTCGCGTCTTCAGCGGAGCAGGGCCGCAACGGCGACGCGAGCGATCGCGTCGACATGCCGGTCCTCGTCGATGCCGGATGGGTGCTCGCCGAACACGTCCCGCATCAGCCAGTAGTGCGCGATGGCGCCGACGAACACCACGGCGACGGCGTCCCAGTCCGCCTCGTGACCGCCACCGGCGTCCTGGCTTCGGAGGTTCTGGCCCCGCGCGTTCTGGCCGCGGGAGGTGCGGCGTGAGCTTTGCTCGGCCAGCCCAGCCAGGAGCGCGGCAGTCGCGTCCTGTGCTCGGCGGAGCTCCTCGTCGCGGAAGCGCGCCATGAGTTGGGGGAAGGCCTCGAGCCCACGGAAGAGCAGGCGGTTGAGGTCGCGGTCCTGGTCGAGCCGGGCAAGTCCGGCCCTGGCCGTCTCCACCATGATGGTGTTCAGCGCCGCTTCGGCGTCAGCCCGGCGGCGGGGAAGGGAGCGGCTTGCGGTCTCCTCGAGGCGCGCGGTGAGCTCCGGCGTTCCCTGCAGGAGCTGGTCCAGCCCGGCGCTGAGCAGCTCCTGTTTGGAGGCGAAGTGCTTGTAGAGGCTGCCGGACCCCGGCGACAGGCCGGCCGCCTGCTCGATCATGGCGATGGAGGTAGCGGCGTAACCGTGTTCGCCGAAGAGGCGCATGGCCTCGCGCAGGAGCCGCTGGCGCGTGGGGGCACCATCACTCATCCGGAGTCTCGCTCGGCACGTTCGGCCGGCTGGACTTGCGCGATTCATTCACTGCCTCCGACGCGCTCGGACGGGTCAGCTCGTAGTGCAGGGTGCGCCACCCACGCATCCGGTGGTAGCGCGGGATCAGTATGCCGTGCAGCACCGGGTGGCGTGCCGCGAGCAGGTCGGCGGCAACCTTCGCCTCGACGCCCTTGAGCAGCCGTACCGTTGCCGGGATCGGCTCGCCCACCGGACGCCCGCGGAAGGTCGACGGCGCCAGCTCCACCCTCTTGGTGTGCCGCACCCGCTTGGCCTTGCCCGTCGTGTGCCAGGTCCGGAAGTAGCCCCGCTCGCCGTCCGGTGGGGCGGCCAGGTGCACCGGCGTGCCGACCGGTGTCCCGTTGCGGCGGAAGGTGACCAGTTG
The DNA here is from genome assembly GCF_005222685.1 of Segeticoccus rhizosphaerae. Lineage (NCBI taxonomy): Bacteria > Bacillati > Actinomycetota > Actinomycetes > Micrococcales > Intrasporangiaceae > Segeticoccus > Segeticoccus rhizosphaerae. The sequence goes on from NZ_SWMA01000056.1 coordinate 1,196, forward strand.
TATGTAGGTGCGGCGGCTCAGCGCGCCGAAGTAACCTCCGGTGGCTCGACCGCGGCCCTGTCGTCCAGCATTCATGGAGAGAACGTAACAATGGGTCGCTTGCCGCAGCAAGTGATTACTTGCCGGGGAGGGCGGCAGTGCGCGTCGAGGGTCACGTGCTTGCCACGGTAAACATTCGTGTGAGGGCGTTCCCGGTGGCTACCGTGCAGGGACGCCGCCCGGACGGTGTGCGGATGACTGGATGGGGGCGGCAGTGCCAGGACAACTGATCGGTTCGCTCATCGGAGGGGCCTTCGGGTTCATCTATGTCGAGGTGAACGCAGGGGCCCTCCCGGGAGCCGCCGCCTGGGCGGCGCGAGTGCTCGGGGTCGTGGCGCTGGCGGCACTGCTGCTCGCGGCCCGTCGCCGATCCGTGGGCGCTGCAGCTGGTGGCACAGACACCGAGGGCGACGCCGTGCCGGGGGCGGGGACCACACTCGACACAGTCGCTTCCGGGGCGCGTGGGCCCGTCTTCGGCCGCGGCTACTGGATCGTCGTCGCGGTGGAGTTCCTGGCGATCGTTGCCGGGGTTCGTCTGCTCGCAGGTCCGCTCGACCGACCGGAGGCGGGAGTGGCCTGGGTGTCGCTGGTGGTTGGCGCGCACTTCTTCGAACTGGCGGTGCACTTCGCGCGGCGTTTCTTTCACGTGCTCGGCGCCGCGATCGCGTTGTCCGGTGCGGTCGGGCTGGTCATCGACTTCGCCGGGGGATCGGCGGCTGTTGTGGCCGTGGTGGCGGGCATCATCCCCGGGGCAATCCTGATGGCCTTCGCGGGCTGGGGACTGCACACACGTGCACCATCGCTCCTCACCGAGCAGTCCCGCGATCGGACCTGAGTAGCGACGGAATGGGCGCGAGACCTGCCTCTTTCGCGATCCTGGCTCAGGTGTCGAAGTAGCACTTCCCGAGTCCGAGCTCGTGCAGTCCGCGCAGGTCTCCGTCGCCGAACGCCACCCGACCGTTGTTCTCCGGGTACATCAACTGGTGCGCGTCGGGCACGTGGGCGAGACCGACCAAGTGACCGAGCTCATGCATCACGATCGCCCGTGCCTGCTGGTGGCCGTCCGGTCGCGCCAGGATCCGGCGTATCGCCGGGCCGTCCAGGGAGACGATGCCCGTGACGTAGCGGGGCTGGCTCGTGCGTCCCTTCTGCCGCGTGCTGCCGCCTATACCGGCGACTCGCCCGCGCAGCCTCGGATCTTGGGCTGGCGTGGTCCAGGCCACGAGCACCGGTGACCACCGGTCGCCATACCGCCTGTCCTGCTCCGGCCGCTCCTTGCTGGGCAGCTCGTCGGTCGGTCCGTCGATGACGAAGACGAGTCCGGTGGCGTGGGACACCTCGCGGGTCGCCTCGCGCAACAGCCGGTCGGCACCGGCTGGCGCCGACGCGTTGCTGACCACCACGTGGATGGGGCGGCACGGGTCGTAGGCGACGGGCACGTCCGGTCGGCCAGGCAGGTGCGCCATGAAGCGGTACCCGCCCTCGCCGGCAGGTGCGGGAGGCGGCGTCCCCAGCGGGTCGCGACGCGCGTCGGTCGGGATCGGCGGGGTGTCGCCGGCCTGTTGCACGACGCGGAGGACGGACAGCGGCACGTGCTTGGTGCCGACGGCAAGGGTGCCGACGAGCAGCAGCCCGATCGGCACGACAAGGATCGCACGGCTGCGATGGCGGCCGTGGTCAGAACGTCGCTGTCGAGCCGGCCGCACAGTGCGCGGTAGGACCGGGAGAGGCTCCGGCGCCTCGTGGTCGAGCCGGTCCAGCTCGGCAAGGCGTCGCCTCATCCAGCGCCGTCGACGGGCAGGGCCGAACGTGACCGCGTCCCAGCACTTGGCTCGCCCCCTCCCCGACATGCTGCGCGCTTCGTCCTCTCCGGTCGTGGTGCCCGCCGACGGCAGTCCGTGAAGCCTGCCAGCCGGCGCGCCGGGGCAACCATCGGCCGAACGGGTGATTCTCGCCTGCCGGCAGAGCCCGAGCGGCTGACGGACCGCCTACTCGAGCGGTCGCCTCGCGAACGTCACGGCGTGCACCGGCGTCAGCTCGAGGTGGCCGAGGTCGACGAAGCCATGGCGGGTGAGCAGCTCGTCATACGTGCGTCGGGGCAGCAGCTGGTCGTCGATCTGGGCCTCGAAGAACTGGATGGCCGCCAGGATCCGTCCCGGCACGGAGCGCAGCGTCTCGTCGTCCTCGGGGAAGGGGAAGTCGGAGATGCAGAACCACCCGCCCGGCTCGAGCGACCGGCGGACCCGCCGGGTGACCTCGTCGATGTCGCGGCACTCGTGCATGGCGAGGTTGGACACCACGACGCCGAACTCACCCTCGCTGTCCAGCTCCTCCAAGGGGTTGTGCAGGAAGTCCACCCGGTCGCCCAGGCCGGTGCCGTCGATGCCCCGGCGGGCGATCGCGATGGAGGCGGCGTCACCGTCGACGCCGACAACGCGGCACCGCGGGTAGTGCTCGGCGAGCCGCCGCAGGCCGAGCCCGAGTCCCGACCCGAGGTCGGCCACGGTGGTGCCGTCGCGGAGCCGCCGGGCAACGTCGGGTATCTGGTCGAGCGCGCCGGGGACGAGGCGCGTGTAGAAGGGTGTGGACGTGCGCGACACGGCACGGAGCATGTCGGGACTGCACTCGTCCCACCACAGCCGCGTGCCACGGAGCTCCTTCTCGAACCGGTCGAAGAACTCCGGCTGGGAGAAGATGTCGAACATCGCACCGACGTAGGCCGGTGAGGTGTCGTCGAGCAACAGGGTGGCCAGGTGTGGCGCGAGCTCGAGCCGGCCTTCGGCGCGGACGCCGACGCCGCTCGCCACGGCCCCCTGGCACCACACCGAGACGTAGAACGGATCGAGCCCGAGGGCCTGCGCGAGGTCGTCCGGCGTCGTCGCCGTGCCGTTCGCCAGTTCGCGGATCAGGCCGGTGCGCAGCCCGATCGCGATGGTGCGGTAGCCGGCATACCCGGCCACCTGGGTGAGGAGCGCGCCCGCCTGCTGCTGCATGGTCGGCGCGGTGACGGTCGCTGGTGCGCTGGTGGTGCTCATGATCTTCCTCCGGTGCATTGGGGCCGCGGTCGGGCCCGGCTTCCAGCGTCCGCCGGCCCGCACACGGTGGGTAGTTCCAGATCTGTACCGGCACGCTTCAGAATCAGTAGTGACACTGCCGGGCTGGTCCTTCTACCGTGGTGGCAGCAAGGACGGTGACCCATGGGCGGCTACGGACAGTTCTGCCCCATCGCCAAGGCGATGGAGCTGTTCGACCAGCGGTGGACCATGCTCGTGATGAGGGAGGTCGTCACCGGCAGCAGCCGGTTCAACGAGATCCGGCGGGGTGTCCCCAAGATCTCTCCTGCACTGCTGTCCACCCGCCTCCGGCAGCTGCAGCGAGCCGGCCTGATCGAGCGACTAGACGGCCACGGCCACATCGACTACGAGCCGACCGCGGCCGGCAGGGAGCTCGGCGAGGTGCTGGAGACGATCGGTCGCTGGGGCACCCGGTGGATCGGCGAGATCGGTGACGAGGACCTCGACCCGCACCTGCTGCTGTGGGACATGCGGCGGCGGGTGGAGCTCGAGGAGCTGCCCGCGCGGCGCGTCGTCGTGGAGTTCGTGTTCACCGACCTGACGGGGCCGGGAGCGCGCTGGTGGGCGGTGCTCGACCGGGCTGACCGCGTCCGGCCGGTCGACGTCTGCGACGACGACCCCGGATTCGGGGTCGACCTCCTGCTCACCACCACCCTGCGCACCCTCACCCACATCTGGCGCGGAGACCGCGACTGGTCGGCGGCGGTGCGCGCCGGTGACCTGCTCGTCACCGGACCCCGTAGCCTCGTCCAGGCGCTGCCGCGCTGGTTCACCCTGTCGATGTTTGCCGGGGTGCCCCGCCCGGCCTGACCATCGTCACGCCGACTTCAGCGGCGCAGCCGGCTATGGCGTGGCTTCCTCGACGTCGACGGCCGTCGCGGAACCGGGGCGGGTGAACAGCAGAGTGGTCCGGGCCGGCGGCTCATCGGTCGCGCAGCTGAGCATGTCCGCGTAGGCACGCACCTGGGGCGCGTAGTAGACGACCCGGCTGGGCACCGCGGCATCGGGGACGTCGTCGGTCTTGTAGTCGACGATCACGAGCGAGCCGTCGTCCTCGCGATAGATCAGGTCGACGAAGCCCTCGAGCACCGTGCCGTCGGGCTGCACCGTGCCGACGTAGGACTCGCGCCAGTGCGGTCGGGCTGCCGCGCGCTGCAGGACGTCGGACTCGAGAGCCGAGTGCGCGAGGTCGCGGACCAACGGGGCGAACTCGACGACCCCCTCGGCGACGCACTGGGCCGCCACCGCGTCGTCCAGACCGGTGCCCGTGGCAAGGTCGACCACCTGCAGCACACCGTGGACAGCCCGACCCACCGCCGACCCGTAGCGGCCCTTGGACCACGCGGGCAGCTCGACGTCACGACCACCCTTGGCGGTGCCGGCCACCTCGTCCAGGTCTGAGGCATCGGCCACCTCCGCCTGCGCGAAGCCCTCGCTCGCCGAATCGTCAGCGGCCAGAGCGTCGGGTGGTTGGCCGACCCCAGCCAACGCGACCTCCGGGTCGGTGCCCTCGAGGCCGGAGGCGCTTTGTGCGGGTATGACGCGACTCGCCTCCGCAGAGGCGCTCACCTCGGCGAACCACCGGTCGAAGTCTGGTGGGGGAGCCACCGGCACCCGCTCCCGGGTGCGCACGGACTCGCCCACGTCATCGGGGAGCCCCACCGCGTCGGCGGCCGTCCCTGCCCCTGCGTCGGCGAGCTGACGCGCGTTGGTGTCACGCTTGCCGGACCGGTGCAGCGAGACCACCAGGTGGTCCCGCGCCCGCGTCGCGGCGACGTACATCAGGCGAAGCCGCTCGTAGGAGCCCATCTGCTCGTCGAGCGGCACCTGGTCCTGGAAGTCGTCGGTCTCCAGGCCCTTGCCCAGGGCCACGGCATACCCGTCGTCCTTCCAGAAGAAGCGGACACCGCGCCCCGGGTTGGGTGCCGACGTCATACCGGACAGCACGACCATCGGGAACTCGAGCCCCTTGGCGGCGTGCACGGTCATGATCCGCACGGAGTCGGTGTCGGTCTCGGGCAGCACCGCCTCGGCGACGCGCGAACCCTCGACCGATTGCGCGGCGGCCCAGGCGAGGTAGGACCGCAACCCGCCGTGCTCGACCTCCGACCAGGCACGGGCCTGGTCGATGACGAAGCGCAGCCGCCGCCAGCTGTCGCGTGCCCGCGGCCCGAAGACGGCGACCTCGAACATCCGCCGGTCGACCGCGATCGCGCCGAGCACCTCGCTGGGAGTCATCCAGCGCGAACGGCGGTGCAGCCGCTTCAGATAGGCGACTGCCTGCCCGACCGGGTGCGAGGCCAGCCCGTCCGGCGCCGGCGCGAGGAGGTGGAACGCGCCGCCGCCCCGCTTCCACGTCCACAGGTCGTCGTCACCGCAGCCGAAGAGCGGCGAGCGCAAGGTGGTGACCAGGGCGAACGCGTCGGACGGGTCGGCGATCGCGCGCACGGCGGCGAACAGGTCGCGCACCTCGGCGGCGTGGTAGACCAGCGAGCTCGACTCGGTGCGGTAGAGGACGCCTGCGGCATCGAGCGCGGCCTCGAGGAAGGGCAGCGACGTGCGCGCAGGCAGCAGCACCGTGATGTCGCCGGCGCGCATGGGCCGCCAGCGCGTCGTCTCCTCGCCGCCCGGTGTGGTGGGCGGCACCGACTCCTGCGTGGTCCAGCCCTCGTCGAGTGCCCGCACGATGGCGCGGACCACGTCGTCGGCCTCGAGCTCGCGCAACTCGTCGGCGGCGACCTTGCCGGGGTGCTCCTCCGCGCCCACCACGGTGACCGGGTCGCCGACCGTCGGCTCGCCGCGGTGCAGGTCGAGCGGCTGGTAGTGCGGCTGCTTCTCGGCGTCGGCCCGGATCAGCGTGCCGAAGACCTCGTTGACCCAGCGCAGGATCGGCGCAACGGTGCGGAAGTTGGTGGTGAGCGACACCTCGTCGCCGATCACCCGTTGCGCGCGCAGGTACATCGCGATGTCGGCGCGGCGGAAGCGGTAGATCGACTGCTTCGGGTCGCCGACGACGAAGAGCGACCCGGGCGGCACGACCACGTCCTCCCACCGGTCCTGCGTTGCCGCAGCGCCTCCGGCGATCCGGGTGGCGATCTCGATCTGGATCGGGTCGGTGTCCTGGAACTCGTCGAGCAGCAGCCGCTGGTAACGCTGTTGCAGCGCCGCGCGCACCTCGGCGTCGTCGCGCAGCAGGTTGCGGGTCAGCACGAGCAGGTCGTGGAACTCCAACCGCCCGTCGCCGCGCCGCTCCTGTGCAGCGGCAAGGACGCGTATGCCGCACCAGTGCACCAGCGAGCGCAACACCATCTCGACGACTGCGCCGACCAGGCGCGCCGCCGAGGCCTTCCACTCCTCGCAGTCGGACCTGATCTGGTCGAGGGCGCCACCCCAGTTGGCCTTGCGGCCGAAGCTGAACTTGAGCTCGGCCGCAGCCCGAAGCGCGGTGAGCTGGGCGGTCGTGTCGTCCCCGGCCGTTGCGAGCCCGGCGGTCCACTGGGCCAGCGACTCGAGCCTCTGCACGAACTTGTCGTCGGGGTCGCTGCACCGATCGGCCATGGACGCCAGCCGCTCCGCCTCCGCACGCAACGCGGTCACATCGGGTGCCGAGGCCATGGGCGGTTGCCCCGGAGCGACGACGTGTTGCTCGACCAGGTCCCAGTCGGCATTGAGCCGGGTGATGAGCGCTCGGACGTGCTCCAGCTTGATGCCGACAGCAAGCGCGAGCTCGAGGGTCGGAGCCATCTCGTCGGAGTCCAGCAGCTCGGTGCGCAGGGCGGTCCAGCGCGCCTCGAACGCCACCGAGGAGGCGACCTCGTCGAGCACCTCCACGAGTGGTGGGATGCCCGCCTCGATGGGGTGCTCGGCCAGGATGCGCTGGGCGAAGGAGTGCAGGGTGCCGATCGCCGCGGTGTCGAGCCCGTCGAGCGCCTTGTCGGCGAGCGCCGCACGGTCGGGTCGCTTGGCCAGCTCGTAGTGCGCGGCGTTCTCGAGCCGCGCCCGAAGCCGGTCGCGCAGCTCGGCGCCGGCCCGCTCGGTGAAGGTCACGGCCGCGATCGCGTCGATGGGGACGCCGTCGTCGACTACCAGGGTCTGGATGCGGCTGACCAGTCTGGTGGTCTTGCCGGAGCCGGCCCCGGCCTCGACGAAGAGGGTGCGCCCGGTGTCGCGTCGGATGGCGTCTCGCGCCGCTGCGTCGGTCAGCTCGCGGATGGCGGTCATCGCAGCACCTCCTGCTCGTCGATCGGCCGCTCATCGGGCGGTATCGCGTCCGGCTCGACCAGGCGGGTGTAGTCGACCAGGGTCGGCGCGAGTCGCTTGGCCTCCCACCGTCGTCGGACATCGGAGTGGCCGAGGCCGTCCGGGTTGCAGAAGGGGCACTGCACCCACGCGAAGTCGGGCTTCTCCGGCGCCCGAGCCGGGAAGGCTCCGCGCGCCATGGCGTCGGCGATCACGGTGAGCGTCTCGGCATACGTCTGCTGCACCTCGTCGGTGAGTGGCACCTGCACCCGGGTGCCGGCGTCCTTGCGGACGAACCAGTACATCGCCTCGACCGGCGTGCTCGCGCTGCCGTAGCGTGCCCGGGCCGCGTGCGCGTAGACGGGCAGCTGGAGCTTTTCGCCCCCGGCCACGGGGTTGGCCGCGGACAGGTCCTTGAACCGTCGGGCGCTGCCGGTCTTGATGTCGGTGACCAGGAGCGTGCCGTCGCGGCGCTGGTCGACCTTGTCGGCGCTGCCACGGAACGAGATGGTGCCGCCCTCGACCGGCACGTCGACCCCGGGCTGCCCGCGCATGCCGAAGGCGAGCTCGCTGTCGACGACCCGCGCGTCCTGGTCCGCCCGCCAGGCGTCGTCGTCGGCGAGCATCCAGTCGAGGGTGGCCAACAGGTTGGTGCGGGTGCGGGCCCACAGCAACGGATGGCCGGTGCGGCCTTGTGCCTCATAGGCATCCGCCCGCGCCAGACCGATCTCCTGCAGGCGGGCCCGCTGCTCGTCGGTCCACGGCTGCCCGAACCCGGGCAGGTCGTCCTCGAACTCGGTCAGCAGCTGGTCGAAGCTCTCGTGGATCAGGTTGCCGATGTCGAGCACGCTGATCTCGACCTGCTCCTCGGGGTCCTCCGACGGTGCCACCCGCAGCATCCGCTGGACGAAGTACTCGTGCGGGCAGAGGGCATAGCGCTCCAGCGCCGTGGGGGAGACCGACCCCGTGCCGGCGACCAGGTCGGGCAGCCCGTCCTGACCCGCGAGATTGCCGTCGTAGCGGGTGAATTCGCTCGAGGCTCGCGCCCGCCGCATCGCGAGGGCGCTGTCGACGGTGGCGTCGTCGAGGTCGACTCCCGCGGAGGCGGCGCGGGCGCGCCACTCCTGCTCGGTGCTCGGCGAGGCGGTGGCGAGCAGCGAGCCGGCGAAGGACGGTGAGGTGGACAGCCAGTCGCCGGTGGCACGCTGCCACTCGGTGGCCTGCAAGCTGTCGACGCCGCTGAGTGCGCGCATCGAGGGCAGCAGCCAGCGGCTCGGAAGGCGGTGGGTATGCCGTCGCAGGTCGCCGCGGGGGAAGCTCGCCACGACCGTGTCCGCCGACGCGAAAGCGGCCAGCAGCTGGCGGTGTTCGCGGTCGACGCTGGCCCGGATGGAGGGCAGCTCACCGCCCGTGAGGGTGCGGACGCGGTCGGGCAACAGCGAGTCGTCGTGGAGCCGCCCGGGGTAGAGGTCCTCCGACAGGCCCACGACGTGCACCAGGTCGAGGTCGAGCCCGACCGCGCTGGTGATGGGTGCGACCAGCACCCCCTCGCCGAACCGCCCGACCCGCGGCAGCGCCGACTCCAGCTCGAGGGCCAGCACCTCCTCGAGCGCGGCGAGCGAGGGCGGTGTCCCGGTGGTGTCGAGCGCGGCCAGGCCGGCGAGCGCACGGTCGATGACGCCGGAGGCGTACTGCTCCTCGGCCGGCATCCGCGCCACGTCCTCGAGGGGCACCAGCGTGTGCAGCAGGTCGAGGCACCACGTGCCGAGGTCGGCCCAGGTCTGCACGGAACCGGCTTCGTCGAACTCACGCTGCAGCCCGGTCACGAACGCGCGCAGCTCGGCGGCGGTCTGCTTCTCGCGCTCGGCCCGCTCGATCCGCGGCTCGTAGGGCTCCTCCTGGGCGCGCTCGGTCGCGATGAGCTGGTCCTGCCCCTCCATGTAGGTGACCAGCCGCTGGTCCCAGTGCTCGCCCCCGACGACGCCGGCCTCGCGGGACACCCGCTCCCAGCGGGAGACGCTGATCCGCGCGCCGGTCAGGTCGTGCGCACCCACCTCCCCGAGGGCGCGGAAGACGTCGCCGCGGCGGTAGTCGCCACGGGACACCTCGAGCAACCCGAGGACCAGCCGCGACAGGGCGCGCTCGCTGACCGGCCGGACTCCGGGCCCGTTGGTCGTGATGCCGGCTGCCCCCAGGTGCTCGTGCAGCAAGCGTGCGTAGGGCGAGCGGTCGGCATACAGGACCGCGACGCGGTGGGCGGGGTGATCGCGCAGGGACCGGACCACCTCGCGGACGACGCACCGGACCTCGTCGTCGGAGTCGGAGGCGTTGACGACCCGGGTGGCGAGGGGCTCGGGGACTTCGGGTGCCTCGGGCAGCTCGACGCCCAGCGCCTCGCAGGTGGAGCTGACGGCAAGGTCGGAACGCGCAGACCCGGTCACACCCGCGATCACGTGCAGGTCGCCGTGCCCGGCGAGCGCCTCGACCAGGGCGGTCTCGGCCCGGTGCAGCTCCTGGGGGAGGTAGAGGACCAGGCGACCGAGCGATGTGGTGAGTTCCGGCTGCTCGCGGACCAGTCGGGTGGCGGTCGTGAGGAGGTCGGTCACGTCATACCAGTGCTCGGCGAGGTCGGCAGTGGTCTCGCGATGGAGGCGGACGACGTCCTTGACCAGGGTAGAAGCCGACTCGAGCGTGGTCAGGGCCTCCGTCGAGACGTCGCGCAACCGGCGGCTGGCGAGGGCGATGGCCTGAGCCGTGGCGGGGTGGCCCGCGACTGGCTCGAAGATGCCCGGGTGCGTGTCAAGGCGGGTGCGGATCGCGGCGGCGGTCACCGGCCGGGTGGCGGGACGGCGCTGCTGCGCGGTCAGCGCCGGGGCGGCCAGCTGCTCGGCGAGGCGGGGGAGCGTGGTGACGAAGAGGCCCGCGACACCGGCGCGGCCGTCGACTCCGCGGGCGAGGTGGCGACGCGCGACGATGCCCGCGACGTTGGTGGGGACGAGGACCGTGACCGGCGCCATCGCGTCGCCTCGTTTGGCCTCGGCGACCAGGTCGTGCAGTGCCCGGAGGGCGGGCCTGCCGTAGCTCGTGCTGGTGACGTGGACTCCCACTGGGTGCCTCCCCTGGCTGACTGGCCGCAGGCTACCCGCGAGGGGTGACACGTCGCGAGGCGAGCCCGGTCCGGGGCTGGTGCGGTGGTCGGCGCTCGGCGTGCCTGGCGTCAGACCGGGGCTCCGGAGGTGGTGCGCGGCGCGCTCGTCGCGCCTACGCTGGAGGTTGCGGAGGTGAGAGGTATGCGCGCGAGCCCCGGAGAGCGTCTACGGATCCACGGCCGGCAGGTGGGCGAGCCCACCAAGGAAGGCGAGATCATCGAGGTGAGGGGGGCTGACGGTGGTCCTCCCTACGTCGTCCGGTTCGACGACGGGCACGAGGGCCTGGTGGTGCCCAGCTCCGACTGCGAGATCGTGCCGGCGGCACCCTCCGGCGACTGAGCCGTTGCGCGAGCCGGCATCGGTGGCACACTGACGGGTGGCCCGGTGACTGGCCGGACCATGGTCACGCCATGGAGGTCGAGATGCACGCCCTGCCACGTCACCCGCACCGTGCCCGTTCCGCGGTCCTCGCCCTGACGCTCGGAGTCGGCGTCGCCGGCCTGGGCGCGGCGTCGGGAGCCGCTGCGGCACCGACCGCTGTCGGCCTGGCGGGCACCGGGCAGCAGCCGGCTGTCGTCGTGGGCGCGTCAACGGCCTCCGCGACCACCGCCTCCGCGACCTGCCCCCCGCGGGGATGGGCACTGGGGTTCAGCGACGCGCTGGACAAGCAGGAGGTGCAGGGTGTCGAGGTCGGTGGTCTCTCAGCCCTCGCGCGGGACGTGCGCCGACACGCCTGGGCGGCGATCGAGGACCACTCGGGCGACCAGCCGACCCGGATGTGGTTCCTGCGGGACGTCGCCGGGCCCGGGGACCCGACGGTCAGCGGGACGCTCCTCTTGCGCCACGCGGACGGCACGCCATACGACGGGAGCAGTTTCGACGCCGAGGGGCTCGCGGTATTGCCGACCGGACAGTACGTCGTGAGCAGCGAGGTGGAACCGTCGATCCACATCTTCGGCCGCGATGGCGTGGAGGTCGGGCAGCTGCCGGTGCCGGCCCGGTTCCGCGTGGCGCCCGAGGGCCAGGCGACCGACAACGCCACGCTGGAGGGCCTGAGCGTCTCGCGTGACGGCAGCCGGATCTACGCAGCGATGGAGGGCACCCTGTCCGGCGACGTCTCCCGGTCCGGCGACGACACGTTCCGCCGGGTCCTCGTCTACGAACGAGGTGCGAGCGGCTACCACCTCGCCAAGCAGGTGGGCTACCAGCTCGACCCGGGCATGCGGATCTCCGAGGTGAGCAGCTACGGACGGGACTCCCTGCTCGTGATGGAGGCCGCGTGGAACCCCACGGACGGCAACACGATTCGCCTGTATGCCGCGCCGTACCTCAGCGCCGCAGCTGACGTCAGCGAGGTGGCCGACCTGGGTGACTCGCCGGACCTGGTCGCACCGAAGCAGGAGGTCGCGGACGTCACCTCCTGTCCCGATCTCGGCGCGAAAGCCAAGGAGGCACAGACGAACCCGTTGATGGACAACTACGAGGCGATGGCCATCACGCACCTCAGCGGCCACCCCGAGCTCCGGGCAGGTCACGGCCCGCTCTCCGAGGTGGTCCTGTTGTCCGATGACAACTTCAACGACGCCCAGACCACCAGGGTGCTGCGGCTGGCCGCCCAGCTCCCCTGAGCCAGCGGACACCGCGCGGTCGTCACTCCGGGCGCGAAGGGGCGCTGACCCGGGCGAGTTCGCGCAGGTGGTCACGGGTCGGTGCGTCGGCCGAATAGAGCGCGACACCACGCATGCCACGGGTCAACAGCACCTTGTAGACGTTGCGGATCAGTCGGTCGAAGTCCTTCTCGCCGACCTTCGTCGTGTTGCGGAAGTCGGGATCCATGTTGGCCCGGCGCACCGGCAGCCAGCGGCCCTCGCGCCACACCAGGTCTGGGCCGAGGACCACTCCGGCGTAGTCGTATTCGAAGCCCTGGGCCGTGTACACACAGCCGACCTGGCCGAATCCGGCGGGATCGGTGGCCCACAGCGCGGCAGCAGGAGCGCCACCGATCGACCTATCTCCCTTGAGGTTCCACGGTCGGGACCAGCCGTCGATCTGCACGTCGGGCACCAGCGTGCCGTCGGGACGCGGATCGCTCCACGGCCAGCAGTAACCGGCCGCCATACGCGCGCTGTAGCCGTCGTCGAGCCGAGCCCGGAGGTAGGCCTCCATGACCGGTCCGGATCTGCATCTGCTCGGCGATGAGGTCGGCGAAGTGGTGCTCGACGGCGGAGAAGCCGCGGACCGATTGCCGGTACAGCGTCACAGGTCAGAACCCCAGGCAGCACGAAGTGTCTCGTGCTGGTGGGTGCGTGTCCTGTGGCGGAAGCCCGTCGGGCCGCGATTACGAAGGTGACTCTAGTGGGTGGACCTGTCTCGCGACAGCCGGCTGCGGGCCATGGGAGACCGGGCGAGGCCTTCGACCGATCTCGCTTCCCGGCATGCGGGCTGTGGATGACGTGACGTGACCGGGAGAGGATGTGGATAAGTAGGGCGCGAATTAGTTTGTGAGATATGGCGATTCGTTGTTGATCACTCTTTCGTCTGTCGGCGGGGTCGGCTAACATGGATGCATGTTCGAATTCCAGTTCGCCGCGGAGGAGTTCCCGCAGCAGCCCACGGTGCCGGTGGCCGCGGCTGCGGGTGGGTCCGGCCTGCGCGACGGGGTGGCAGGTGACGGCGGGGACGCGGGGGGTCGGCCGGTGCTGGGTGGCGTGCAGGCAGCGGCCACTGCGTTGGCGCGGGCGGCGGAGCAGGAGTCGTGGCGGTTGCAGGAGGACGAGCTGGGGGCGGTCCTGGAGGGGTTGGACTCGGTGCGCCGGGACGTGGAGCGGGTCATGGTCGCGGTGGTGGGTGACGCGGTCGGGCGCAACACGCCGGATGCAGAGGGCCATTCGTCGGGGGCGGACTACGTGGCGTCGCACAGCGCGAGCCTGGACCCGGCGGGCGCGCATCAGGCGGTGCGGGTCGCGGTGGCGTGCCGGTTGGACAAGCACCGGCCGTTGGCGGACGCGGTCGCGGCGGGGAAGGTGCCGGTGCGCAAGGCCGACCGGGTGTTGCGGGCGTTGGAGCAGATCGAGCCGTTCCTCACGTTCGAGGAGTATGTGGCGGATCAGGCGATCA
>NZ_SWMA01000057.1:0-13961 GCF_005222685.1 Segeticoccus rhizosphaerae
GCTACAAGGTGGAAGCCAGCACTGAACGCCTTCGCTGTCACCTTCGCCGACCGCATGCCGGTCGCGGAGAACCTATAGAGAAATGCCGGTTACACCGATTTCCGTACAGACCCAACCATCACCGGCGACGAGAACTGCGGCAGGCGTTGTCACCGGTTGCCCGCGATGAGGTGTCCGCTGGCGTCTTCTATACGGCACACGTGCGACGTGACCGCGTCCGCAAGCCGATCCGCGGGTTCGAGCGGTGGTCGCAACACCGATGGGAATGAGGTGTTGGAGGATGCTGTTTTCGGAGTACATGGTTGCGGATGTGTGCCAGCGGTTCTGGCAGGTGATGGCTGATGGCGGGTTCATCACCGACGCGGCGGCCGCGGTGGGCACCTACCGGGGCAAGGGGCGCAAGTGGCTGCGGGCGACTGGCGGGGTCCGGCCCCGGCGTGGCCGAGACCTGCAGGGTCGCTACCTGTCGTTCGCCGAGCGGGAGGAGATTGCGCTGGGTCGAGCGCGGGGTGAGTCGATGCGACAGATCGCCGCGCGGATCGGGCGCTCACCCTCGACGGTCTCGCGGGAGTTGTCCCGGAACGCCGAGGCGCCGGGCCGTTACCGGGCCACCTCCGCTCATGCCGCGGCGTGGGTACGGGCGGAGCGTCCCAAGCCGGGCAAGCTGGCCACGAACCCGCGGTTGCGTGGGGTGGTGCAGGAGTATCTGGGCAAGCGGTACTCGCCCGAGCAGGTCGCCGGCAGGCTGCGGCGGGAGTTTCCCGACGAGCCGGCGATGTGGGTGTGCACCGAGACCATCTACCAGTCGCTGTATGTGACCTCTCGTGGTGCGCTGAAGCGTGAGCAGACCAGGTCGTTGCGCACCGGGCGGACGCTGCGCAGGCCGTCCCGCAAGGTGGGGCAGCGCAAGAACCGGATCCCGAACATGGTCAACATCAGCCAGCGCCCGGCGGAGGTCAAAGACCGTGTCGTGCCTGGACATTGGGAAGGTGACCTGATCATCGGCAAGCGCAACCAGACCGCGATCGGCACCCTGGTGGAACGCTCCACCGGCTACACCATGCTGCTGCACCTGCCGCGCGGGTACACCCCCGAGCTGGTCGCACCCGCGCTGACCGCGAAGCTCCAGACCCTGCCCGAAGCGGTGCGCCGCTCACTGACCTGGGACCAGGGCCCGGAGATGCGCGACTGGCAACAGGTGAAGGCGGCCGCCGACATCGCGATCTTCTTCGCCGACCCGCACTCCCCATGGCAGCGTGGCACCAACGAAAACACCAACGGGCTGCTGCGACAGTACTTCCCCAAGGGCAGCGACCTGTCCGTGCACTCCCAGGCGGACCTGGACCGGGTCGCCGCCGAGCTGAACGACCGGCCCCGCAAACGCTACGACTACGCCAAGCCCGACGAGCTGATCAGCCACCTGCTGCTACCCGCCGCATAGCTCCCGCGTGGCACCGCCCTTCGAGCGTGAGGTGGCGTGCGCGTGCACGAGGGCAGGGCTTCGCCCTGCCCGCAGTTTCCCTGTCCTCAGGGCCGCAGGGACCCGCGGGCCAAGAGCCGGCCGCAGGCCGGTCCCACAGGGACGCGCAGCGCTCTTGAGGCGTGGGCAGACGGCCCGTACAAGCGCCCGCCACCGACCCCGCGCTACCCTGACACCAGCGAGCGATCAGATTCGCAGATGCGGCTGTGTTGCGACCACCGCCAGAATCCGCCGATCCGCTACTGGCGATGACCTGGTGGTCAGGCGCCAGGCAAACGAGCGGTGGCGCCGGACCACCAAGGGCGCCGCCAAGCGGCGTCACCACCCACCTCAGCCAGCAGCCTTGGCCTACTGGGATGGGCTGACGTCGCGGACACGCCAGACCACATCGAGCGCCGCGTTGCCGGTCGCACTTGGGTCGACGCGTTCGACCATGAACCCCTCGCGTTCGTAAAAGGTGCCGGCGTGCTCGTTGCCGGCGAAATGCTCGATGTGCAGCCGACCGGCGTCGGGGGGCAGCTGCTGGATGAGCGCGGCGATGAGTTGTGGACCGAATCCGCGCCGGCGGTGCTCCGGGTGCACGTAGAGCTTGTAGATCACGTGGTCGGATCCCTGTTGGCCGCGCTGGGCCACGCCGACGACCTTTCCGCCGGCCTCCGCGATGACGACCAACCCGTTGGTCACGGCTTCCCGGACATGGGATTCGTTCCACCAGTCGCGCACCTGCGCATCGGCGGCCGCCGCGCCGATCAGCGGTGCATAGTGCGGCCGAATCACCACCTCGCCGAACCGCGTGATCGCTTCAACGTCGTCCGGCTCCGCGCTGCGTACCACCGGATCTGCTCCTCCTGGCACCGCTGGACCTCCCACATCAAGCCGTCTTGATCGACCGTATCGAGCTAACCGCTCCTGGGTTGACAGCGCTCCTCGCGGCCGTCCGCTTGAGGATCCTCCGCCGAATCAGGCGAGCTGCCCGGGCTGGGCTCCTCGGTTGTATCAGGGCTTCCAGACCATGAGGACGACCACCGCGACAAGCAGCAGGGAAACGATCCCGGAGGACGCTGCGACGCGACCGTAGCCGATTCGGGTCGTTGTGGCCGCGTCGGCGGTGTTCATGTGCGCACCGGCTCGGCGCAGGGTGGGGGCAACGACCAGCAGGCTGACGGCCAGGGCGAGCAGGTACAGGACCAGGGAGATCAGGACCCACGGCGTGGTGACCGACAGGTCGTACTTCGGGTCACTCATGCCCAGCA
This sequence comes from Segeticoccus rhizosphaerae, assembly GCF_005222685.1. NCBI lineage: Bacteria > Bacillati > Actinomycetota > Actinomycetes > Micrococcales > Intrasporangiaceae > Segeticoccus > Segeticoccus rhizosphaerae. The sequence goes on from NZ_SWMA01000057.1 coordinate 2,734, forward strand.
CTCCGAAGCCGAGGACCGCGACGAGGAGCGAGGCCCAGCTGAGGATGGCGGTGGACCGGGCCAGCGCGATGACGTGGGTCTCGTGCCCGGACCGCAGTGCCTGCATCGCGGTCATCGGCAAGATGGCCATCGGGCCGATGATGAAGACGGCGGTGAGCACGTGCAGAACGTTGAGTGCGGTTTCCATGGTGTGCCTCCTGGGCGGTGGTGGGTGGTGTGGTCTGGCCGCGTCGGCTCGTGTACGTCCACCCTGGCGAATGCGCCGGATGGACATGCACCGCTGGGCCGAGAGATGCTGCGCGGATGGAGTAGCCGCTGTTAGCGGTGTCCGGCCAGGGCGGGGCTGTCGAGTCGTCCGTCGTTGACCTCGGCGATCTGGTCAACGGCGGTCAGGTGGGAGCGGTCGTGGGTGACCAGGACGGTGGCGGTGGCCTGCTGGTGGGTCAGGGTGGTGATCAGGTCCAGGATCGCGGTGCCGCGTTCGTGGTCCAACGCGCTGGTGGGCTCATCGACCAGGAGCACCGCAGGGTCGTTCATCAGCGCGCGGGCGATGTTGATGCGCTGTTGCTGTCCACCGGAGAGCTGGTGGGGCCGACGGTCCGCTTGGCCGGTGAGGCCGACCGCGTCCAGGAGCTCCAAGGCCCGGGCTCGTGCCGCGCGCGGGGAGCGACCGTCAAGGTGGGCCATCACTTGGAGCTGTTCGGCGGCGGTCAGCGACGGCAGCAAGTTGGGTTGCTGGAAGATCGTGCCGATCCGGGTGCGGCGCAGCGTGGTCAGCTGGGCGCGGGTCATCTCGGCGGTGTCGGTGCCGGCGATGACGACGCGCCCGGTGTCGGGGGTGATCAGGGTGGCGGCGACCGCCAGGAGGCTGGACTTGCCAGAGCCCGACGGGCCGACGAGGGCTGCGATGGTGCCGGCCGGCACGTGCAGGGTGACGTCGTCCAGTGCGGTCAGGCGGGTCGCACCGTCGGGGTAGGTCAGGGTGATGTTGGTCAGGTGCAGGCTCATCGGGCGCTCCCTAGGGCAGTCAGTGGGTCGACGGAGGTGATGCGGCGGATGGACAGGGCGGCGCCGACGGCGCCGAGGGCGATCATGATCAGCGCGGGGACGGCCACTGTGTTTAGGTCCAGGACGAACGGCACGGCCGCCCCAGTGGCACCAATCGCGGCGCCGACACCGGCGGCGATCGCCGTGCCGGTTGCGGTGCCGAGGGCGAGCAGGACCACGGCCTGACCGAGGGCGTCGCGTAGCAGGTAGCGGGTGGAGGCGCCGAGTGCTTTCAGGACGGCGATGTCGCCGCTGCGCTGGATGGTCCAGACGGTGAAGAAGGCGCCGATCACCAGCGCGGAGATGGCGAAGAGGAACCCACGCATCAGCTGCAAAGAGCCGTTCTCGGAGGTGAAGGAGCCGATCGCGGACAGGGCGTCATCGCGGCTGACCGTGCGGGTGCCGAGTTGGGTGTCGGCGGCGGCCAGGTCCGCGGTAGAGCTGGTTGTCAGGGCGACAACGGTGGCGTGGGTGTCGCTGTCACCGGGTCCGCCGGTGAGGTGTTGGAAGTCGGCCAGGCTGGTCCAGATCACCGGGGTGTGGCTGTAGGAGGCGTCACCGGAGACAGCGGTCACCCGCAGGTGCTGCCCGGCCAGTGTGATGCGGTCTCCGGGCCGGACGTGTAGGTCGGCCGCTGCGCCGGTGGACAGCACGGCGGTGCCGTGCTGGAGCTGTCCGGCAGAAGGTGCTAGGCGGGAGCCGGGTTCGACCCCGAACGCGGACACGCTGGCGGTCCGGTCGTCGGCTTCGGCGCGGGTGGTGGTGATGCCCAGCGGGTCGGCGCTGGTAATGCCGGGCACTTTCGCCCAGGCCGTTGCCGTGTCTTCGTCCACACTGGAGGTGGTGAACGAGGGGTCCCCGCCGGCGGCGGGAGCGGAGAAGACGAGGTGGTCGGCGGGCAGGTTGGTGATGGCCGAGGTGCTGTCCTTCGCCAGGCCTGCGGTCAGGCCGGAGACCAGTCCGACCAAGATGGTGATCAGTACGACGACGGTGCCCATCAGGGCGAAGCGGCCCTTGGCGAACCGGAGGTCTTTCCAGGCGACGAACAAGGTTCAGCCTTCCTTTGGCAATGGTGCCGGACGCAGTGCCCGGCGGTAGTACCCAGCCTCGCCGCAGCGGGGGTCGGTCACATCGCACCGCAGACTGGTTCGCTGAAGCCATTGGGTGCATGGCGCGCTACACCTTTTGGCCGGTGCCGCCCGTTGTGGTGGCGGCTTAGGCTGGTGGCTTGTGAACCCTCACTCCCTGACTCCGGTGCTGCGTGTGCTGGGCGGCCTGCTGCACCTGCTGGTGGCTGCGTTGCTGGCGCTGGCTGTGGCCCGGGCCGTGACCGAGGGCTCCTCGCAGGCTGGCGCCGTCGTTGCGGTCGCCGTGCTGCTGGCCGCCACCTACGCCGCCGGTCCGGCCCTGCCGCTGGTGCGCCGCTGCGCCGCTGCCGCGGCGACGTGGCTGGCGGTGGTCGTCGTGGTCTGGCTGGTGCTGCTGTTCTTGACTCCGGACGGCATCTGGTTGGCCTTCCCGCTGTTCTTCGTCCAGCTCCACCTGCTGCCCACGCGGTGGGGACTGGTCGCGGTCGCGATCACCACCGCCGCAGCGATCGCCGTCTTCGGTTGGCACCAGCACGAGTTCAGTGCGGCGATGTTCGTCGGCCCGATTCTGGGCGCTGCCGTCGCGGTGGCTACCGTGCTCGGCTATCAGGCGCTGTACCGGGAAAGTGAGGCCCGCCAGCGCCTGATCGAGGAGCTCACCGCCGCTCGCGCCGACCTGGCCGCTGCCGAGCACGCCGGCGGGGTCCTGGCCGAACGCGAACGCCTCGCCCGCGAGATCCACGACACTCTCGCCCAGGGCCTGTCCAGCATCCAGCTGCTGCTGCGTGCCGCCGAACACGCGCTCCCCGACCGGTCCGAGGCCGCGCTGGGTCACGTCCAGCAGGCCCGCCAGGCCGCAGTAGACAACCTCGCCGAGGCGCGGCGCTTCGTCCGCGACTGGACCCCCCCAGGCCTGGAGACGGCGGGGTCCTTACCCGCCGCCTTGAAGCAGTTGTGCGCCAGCACTGCCGACGCCTCCGGCCTGGCTGTGCAGGCGCACATCTCCGGTATCCCAGCAGAGTTGCCTCCCGCACAAGAGATCGCGCTGCTGCGCATCGCCCAGTCCGCCCTGGCCAACACCGTCCAACACGGGCACGCGACGCGCGCCGAGCTGACCCTGAGCTACATGGACACCGAAGTCGCCCTCGACGTCGTCGATGACGGCACCGGGTTCGATCCCGACCTCGTCGTAACCCCGGGGCAGGGACCAGACGGGGCCGGATTCGGCCTGGCGGCGATGCGCGCCCGTGCCCGCGCCCTGCACGGGACTCTGGCTGTGGAGTCCGCCCCCGGGCAGGGCACCGCCGTCGCCGTCACCCTCTGCTGCCGAGCCCATGACACCCAAGAAGCCACGCCATGAATCCGGTCACCGTTCGGCTGTTGCTCGCCGACGACCACCCAGTCGTGCGCGCCGGCCTGCGCGCCGTCCTGGAAGCCGAACCTGATTTTCAGGTCGTGGCCGAGGCGCCCACCGCCGAGCAGGCCGTCCAGCTCGCGCACGAGCTGGACGTTGACGTCGTGCTCATGGACCTGCAGTTCGGTACCGGCATGGGCGGCTCCCAGGCCACCGCCATCATCACCGCCCGCCCCGACGCACCACGGGTGCTGATCCTGACCACCTACGACACCGACGTCGATATCCTGGCCGCCATCGAAGCGGGCGCCACCGGCTACTTGCTCAAGGACGCCCCGCCGCAGGAACTCGCGGCCGCGGTCCGCACCGCAGCAAGCGGCAAGTCCGCACTAGCGCCCGCCATCGCTCAACGGTTGATGGACCGCGTGCGCGCCCCGGCCGAGACGCTCAGCCCCCGAGAGACCGAGATCCTGCAACTCGTATCCGAGGGGCTCTCCAACCAGCAGATCAGCCAGCGCCTGTTCCTCAGTCAGGCCACCACCAAGTCCCACCTCGCGCACATCTACACCAAGCTCGGCGCTGACTCTCGCACCGCCGCCGTGGCCACCGCGACCGCCCGCGGCCTCATCCGCCGAACCACCTACGGGAAACATCAGGTCACGGGGCCAAGCGGCCTGCGTGGATGGGCAGCGTCGCCGTATAGGCCGTCCGGATCGCTCACCGGGACAGGGGCGCTCTACGGGACAATTGCCGGCAGCCACTCGGTCTGACCGTGTCGTCTGTTACCCGAAGCTGTTCGTCGCTTGCACGGGCGGGCCAGTCCGCTTGGCGGAGTACGCTGGCGTGCTCCCGAGCCATCTAGAGGCTTGGCGCCGGGCCGGTCTGTACCGAGTCGGGTACGTCAACGGCCCGCTGGCTGTGGGCACGTTGCCGCAGCAGCTCGGCCCGCCCGGCCAGCGCCCGAGCACGCTCGAGCTCTCGCGCAGCGTCCGTGGCCATCGTCGTTCCGTCCGCGACGATGGCTTGAAATTCGGCCGACAGCTGGCCTACGGAGTGGGCTTGTGTCCAGTGCTCCGCCATCGTCGCGGTGGCGGACTGCTCGGCTTCCGTGTCGGCGACGGCGGCCTGTAGGACTTCGACTGCAGTCAGCTCCGATCCGGGCGCGGGAGTCTCGGTTCCGGGCTGGTCGGCGGTGTCGACATAGAGGCGGTTCGACTCACAACCTCGTGAGGTCATGACGTAGAGGGGCTCGCGCGCGGTCGTGACGTCGACGAACGCGTGCGCTGTTGCGACGGTTCGTCCTTGCGCCCGGTGTGCGGTGGTGGCGTAGCCGAGTTCCACGCTTTCCGCGACGTATCCCGCGGGCAGGGACACCTCCCGATGGCTGTCACCACGCTTCACCTTCAGCCCTCCCCCGCGGCAGATGCGGGTGACGGTCCAGGTGTCGCCGTTCTTGAGCCACCCAGAGCCGGTGGACAGCGAGCGGTTGTTCCGTCGGGTGACGATCAGGTCGCCGACACCCGCGACGGATCCGTCCGCCAGCCTCACGCCCTCCTCGGTGACGAGGCCATCGGCGACTCGGTGGGCTCGGGCGCGGGCGTTCAGGTCGGTGACGGTCTGGTTGTCACCGGCGATCATCAGCGACCGCCGGCCCTCGTCGATGTCGGTGCGCCACGCGTTGAACAGTGCGTCGAGCATCGCGTCACGGTCGCCGCCGGCGACGCGTCCGTGCTCGTCGTAGGCGTCGACGGCTTCGGCTCGGCCGGCGCGCAGGGCCAGCGAGGCGTCCCGCTCCCATTCGTGCCGGAAGCGGCGCACGTCCACCAGTTCCGGCACGTCCGCCCGGTCGCCGACCAGCAGCTTGAACGCGCCGCCGGCACCGACGGGGGAGAGCTGGGCCGGGTCGCCCACCAGCAGCACCTTGGCGCCCGCCGCCCGGGCTTGCGTCGTCAGGGCGTCCAGGTCGAAGGTGGCGGCCATCGAGGCCTCGTCGATGATCACCAGCTGGCCCGGACGCAGCGACCACGCCCGGCCCTCCGCGATCAGGGCATGCATGCGTTCTCGCATCGCCTTGGTCTGTCGTGACGGGCTGGCCCGCCACAGCTTGGCCTGCAACGCCTCGACCTCAGCTCGGCGATCGGTGTTGCGGGCGTTCTCGGTCAACCACTTCGCGGTGTTCTCCGTTGGGATCCCCACCACCTGGGACAGGACCTCCGCGGCCGCCGCGGACGGTGCCAGCCCGATCACCGACCCCGGCCCGAACCCTGTCTCCCACACCGCCCGCAGTCCGGCCATGGTGGTGCTCTTGCCCGTTCCGGCGGCACCGACCAGCACGTCCAGCTCCCGGCCCGAGGACACCACGGCGCGGACCGCAGCCACCTGCCCTACCGATAGCCCGGCACCTGTTCCGGGCTCCGCCCCTGCGGCGGCCACCAGGCTCGGGTCGATCGCCGGGCCGTCCACGCACCGGCCGGCCGCGAGCAGCCGCGCCTCGGCATCGAGCGTGGCTTGGGTGGTGTAGGCCTCCATGCCGCGGAACCGGAACCGGGAGGTCCCGTCCTCCCGCTGCAGCGCTGCCGGCGTGACCGCGATCTCCGGCGGGTCCACCGGCACCGCCCGATCCAACGCCAGGTCGGTGGCCCGCTCGGCCACGGCCAGCCGCTCGGTGGGGTCGGCGAACCGCGCGCCGTGCAGCTGGCGCAGCACCTCGGCCAGCACGTTCATCCGCGAGAACGTCGCGCGCTTGCCCGCCACCTGCGCCAACGCTGCGCCCGCCACGCCCGCAAGAGTCTGGTCGGTCAGGTCGGCGGCGCGCAGCAACGGCAGCTCGTTCCGCCCCGCCAAGTGCGATACCCACCGGGCCGAGTCGAGACCCACCAGACGTGCGGCGCGGGCCCGCCATACCGCCATCTGCTCCCCCAACGCGTGCGCTTCCTTGTCCGGCCGGGTCGAGATCGTCGCTTGCTGCCGCAGCTGCAGCACTTCCCGCGACGAGGGCTGCCGCCCGTGCGCCGCGACGAAGTCGTCGACCAGGGCGTTCTTGGCGTCCTCGATCGCGCCCGACCGCCGCGAGAACTCCGCCTGCAACTGCGCGTCGACGCCGGCGACCTCGTACTTCGGCACCGCCGAATGCCGCCGCGCCATCGGCTCCCACCCCCACCCCAACGCCCCGGTCAGGTAGTCCGACAACACCGCGTTGTACAACGTCGACAACGCCACCGTCGCCTTGAAGATCAACCGCCCGTCCAGCGTCCGCCACGCCCCGTCGGCGCACTGCGCGCGGTTCATCACCACCACGTGGGTGTGCAGCTGCGGGTCCCCCGCCCGCGAGTCCCAGTGGTCAAACCCAGCCGCGACCACCCCGCGCACGTCCTCCTGCACCACCCCCGCGTGCCCCGACCGCGAGAAGAAGACCGCCCGCTCCGCGTACCCGATGACGAACTCCACCGCCCGCAGGTGCGCCCGGTAGATGACCGCCTGCGTGCCCGGGTCCGCGAGCGCCCACGCCACGCTCACGCTCTTGGGCGCGCTGAACGTCAGGTCGAACCCGGCCACCGGTCGAGGTGCCTTGCGCACCCTGCCTTTGCCGTCGATGTATGCCGTGCCCACCGCTTTCGGGGGTCGGCCCAGCTGCTGCCCGGTCACCGGATCCTGCAACTTCCCGAGCATCCGGAACAGCGCCTCCTCGCTCACCTGCGCGCCGGGCACGACACCGGCCCCGCCGGCCAGGCACGCCAACCCGGCGCCCAGGAACCGACCCGGAGGCGTCCCCGACTCCGCGTAGTACCGCGTCAACGGCGACGACATCACGCCCGCGCCGTCGCCGCGGGCGACGCTGGCCATCAGGTAGCGATAGCCTGCGCCCAGGCTGATCCGGCGGATCGACACCGTCACCGGAGCCGCCCCCACCAGCCGCGGACCTGCTGATCTGCTCGTTCGGTCATGACCCAAATACCGCTGGCGCGGGGCACTTTCGGAACCCGGCATCACCCTGGTGCAAACCGTGTGCAGCTCCATGGGTGGATGCCCTCGCGAGGTGGAGCCGGGTGCGTCAGCGCGCCGCTGCCGGTCATCCGCTGGGGTGGAGTGGAACGCTGGCCCGGGTGACCTGCCTCGTGAGGCGTGGAGACGTCAGCGAGTGACTCGAACGACTTGGAGCCGATGGGTCGATTCCGGAGTGATGGCGGCAGCAGCAGGGGCCACCGCGTGGGCTGCGTATTGCTGGTCGTGACCGAGCTCGTGTCCGGATGCGGGTTGCACGTCGACGCAGACGCAGCACTCGCAGCCGCGCAAGTCTCCGGTGCTCGAGAGCCGAGGGAGTTTCCCATGGCGCGATACCCGCGTCCGGTGCTTGAATCGTGAAGGAGCCGAGCCGCGCGTGCGCGCGAGCTGTACGCGTCACGGATCGACCCGTCGAGGAGCGATCATGGACGAAGCACGCGTGACCTACAGCAACGGAGTCGTCGGCCCTGTCGACGGCCTTCAGGTCCCCCGTTTCGCCGGCCATACGACCTTTGCCCGTCTACCCCGGCTCGAGGACGTGCCACGGTTCGACATCAGCCTGGTCGGCGTCCCCTTCGACGCCGGCACCACCTACCGCCCCGGAGCTCGTTTCGGACCGTCGCACATCCGTCAAGCCTCTCGCCTGCTGCGTCCCTTTAACCCTGCGCTGGACAGCGAACCGTTCCATGGCGCTCAGGTCGTCGACGCCGGCGACATCCCGTGCAACCCCTTCCACATCACCGAGGCCCTCGAGCAGATCGAGAACGGGCTCGGGTCCCTGATCAGCGCTGAGCAGACCGCCATCAGCCTGGGCGGTGACCACACCATCGCCCTACCTGCCCTGCGCGCGGTGCACCGAGTCCACGGGCCGGTGGCGCTGGTGCACTTCGACGCCCACCTGGACACCTGGAACACCTACTACGGCGAGCCGTACACCCACGGCACCCCTTTCCGGCGCGCATCAGAAGAGGGCCTGGTGGTCAAGGGGAGCTCGGTCCACGTCGGCACCCGCGGCTCCCTCTATGCTCCCAGCGACCTGACCGATGACACCGACCTCGGCTACACCATCCTGGCTTCCCGTGACCTGGACCGGATCGGTGTCGACGCAGCCCTGCAGCAGCTGCTCGAGCGAGTCGGGACCACACCGGTCTACCTGTCGATCGACATCGACGTGCTCGACCCCGCCTTCGCCCCGGGAACCGGCACACCCGAGGCCGGAGGCCTGACCAGCCGTGAGCTGCTCGCCCTGGTCCGAGGGCTCGATCGGGTCCGCGTCGTGGGGGCCGACATCGTCGAGGTCTCCCCGGCGTATGACCACGCGGAGATCACCGGGATAGCCGCAGCCAACCTCGCCTACGAGATCATCACCGTGCTGACCCGACAGCACGAGCGACACGCCGCCGCTGAGACACGGGAGGAAGAGCAATGAGCACCCGCCCAACAAGCCAGGAGCGCACCCTCACCGTCGAACACCGAAGCATCGACTACATCCCGCCCGACGAACGGCACGGCAAACCCGAGAGCCTGTTCAACGTCTGGTTCGCCGCCAACATGCAGGTCACCGCGATCGTCACCGGCGCTCTGCTGATCGTGATCGGCTTGTCCCTGCCCTGGGCCATCCTGGCTGCCCTGATCGGTGTCGCCGCCGGCACGATCTTCATGGCCCTGCACTCGGTACAGGGCCCCAAACTCGGCATCCCGCAGATGATCCAGAGCCGCGCCCAGTTCGGCTACTACGGCGCCGCGGTCCCGATCATCGTCGTGCTGCTCATGTACATCGGCTTCTTCGCCAGCAGCAGCGTGCTCGGCGGCCAGGCACTGACCGGGCTGACCCACCTCCCGGTCAAACCGACCATCATCATCATCGCCGCCATCTGCACCATCGTCGCGATCTTCGGCTACCGCCTGATCCACAGCGTGGAACGCTGGGTCAGCCTGATCAGCGGGCTCGGCTTCGTCTACCTCACCATCATGCTCTTCGTCCACCACGACGTCGCAGCCGTCTGGAACGGCGGCCACTTCTCCGGCGGCGCGTTCGGACTCGGCATCGCCATCGCCGCCACCTGGACCCTGACCTACGCCCCCTATGTGGCCGACTACTCCCGCTACCTACCCGAGGACACCTCCAGCCGCACCGTCTTCTGGTGGAGCTACGCCGGCTGCTCGATCGGCTCCTTCTGGATGATCGGGTTCGGCTGCATCGCCGTCGCCGTCGCCACCCAAGCCTTCAACGGCGGATCCGTCTCCTTCATCGTCGACCTCTCCCCCTCCCCCGTGCACTGGCTCTTCCAGATCATCATCATCCTCGGCATCATCGCGGTGAACGTCCTGAACCTCTACGGCGCCTTCATGTCATGGACCACCATCGCCACCGCCGCCAAGTCACACGGCGTCAGCCGCACCACGCGCGCCGCCTACACCATCGCGGTCGCCGCCATCTCCACCATCCTGGCGATCGCGGGCCAAGGCAACTTCCTGGAGAACTTCGAGAACTTCATCCTCTTCCTCGCCTACTTCGTCATCCCTTGGACCGCCATCAACCTGGTCGACTTCTACCTCATCCGCAAAGAGCAGTACGACATCGGGCAGATCTTCGAACCGAACGGCATCTACGGCCGCGCGAGCTGGGAAGCCCTCGTCGCCTACTTCGCCGCCATCGCCGTCGAGATCCCCTTCATGAGCACCAGCTTCTACACCGGCCCCATGGTCGCCCAGCTCGGCGGCGCCGACATCTCCTGGATCCTTGGGCTGATCGTCTCCGCCGTCCTCTACTGGCTCTTCATGCGCCACCGCGCCGCCCACCTCCGACCTGCCCAAACCCTGGCCCCATCATCCGCGGCACCAGGAACCCAGTCTGAAAGTCGCGGATGAACACGTCCGCTCGCTCCTGCCGCGGCGCTTGTCTCAGCTCAGGGCCAACGTCACCAAGGCCGCCACGCCAAAGCCCACGGCCGCGCCAACCACGACTTGGCGCGTGGTGTGATCGCCAAGCACCACCCGCGACCAGGCGACCAGCACAACCAGTGGCGCCACCACGAGGAGCCAGGGGTTGACGAGCACGGCCAGTGCGGCGACGACTCCCCCAGCACAGGCCGTGTGGATCGAGATCTTCCACCGCAAGGTCACGGCGAGGCAGACAGCCACCGCGGCACAGATCCCCCACACCAACGCAAAGAGGGCGCGCGGAGCATCCAGCAACGACAGAGCCAATAGCCCGACCACGATCGACACCAGCCCGATCGTCATCATCACCGGTCCCTGGTGACGCTGAGTCAGGTGCCGGTCGCCCAGCACCCCGCGCCGGATCCCGACCTGCAAGATGGCGTAGGGCAGCCCGGCCGCGAAGAACATCGCGACGACCCCCAGCAGCAGTCCGCGCCCCGACCCCGCCGCGTGGATGGCCACCACGAAGGTGACAACCACCACGAGCACGACCGGGGCCATCACCTCCGTGACCACCCGCGCCCATCGCGCCATGGCTTCAGATCGCAGCACTGACCTCGAGCCCGCGACGCTCGAGGGGACGCATCGAGGCGGCCCGCGTACCAGCCGGGGCGTCCTCGAGGTCGAGGCCGAGTCCGTGGCGTTCGTCGTGTCGGATGCCCACCGCCTGCCCGCCGGCGACTACAGCCCAGTCCTCCAAAGTGACCACACTCCAATGGGCGGATTCCAGCGGTCGTCGCAACACCTTGATCACGGAGGTGTTCGGTGGGACGACGCAAGAAGGAGTTGCCAGC
>NZ_SWMA01000058.1:0-12902 GCF_005222685.1 Segeticoccus rhizosphaerae
CCACCCGCGTGTCATCTCCGCGCTCACGGGCGAGAACCCCACGAAGCGAGCCAGTTAGTGCGGTCAACGGATCGTGCAGCAGCGACTTGCACCTGGCTGCCTCGTCCATGTCCGCGCGGACCTCGACCAGCCGCGAAGCCCACGTGACTCGACCGTTCGCACCGTCCAAGTCGCCAGCGGACGGCACCAACCGCACCGCATACCCGCGGTCACGCAACTGGGCGGTGATGGTGTCCCACAGACCGTCCGGCGCCTGACCACGCAGCAACGTGGGGGTCGGCGGCTCAGGTAACGGGTCCCCGCTGGTTTGCACCACGTCCCACGAGTGCTCGATACGCCATCCGCGGATCACCTCCCGTGTCTCGATGCGCTCACCCGACGCCACGGACTCCTCGGCGCCGACGGGTCGACTCGTGCCGTCCGCGTCGACTGCCGTGCGTTGCCGGTGCCGGTTCGGTGCCAGGATCTGGTAGCCCCGCTGACCCTTGTCGACCGACCTACCCAGCCTTCGCCAGGCCTGGAACCCCGCGACGCAGGTCGGCCACGGCGTGCTCACCAAGCCCTTCTCCCAAGCCTGGTGGTGCTGGGTCGTCAGCAGCCACACGTTGTTTGCCGAATAGCCGTGCAGGCTGGACTGGAGCCTCAGGTAGTCCCGCCACTGCTTGCCCGACTGCAACGCCGCTACCGCGCTCTCGATGCGATCCTGGGCCACCGCGATCCGCTCTGCCAACTGCTCGGCGGCCTGCTCTGCTGTGAGCTTCTTGTACGCCATGACAGGCATACCAAGCCACAGGTACGCCATACGTGCTCACGAGTCGGGTGGCCCGAAATCTCCTAGGGTGCGGAGAGTTCGCGCCATGGTCCCTACCGCTTGCCGTCAAAGGCAGCAGCAAGCAGCGACCACGCGCCCTGCGCGGCTCTTGACAGTCTTTCGCGGCGGTATGCAGTAGGTCCAGAGCGACGAAGTGCAGCGTTGGCGAGCCCCGGCCAGTCGCCTGAAGCCAGAGTGGGCGGCCGCGTCCCACGGAGGGCACCCAGCGTTCGTGGCCGGGCGCGTAGGTCCGGATCGCAGCCAGCAGCCGTCGCTGTCGGTGCTGACCAGTAGGCTCGTGCCAAGCTGAACAACTATCCGCTTCTTTGGAAAGGTCGACCCTTGGCGCGCCCGTTTAAGACCGAGATGTCGGAGCTAGGAACCACCCTTGACTGGGTCGTTGAAGCCGACATCTCTGATATCTTGCTCGGATTAGAAGAGTCGAGGGATGAATCGATCATTGCAGTCGGCTCCGGCGGCTCATTCTCGGCCGCTCACCATCTAGCTCGCTTGCAGCAGACGTTTAATGGTCGCGTCAGCGCGGCAATGACCCCATATCAATTTCGGGCTGAGCCCACCGCTGATGCGCATTGTTGGATCTTCAGCGCAGGAGGGTCCAACGTTGACGTTATCGCTGCCGTTACTGCAGCCAATCGTGCTGAAGTCGCGGGCGTGAATGCCGTCACCATGCGCCGAACAAGCGCCCTCGCTAGATTTGTCGGCGAAGACCCCACTATGCGACTGCACTACTTGGCGGTGCCGTCGAAAAGGGATGGCTTCCTTGCAACAAACTCCCTGCTGGCCTTCTGCGCGGTCATGACGCGCGCCTATATGGAGATGAATGGCAACGCGGAGGGATGGCGACAGATCGTTGCTCAAATGCGTCAACTCATCGAGGGCCAGATCAGCGACAGCTGGCGTGCTGCCGCACTACAACTCACAGGCCTGCAGCATTTGGTCGTACTCCACGGCGCCGATACGAGTTTGGGTGCCGTCGACCTTGAGTCGAAGCTCGTGGAGGCCGGGATCGTCGGTGTGCAGATGGCGGACTACCGCCAGTTCGCGCACGGCAGACACCACTGGCTGGCCAAAAATGGTCGGCTCAGCGGTGTGCTGGCCCTAACTTCGACGCGCGATCGATCTCTCGCTCGGCGAACGCTCAGATTGCTGCCAAGCGATGGGCCCTGCGCCGTGATCGACGTTCCCGGTTCGCCTGAGGAAGCGCAACTGGCCTCCCTGCTCGCAGCGTTCTACATAACCGAAGAACTGTCCTTTGCCCGTGGTATCGACCCCGGGCAACCGGGTGTACCTGAATTCGGCCGCAAGCTCTACAGCCTGACCGTCGGGAAGGCAGATCGGCGAACCCGTCATCAAGCGTCTGTCGACCGAAAGCGATGCGTGCGGCCGGCAGGTTTGAGTTCGAAACCACACTCGGGTCCGAGTGACAGCATCGAAGTCGCACACCGGCTGTTTGAAGAAGACCTAACTTCGACGCCGTTCGGCGCTGTCGTACTGGACTATGACGGGACGGTTGTTGACACCCAAGACCGATTCGAACTGCCCCGCGAGGACCTGGTGGCCGAGGTGCTGCGCATTCTCCACTGTCGACTCCAGCTTGGGATCGCGACGGGCCGAGGACGGTCCGCTGGCGCCGACTTGCGAGCTGTTATCCCCGAAGAGTTCTGGCCTTTGGTGACGATCGGCTACTATAACGGCGCCGTGATCCGCGACCTCGCGGACACCGAACCATTGGATGAGCCGAGCCAGCCGTCGGGGCAACTGGACATGGTCCACGACGTGCTCCAGCGTGATGACAGCACCTTGAGGCTCACACTGCGAGCCCACCAGCTGACGGTCGAGCCTGAGGCGGGGCTCTCAAAAGACAAGCTATGGCAACACGTGCGGATGCTCGTTGATGAGCTTGAGTTGCCGCTCGTTCGCGTCGTTCGGTCGAGCCACTCCATCGACGTCCTTGATTCGAGCACTTCAAAATTGCACGTCGTTGATGCGGTGGCAGCTAGGGTGCAAACGGCAGCGGTATTGCGTATCGGCGATCGAGGCCGTTGGCCCGGGAATGACTACGCCCTCCTTGCCTCTCCCTTGGGGCTTTCTGTCGACCAAGTCAGCCAAGACTTGACGGAATGCTGGAACATCGCCCCCGAAGGCATCCGTGGCACACGCGCAACGCTCTATTACCTAAGATCAGTGGACGTGCTTGATGGGATTGGTCGGATGAGACTGGAGAAGGACGAGTGAATCCTGACCTCGGGCTGCGAGTCCTTGGTAGTGTCATGGCCTGGGACGACGACAAAGCGCACGTCGAATTCCAGCGGCTCCGGCTCATGGCTGCGCTGAAGTACGACGGCTACCGAGACTTCGAGGCTGGCGTCCGCTTCATTGAAAGCTTGGCGTCTTGGCTGCAACAATTCGGGCTTGGCCAGCGGGAAGTCGCGTACGAGTTCGTTATGAACCGGCTCGTCTACATTGGGCCGTCTGAGATGGAGAAGCTCGTCAGCCAATTCTACTCCAATGTTGTGCACCCCGAGATCCTCTCCGCCGTTGCCGATGAAATGGGTGTGCCGCGGTACGCGCTGCTCTCCAACGAAGAGGCACGACAGCGGATCGCACGACTCCGCCGACGGACGCTGTTCTTGGGACTCAGCGATGGGGCGCGCGTGGACTACATCCGTCACCAGAATGTGGGCCTGATCAGCAATGAGCAGGTCGTTGGGTCGACCCAGCTCGACAGCGCCAAGTGGGCAGACCTGCTGGACGAACTGCAGAAGTGGCTTGACGACGGGGAGGCTACGTTTCGAGCGGTCTATTTAATCGACGACTTCGCTGCCACAGGAACATCGTTCTTCCGCCTCGACGAGACTGGGAAGGCGAAAGGGAAGCTGTACAAATTCGCCGCGTCGGTGAGGAATGCACAAACCACCCTCAGCCGACGGGTCTTCGGGGACGACTACGAGGTTTTCATCCATCACTACGTCGGCACCGCGAAAGCATGCAAGGAACTCGCGCAGCGGTTGCGGGGTGCACAGCAAGTGCTGACCGAGGCCGGGCTCCCCCCCAAGGTACGGACGACATACGGGCTGCTCCTGCCGGACTGGCTGCCCCTCAATGCCGACAACCCTGAGGATCGCGCATTCCTCGACCTCGCGGATCAGTATTACGACCACTCCATCCACACCAAGCACACCGAGGTTGGCGGTACCCAGGACATGAAGCTCGGGTACGGTGGATGCGCGTTGCCGGTGATCCTCGACCACAACACCCCAAACAACTCAATGCCATTGCTGTGGGCCGAGACTGTCGGCGCGCCAGAGGACGGCGAGAATCCCCCTGTGCCGGCAATGCGACCCCTGTTTCGCCGCCGGCAGCGGCACGAATAGGAACATCATGACCAACCCGTTCGAGAAGCGCGCCACCGAGTACCTCTCCGATAACGAGGCGTTCTTGGCGGTCGTCACTCCAGAGCCCCTCATCACCTTCTTCAAGCAGCCCGCCACGGACGGATCGCTCTATGACCGGCTCGCGATCGTCACGGGTACTCCCGGAAGTGGAAAGACCACATTGGCCAGGCTATTTGAGTACGACACCGTTCACAGCCTCTTGCGGAACCGCAACGCCAGCACCTACCGCTCCCTCGCCGACGCCCTGACACAATGTGGCGTTCTGTCCAACTTGGCCCCTCAGATCCTCGGGGCACGCGTACCACTTGAGTCGGAATACCGGGATTTCTGGGAGTTTCCCTACCCCGAAGAGACACGCATGTCGCTGACATCACGTCTGTTGGAGGCTCGCTCGGTGATCCGGTGGCTGCGCCAACTAAGTGATTCAGGCGTCGCGATGAGCGAAGTCGAGATCATTCCACGAGCTGGCGCCGAAGCGGCCTTGGAACTCATCGGCGGGAGGACCGGTACGGCGGTCCTGCAAAAGGCCCGCGAAGTCGAACTGGCGCTTTACAAGGTCGTCCGTGCTTTGGTGCCTCCAGCGTTGGCCTCCCTAGAAGCCGCAGCTAGCGATGCCTACCACCCCTTCGATGTGATTAAGGCGATCAGTTTTCCCTGGGCGAACGAAAACGCAGTTGTCACACCGCTTGCCATGTTCGACGACGCGCATTCGCTGCATCCCATCCAGTATGAACGGCTCGAACGTTGGCTCACTCAACGAGAGATGCGAATCGGACGCTGGATACTGACCCGACTGGATGCCCTCAAGCCAGCGCGCGTCCTTGGCCAGGAGGGCGACCCTGATGTCCAGAAGCTACGCGTGACGACCGAGATCCGCATGCAACCGGTCGAACGCAGGACGACTCGGCCAGCATTTCGCAAGATGGCCAAAGACATGTCTAATCGGTACCTGCGGCAGATCGAGGCCTTCAACCGCCGGAGTCTCACGAACTTCAGTGATCTGTTGGCCACCGAGCCTGCGTCCTTACCCGACAAGAAGCTGGCCGAACTCGCACAGCAGGTGGACGTAGTCCAGGGTTATGTTGGAGCCTCCGAATCCCAGCGGCACGAGCTTCAAGATCGTGTGCAGGACTACCTTGCCAGCTCGTCCACCAACAGGAGCACACCGGAGCTGGTGCTTGCCGCTACCGCGATTGCACTTCAACGTTTCGGCAAGCGGACCCCGCAACTGGCTTTAGACATGTTCGGCGAGGATCTGGAGCCGCACAAGCCGATCACCGTCGACGCGAGCTTGATGGACGGCGCACGAGTGCACCTGCTTCATCATTGGCGCGTGCCCTACTACTTTGGATTCGACGCTCTGTGCGATGCGAGCTCCGAGAACGCCGAGCAGTTCCTGCAACTCGCCGGCCGTTTGGTCACGCAATCTGAGACCCAACTGGTACGCGGCAAACGAGCTCAGCTCTCCGCCAACGAGCAACAC
The DNA here is from genome assembly GCF_005222685.1 of Segeticoccus rhizosphaerae. Classification (NCBI taxonomy): domain Bacteria; kingdom Bacillati; phylum Actinomycetota; class Actinomycetes; order Micrococcales; family Intrasporangiaceae; genus Segeticoccus; species Segeticoccus rhizosphaerae. The sequence goes on from NZ_SWMA01000058.1 coordinate 5,711, forward strand.
AGACTCATCAGTGAACGCTCCTTGGAGATTGTCAATTCGTGGGACTTCCCGCAGCATATGGAGGTTCGAGCTCTGACAGATCTGATCGCCAAGCAGTGCGTGGAACGAAGTCTCGAAGGGAACGCATCGCTCGGCGGTGGCCCCAACGCCTGGGGGATACCACAAGAGCAGTTCGAGGCTCTCCCATCCTGCCAGCCACGCCTCGCTCGTGTGCTGCAATTCGCGGTCGCCTACAACGCGTTGGTGCTCAAAACCGACCACTCAACCAAGAACAGGCTGTGGTGCCTTCTTGAACTCGGAGGACCCGTAGCTGTTGCCAACGGTCTAACCCTGCGTCGCGGCGGATTTCTCGAGCGCGACGTGAAGGACCTCTTGAACGGCATCAGGGCGTCCGGAAATGCGTGAGGAGGGTCGGTACAGCGAGTGCGTCATGCACCGTTCAGACTCAGCGTCGACCTTTTTCGGCGACTACTTTGGCCATCGCAAAGTCCTCTTGCTCGGCGGCGCGGGGTTTGACCCACGAGCTTGCATCACCGCGGAGGAGCTCGAGCGCAGCGGAGCTGAACTGCAGCTGCAACTCATCCGCGAGAATCGGGCCGGCGCGACAGAGGCGCTATTGGCTGCCGCGGAGGCAAATTTCCTCCGATTCCAATCGCTAACAGCCGATCTCCACACGATCGATGTCGATATCTTCGACAAGGACGGAGCCATCGTCGGTGGACGTCGTGCGGCGGCGGCCATAAGCGAGTTGGGCGTCGATGGATACAGCGATGTCGTGGTGGACATCAGTGCACTTTCTATCGGCACCAGCTTCCCGCTGGTGCGTTTGCTTGTCGAGAAGTTTTCGCAAGGCGCACGGCCAACGAATCTTCACATCACGGTCGCACATGCCCCGGAGATTGACGCGGGAATTGGTCGCACCGCCGGTGACCGGCCCGGTTGGATACACGGCTTTAGTGGGACCCATGAAGTGGACCGTGACCAAATTCCGGCCAAACTCTGGATGCCGCAACTCAGCTTTGGCAGAAGGCAGGAAATCCGACGCATTTATGAGTTCGTAGACCCTGACGATACCTGCCCTATTCTGCCGTTCCCTGCCCGCGATCCCCTTCTCGCTGACAAAATCGCGATCGAGTACCGCGAAGAACTGCTTAGCACATGGCAGGTCGACGTCCGGAACATCGTTTACGCAGACGAGGACGATCCGCTCGACGTCTATCGAACGATCCTGCGCATCGACGACCTGCGACAACCGGTGTTCGCAGGCAGCGGCGGGTCCGCCACGATCGTGTCACCAACCGGTAGCAAACTGACGGCGCTCGGGACGCTCATGGCGTGCATCGAACGAGACCTGCCTGTCGCCTATCTGGAGGCGGAGAGCTACGAAGTGGACACCGCCGCGCCGAGTTGGTCGATGTCCGCCACGACCAACGCGAAGCCGAACCTGGTGCATCTGTGGTTGGAGGGTGACGCGTATCCTGAGGACCGTCCGACCCTTAGACGAGAGGTCTGAAGACGATGCCCCGGACTCCGAAGATTTTGGGAACCGGACTAGTAGCGCTGGACCTTGTGGTCAGTGGCCGTCCAGAGTCCCCAATCCAGTCCTGGGCTGGAGGAACCTGCGGGAACGTGCTCTCGATCCTTGCGTGGCTCGGGTGGGATGCGTATCCGATTGCGCGCATGAACGGCGACGCAGCATCCGTGAGAGTTAAAGCGGACCTCCGGCGCTGGGGAGTACATCTCGACCTCGCGGACTGCACCCCCGCGGCCAGCACACCGATTATCGTGCAAGAGATCAAAAAGTCGACGAACGGCGGGTCAACACACAGATTCACTTGGTCTTGTTTGCGCTGTGGTGGTTTCCTCCCCTCCTTCAAGCCCGTTACCCGTGCCGTTTTCGATCAGGCCGCCCCTTATCTGCCCGGCACCTCCGTATTCTTCTTTGACAGGGTTTCGAGAGGCGCCCTGGATTTAGCCGCCCAAGCTGCGGATGCAGGAGCATTGGTGATGTTTGAACCGTCGGGACGCGGTGATCGAAAGCTTTTCAGAGATGCCCTTGAAATCGCGCATATTGTGAAGTATGCAAATGAGCGCATTGCAGGTCTGGCGGAAAACGAGATTTCACCAAACCTCGTTTTGGAGATTAAGACTCTTGGCTCGTCCGGCCTTCGGTTCCGGCTGCCGCGTAACCGAAGTAATGCCGACTGGCGGGCAATGCGCGCCGCTTCGACAGAGTCCCTTGTGGATTCCTGCGGCTCCGGTGACTGGTGCAGTGCAGGTCTTTTGGCCAAACTCGGTGGGGCCGGTGTCTCGGGTCTGGAGCACGCTTCGCTCCCAGCCATTACGAGTGCCCTCAAGTATGGGCAAGAACTTGCCGCTTGGAACTGCGTGTTCGAAGGCGCTCGTGGTGGCATGTACGTCTCCCGAGACAACCGCAAGGTGGTGGGGAGGCACGACCCTCGGCTGCTTGCGACCGGGCGCGTACCTGCGAATGGCTCTGGAAGCCCGGCGGAACCGGCTCTGGTCGGCTGCCCCAAGTGTGACGCCGCGTGAAGGGAACGCCGTGTCGGAAGACATTGCCGGTTCACCTCGCATGAGACTGCAGACTGTGGAACAATCTCCGACTGCGTCTTTCTGGGCGTTCTCTAGAGCCGGCTGGGCGTGTCTACGACGTCGCCTGCCTGCGTCGTAGACCCCGTCGTGGACGCCTTCTCTAGATCTGTCTTCATCGACATCCGGAGGGTAGCAAGGGCGTGCCGCCGGGTTGGTACCGCCAAGACGAACTGCCCGGCAAGATCACCCAACTGCGCGACACCTCGACCAGTGGCACGCCCGGCCTCCCGGCCGTCGAAGGCGCCATCGTCGACTCCCTGCGTCAACAACTGCGTGCCTACCGCGGCAGGATCGCCCGACCCCGCCTTGAGAACCAGGCACTCCGCGAGCAAGTCGCCCACCACCTGGGCGCCCAACCTGACTTCGGACAGTGCCGCCAGATTGACAAGTGCGTACGCCTCTGACCTGAGGTGATGGCGTTGCGGGCGGCTGGGATGAGGCACTAATTGGTGCTCTACGCTCGGTCTGGTGGCGTGGATACGGCGGGTGCGCACGGCCTCGGGGGCCACGGCTGTGCAGATCGCGGAGTCCGTCGGGGGTCGCCGGCGGATCGTGGCTCATGTCGGGTCGGCGCATAGCGAAGCCGAGCTGGGCGTGCTGCTGGCCCAGGCCGAAGCGTTGCTGGCGGACCCTGGCCAGGGCGCGCTCGATCTGGAGGTCGAGCCCACGCCGAGGAAGGCCGGGTTGGTGCCGGCAGCCCCGGATGCGTCGTTGCTCGCGCAGATCGCCGAGCCAGGCCAGGCTCCGCGCGTTTCGGCGCCGCGAGTGGTGGCGACCTGTTCGCGGGTGTTGTTCGACGTGCTGGCCGGGCTGTATGACGATCTGGGGTTCGGGGTTCTTCAGGACGCGACGTTCCGGGATCTGGTGATCGCCAGGGTGGTCGAGCCCACCTCGATCCTGGACACCGGTCGGGTGCTGGGTGAGCTCGGCCGGACGCCGGCCAGTGAGCGCACGATGCGCCGGACCCTGGCGCGTGCCCATGGCCGTGGCTACCGCGACAAGGTCGCGACCGCTTGCTTTACCCATGCGTCAAGCAGCGGCGATGTCTCGCTGTGCTTGTACGACGTGACCGTGCGCCGTGAGGCGCTTGTTGTTCGAGTGGAGGTGAGAGACCTTTGCCTGATTCCCTGCCGTGGCAGGGAGTTTGAAGCTGGGGGCAGCCTGACCGGAGAGACGTCCGGGAGGGCGGGAGCAGCCCTGACGAAGTCGTGTCGCGTCAGAACCGTTGGATGGCGTGAGCGCGGCGAGCATGCCGAAGAGGTATACGCGAGGAACCGGTGTCATCACCTGTCTTGACGTACAACCGCCTTAAACCCAGTGGATATGGGGCGGGCGCGGTCGGTCATCTGCCGCAGTGATGGGTGGGTGGACCGTCCGGGACACGAGTTACATGTCCCGGGCGGGTCGGCGGCGAAGGACTACGGAGTAGTCGTCGACGAGAGCCGCAGGCAGATAGCCGGGTGCCTCCTTCGGTGAGCGAACAGCGAGTGAACACGGGAAGGCCCTTGGTCCTGCCATCGTGAATCGCGCCGCCAGCGCGGTCGGGGTGGCTGGGTGCGTCGTCCGCCGACCGGATCAAGGGCTGGCGGAGCCGCCGTAGTACTGCGAGGCCGGGAGAGCCGGCCACATCGGGAAGGGCGGCAGCGAGGATGGATAGGAGGTGCTGCGATGACGCAAGAGACGTTGGTGAACTCCGACGGTCCCTCGTTGATGGACATCATCACCGGGCGGGTAGCGCGGACGCAGATCAAGTATCACCGGTGGGCCAAGACCGACCGCGACACGCGGTTCGGGGACTTGTTCAACCTGGTGTCACACCCGGACTTCCTGTTGGTGGCCTGGGAGCACGTGGCACGCAACAAAGGGGCCCGCACCGCTGGGGTCGATGGCGTCACCGTGCGCCAGATCAGCCAGCGGGGCGAGGTCGGGGTGTTCCTTGCGGGGATCGCCGCGAGCCTGAGGGATGGAACGTATCGACCGGCGCCGGTGCGGCGGGTACTGATTCCCAAGCCGGGCGGCAAGTCGCGTCCGCTGGGGATCCCGACCGTGACCGACCGGGTGGTGCAGCAATCGCTCAGGATGGTGTTGGAGCCGATCTTCGAGGCCGACTTCATGCCGGTCTCGTACGGGTTCCGGCCCAAGCGGCGAGCCCACGACGCGATCGCCGAGATCCATTACTACGCCACCCGTGGGTACCGGTGGGTGTTGGACGCAGACATCGAAGGGTGTTTCGACCACATCGACCACACGGCCCTCTTGGGACTGGTGCGGGCACGGATCAAGGACAAGAAGGCCGTGGCGCTGGTCCGCGCGTTCCTCAAGGCCGGAGTTCTTGACGAACTCGGTCTTGCGGCCGCAACCGGCGAGGGCACCCCGCAGGGCGGGATCATCTCGCCGCTGCTGGCCAACATCGCCCTGTCCGTACTGGACGAGGCGATCATGGCCCCGTGGGCGCGAGGCGGTGATCAGTCGACCCAGGCTGGTCGCGCCAAACGCCGCTACCACGGGCTGGGCAACTGGCGGATCGTGCGCTACGCGGACGACTTCGTCATCATGACCAACGGCAGCCGGAATGATGTGCTTGCCCTGAAGGAACAGGCCACCGAGGTGCTGGCCGGGATCGGGCTGAGATTGTCCGAGACCAAGACCCGAGTCACGCACCTGAGCGAGGGAATCGACTTCCTCGGCTTCCACATCCAGTGGAGGAAACGTCGGGGAGGCGGCAAGTGGTACTGCATGGTCTTCATCGCCGACAAGGCGTTCGCGAGGATCAAGCAGACCATCCGCACCCTGACCCCTCGCCGGTCTCCACGGCCCTTGGCGGAGGTGATCACCGAGGTCAACGCGGCGCTGCGCGGCTGGACGTACTACTTCCGCCACGCGATCGCCGGGCGACGCTTCTCGTTCCTCAGGTACTTCACCTGGCGACGGTTCGTCGCGTGGCAGCGCGAGCAGCACCGCTGGAACTGGTCCAAGGTCAAACGATGGCTCCGTCGCCCCGAGGGCAGTTGGAGACCCATCGCAACCGAGGACGTGGCCCTGTTCGACCCCACCAAAGTGCGGATCGAGCGCTACAGGTACCGCGGGACCAAAATCCCCAGCCCCTACGACCCGGCCACAGCCGCCTGACCGGCACCACCTCGTGGAGAGCCCGTTGCGTTGAGAGGCGCACGGCGGGTTCGGCGGGCGGCCCGGGGAAACGGAGCAGCAGCAATGCCGCCACCGCGCCCCGGGCCGACCCAACACCTTGTATTTCGAGGCCGAGAAGGAAGACGAGCTGCGCAAGGTTGGCTTCTCCAAGGAGCGGCGGGTCGACCCTCAAATCGTGGTCGGGCTGCTGGTCGATCGGAAGGGCTTCCCCCTGGAGATCGGCTGTTACGAGGGCAACAAGGCCGAGACCGCCACGATCATCCCGATCGTGGCGCAGTTCCAAGAACGGCACAACCTGGCGGATATGGTCGTCGTCGCTGACGCAGGGATGCTCTCGGCGTCGAACTTGACCGCGCTCGATGAGGCGGGGCTGCGGTTCATCGTCGGCTCCAGGACGGTCAAGGCACCCGTCGACTTGGAGTCCCACTTCCGGTGGCACGGCGACGCGTTCACCAACGGGCAGGTGATCGACACGATCACCCCCAAGAGCCGCCGCAAGGTCGAGAACAACCCGAAGCTGAAGGCCGAACCGGTCTGGAACAGCGAGCAGCATCCCGGCTCGTGGCGGGCCGTGTGGGCCTACTCGACCAAGCGTGCTGTCCGAGACCGCAAGACTCTGACATTGCAGGAGAACCGCGCCAAGGCCGTCGTCGCCGGCGAACAGGCAGCCCGGACTCCGCGGTTCGTCAAGACCCGCAACGGCACCAAGACCCTGGACGAGGCCTCCTTGGCGCGAGCGCGCCGACTGGTCGGGCTGAAGGGATACGTGACCAACATCCCCACCGACCTGATGCCTGCGCGAGAAGTGATCGCCAGCTACCACGACCTGTGGCAGGTCGAGGCGTCCTTCCGCATGTCCAAGACCGATCTGCGGGCCCGGCCCATGTTCCACCACACCCGCGAGGCGATCGAGGCCCACCTGACCATCGTGTTCACCGCCTTGGCCCTGAGCCGCGAGATCCAAAACCGCACCGGACTGGCCATCCGCAACGTCCTGCGCCAGCTCAGGCCTCTGCGCTCAGCCACCGTCGCGATCAACGGTTCCCAGCAGACCTTCCCACCAGCCATTCCCCAGGAGAAGCAAGCGATTCTCGACGCGATCCAGCACGACAACGTCAGGCACTAAGCGGATTGACCGAAGTCAGGAGCAAGTCGCCCACCACCTGGGCGCCCAACGCGGCGCTGCCGCCACCAGCCCACGCTGACCCTCGTTGCGGGCATGTCCACAACGCCAGAACCCTTACCACACTGGCAAATCGGAGAGCCAGATCAAGAGAACGCCCAGTATGCAGTGCCGGGCTTCGATTTGGGACGAAGGGTCTGTACGGAAATCGGTGTAACCGGCATTTCTCTATAGGTTCTCCGCGACCGGCATGCGGTCGGCGAAGGTGACAGCGAAGGCGTTCAGTGCTGGCTTCCACCTTGTAGC
>NZ_SWMA01000059.1:0-12251 GCF_005222685.1 Segeticoccus rhizosphaerae
GCCGACATCAAGCCCGCGCCCAACGCTGCCACTACGCCCGCCGCGGCGCCTCACCATAAGTGCGGCTGTAGTACTAGGGTCAACGACATGGTCCACGAGACAGCGACGCCGCATCCGGAGCCCACCACGGCTCCGGATGCAGAGGCGCTGGCTGCCTGGATCGGCCGCCTGGCCGGCGTCGACCCGGCAGGGCTGTCGAGCCGGGCCATGATCGATCAACTGACTGCCCTGGAGCGGGTGAAGTCGGCTGCTGCGGCTGCGCAGGCACGCTTGGCGGCCGGTTTCGACCAGGCCCAACGCGACGCCGAGGCGGCTCGAGGGGTGCCGAGCGAGCGGAGGGGCAAAGGCGTTTCCGCGCAGGTTGCACTCGCCCGTCGCGACAGTGCCTTCCGGGGCCGTCAGCACCTCGGTCTGGCCAAGGTCCTCACGATGGAGATGCCACACACCCTGGCAGCCCTGGAACGCGGGGATCTCAGCGAGTGGCGCGCGACGCTGATGGCGCGTGAGACGGCGACGTTGTCCCGTGACGACCGGGCGAAGGTCGACGCCGAGATGGCGGACCACCTCGCAGATCTCGGTGACCGGCGGCTTGCCGCCGAGGCTCGCGAGCGCGCCTACCGACTCGACCCGGGCTCGGCGCTCCGCGGTGTCCGAGGCGCGCGGGCCGATCGCCGCGTCACCGTGCGCCCCGCACCCGACACCATGACAAACCTCACCGCGTTCCTGCCCGCTGAGCAGGGGGTCGCGGCCTATGCCGCGCTCAAGGCCGTGGCAGACCGGCTCCGCGCGACGGGCGACCCCCGCGGTCGCGGCCAGATCATGGCTGACGAGCTCGTGCGCCGGCTGACCGGACAGGGTGCGGCCTGCGACGTTCCGATCGAGGTCAACCTGGTGATGGGGGAGGACTCGGTCTTCGGCGGGAGCCACCAGCCGGCCCACTTGGTCGGCTACGGCCCCGTGCCCGGACCGGTCGCACGAGAGCTCCTGCGCAACAGCGACGCCAGGGTCTGGCTGCGCCGGCTGCACACCGACCCACACGATGGCGCGCTGGCGTCGATGGACCGCCACCGCCGCGAGTTCAGTCCGCTGATGCGCAAGCTCCTTGTGCTGCGCGACCAGACGTGTCGCACCCCGTGGTGCGATGCGCTGATCCGACACGCGGACCACGTGGTCGGTGTCGACGAAGGCGGCGAGAGCAGCCGCGACAACGGCCAAGGCCTCTGCGAGGCCTGCAACTACGTCAAAGCCCTCCCGGGCTGGCACAGCACGCCGGTGGCGAGGCGGTTCGGCTCGCGTCATGTCGTCGATCTGGTCACCCCGACCGGCCACACCTACTCCTCGCACGCCCCGGCCCCTCCCGGTCGGCCCTCGCCTGGGGCTCGACGGGCCCGCCAGCTGCGACTTGCTGGAGGCCGGTCGCCGTCTTCGCGCAGCGTGTTCGAGACCAACCTCCAGCGGCGACTGGCCTCCTGAGTCCGTGCTCCTTCGCCTCGTCCTGCACCTGCCCGGCGTGGCAGCGGCCGCTGCCCGGGGGCCAGGCGATGGCAGGATGCGCACATGGTGACCGCCGGCCTGCTGACCTTCGGTCACGGGCGTCTGACCCGGGAAGAGCTGTCGCGGTTGGTGGGCGGCGCGAGCATCGAGCTCGTGCTCGACGTCCGACGATTTCCCGGTAGTCGGTCCAACGAAGCCGCCGCGCGTGGACAGGTGCCCGACCTGTTGCAAGAGATCGGCGTGGCCTATCGCTGGGACGAGCGGCTGGGGGGCCGCCGACGTCTCACCGCGGCGGAGGAGGCGAAGTCGCCCGACAGCTGGTGGCAGGTGGCGGCGTTCCGCGCCTACGCCGCGTGGACCCGCTCGCCCGACTTCCGGGCAGCGATGCCTGACCTGCTGGCCGATGTGGCACGAGCCCGCACCGCGGTGATGTGCTCCGAGGCGGTGTGGTGGCGCTGCCACCGCCGCATCATCAGCGATGTCGTCCTCCTGGGCCACGACGTCCCGGTCCACCACCTGATGCACTCCGGAGCCCTGACGCCCCACCGCCCGAGCGCGGGCGCGCGGGCCACCGCCGAGGGCGCGCTCGTGTGGGACCAAGCGACCGAAGGCGAGCGTCCCCCGAGCGCCGATTGAGCGCCCTCCGCTCCGATACGGCGGGCCGTCCCCGCTCCAAACTCGTTTGCAGGACCGGCAACCGCTTCGATACGAAGGGGCCATGCGACTGGAGAACATCGTCTGGGACGCCCGCGACCCGCACCGCTTGGGCACGTTCTGGGCCGCGGCCCTCGACGCGAGCCCCATGACCGACGAGCCGGAGGGGTTCGAGGCCCGGATGAGCCTGGGCGACGACCTCTTCCTCGACCTGTGCCTGCAACGCGTCGCCGAGCCGTCCGACTCACCTGCGCGGCTCCACCTGGATCTGCGGGGCGACAAGGACCAGGAGCACCACGTCCAGCGCCTCCTCGGCCTCGGGGCACGGCGCGTCGACATCGGGCAGGGCGACGTCCCGTGGACAGTGCTGGTCGATCCGGAGGGCAACGCCTTTTGCGTGATGGAGCAGCGCGAGGCCTATCGCGACACCGGGCCCATCGCTGCGCTGCCACTGGACAGCGCCGACCCCGACCGGGACGCCGCGTTCTGGGCCGAGCTGACCGGGTGGCAGTCGTATGACGGTGTGGCACCAGCGTCCCTTCGCCACCCGTCAGGCCGTGGCCCGGTCCTCGAGTTCTGCCCCGAGCCCGAGCCCAAGCAGGGGAAGAACCGACTGCATCTCGACGTCCGTGCCGAACTCGGGGACGAGGACCTCGTGTCCCGCGCCTTGGCTCTGGGGGCCCGCAGTGCCGAGATCGGCAGCGATGACCTGCCGTGGACCGTCCTGAACGACCCGTCGGGCAACGAGTTCTGCATCCTGGAGCCGAGCCGGTCCGGCTGACCAGCGTGCTGCGGTCTCTGTAGGCCGCTGCGAGCCGGGGCTCGGCGCTCGGTGCTCGGTGCTCCGTGCCCGGGACAGCGTCGCGCGAAGCGCCAGTGTTCACTGGGTGTCATGGACGGACGGCTGACCCTGATCACCGGTGGCACGCGCGGCATCGGCGCTGCAGCCGCCACGCGGCTCGCCGAGGAGGGCCACGACCTGGTGGTCGGCTACGCGCACGACGACGAGGCCGCGGGGACCACCGTGGCGAAGATCCGAGCTCTCGGTCGTGCCGCCCACGCCGTGCGGGTGGATCTCACCGAGCCGGCTGGCGTGGACCACCTGTTCGACGTCGTCGCGCGCCACGGTCGGTTGACCGGCGTGGTCAACAACGCGGGCGCCACCCTGCACATCGGCGCCCTCGGCGAGACTCCCGTCGACATCATCCGCGCGGTGGTCGACCTCAACCTGACCGCGGCGCTGCTTGTCGCTCGCGCTGCCGTGCGGGCCATGTCCCAGGCACGAGGCGGCGGGGGAGGCGTCCTGGTCAACGTGTCGTCGGGCGCCGCGACCCTGGGTTCACCCGGCGAGTACGTGCACTACGCGGCGGCCAAGGCCGGCGTCGACGCGATGACGCTCGGCCTGGCGCGCGAGGTGGCCGCGGACGGCATACGGGTCGTCGGTGTCGCGCCCGGGGCCGTGGAGACGCGGATCCACGCCGACGCGGGTGAACCCGCACGCAACGAGCGGCTGGCGCCGAGCATCCCGTTGGGCCGTGCCGCGCAGCCGTCGGAGATCGCCGAGGCCATTGCCTGGCTGATGAGCGATGCGGCGTCCTACGTCACCGGATCCACGCTTCGCGTCGCCGGCGGTCGCTGACGCAGAGGACCGGGACGGGCGGGCGAGGACTCAGCTCGCGGTCGCTCGGCCTGGCGTCTTGCGCGGTTGCACGCCCCGGGGACGACCGGTGCAGGACGCCAGGGCCGAGACCGGCCCAGAGGTCACCCCAGTGGGCTGTGGTCTCGAGAGCCGAGGAACGCCGGGCGCGGCGACGGAGCGGCATACGGCTCGACGCAGGCGTTCTCGACGCTGTTGTAGACGATGAAGATGTTGGACCGTGAGAAGGGCGTGACGTTGCCGTTGGATGCGTGCATGCAGTTGGAGTCGAACATGATCGCGCCACCGGCCCGGCCCTCGAGGACGTCGATCCCGTAGCGGTCGGCGAACTCGGTCAGCGTCTCCCGGTCCGGGGTCCCGGCACCCTGCATGACCAACGAGGTCTTGTAGTTGTCGTCCGGTGTGGCGCCGGCGCAGGCGATGAATTCGCGGTGGGATCCGGGCATGATCATCAGCGGTCCGTTGAACGAGTAGTTGTCCGTCAACGAGATCGAGAGGCTCACCGCGCGAGGCTCGGGCATTCCGTCCTCCGCGTGCCACGTCTCGAAGTCGGAGTGCCACGAGAACTCCTTGCCCTCGAAGCCGGGCTTGAAGTTGACCCGGCTTTGGTGGATGTAGACGTCGGAGCCCAAGATCTGGCGGGCGCGCTGAACGACCTTGGGGTCATGGGCGATCCGGCGGAACACCTCGCTGGTGCGGTGCACCTCGAAGATGCTGCGGACCTCCTGCGACTTCGCCTCGATGATGGTGCGCTCGTCGGCCCGCACCTCGGGGTCCGCAGACAGCCGGCGCAGCTCGTCCTGCAACGACCTCAGCTCATCAGGCGTGACGAGCTGGTCGATGGTGAGGTAGCCGCGCTCGGCGAAGTGCGTCAGGACCGCCTGGTCGAGCGGCCCGTCGGCCGCCCGGCCGTGGACCACGTCACCGCCACGGCGCAGGACCTGCGCCGCGCCCTGGCGGGTGGGGTAGAGGTCGGTCAGGCTGGGAGCGGTGGTCGTCACGGTTCCTCCTCGCGTCGGTGTCGGCCGGTCGACCAACACGCCGGCGTGGCGCGAGCAGCAGCATGGTGCACCCGGGCGAACCCACGGGACGTGTCAGACCGACCACGTCCCCCGAAGATCACATGGTCGGGGCAACAGAAGCAAACCCGCACCAGGGAACGCCCGACCGACGGAGCGACCTGAGGCCGACGTGGGGGGGGATCTCGACAGATGACCGGGGCCGCTGTCGGCGCCCGCCGGCGTGAGAGAGTGAACGGCGTGAAGGCCCTGCTGCTGGAGAACATCCACCCGCTCGCGACGACCATCCTCGGCGACGCCGGCATCGAGGTCGAAAACGTCTCGGGCGCCCTCGACGAGCATGAGCTCATCGAGGCCCTCGACGGGGTCGACCTGCTCGGGATCCGGTCCAAGACGGAGGTCACCGAGGCTGTGCTCTCAGCCCGCCCCGAGCTCACCGCCATCGGCGCGTTCTGCATCGGCACCAACCAGATCGACCTGGCCTCGGCTGCGGGCCGTGGCATCGCGGCCTTCAACGCGCCCTTCTCCAACACCCGCTCGGTCGTGGAGCTGGCCATCGCCGACATCATCGCGATGGCTCGCCGGCTCACCGTCCGCGACAAGGCCCTGCACGACGGTGTCTGGGACAAGTCGGCGTCGGGCAGCCACGAGATCCGCGGGCGCAAGCTCGGCATCGTCGGCTACGGCAACATCGGTTCGCAGCTGTCCGTCGTGGCCGAGATGCTGGGTATGCAGGTCTATTTCTATGACGTTGACGACAAGCTCGCCCTCGGCAACGCGCGACGATGCTCCTCACTCGAGGAGTTGTTGGACACGGTCGAGACGGTGACCCTTCACGTCGACGGCCGGTCGGGCAACGCCGGGATCTTCGGCGCCGAGCAGTTCGACCGGATGCGCCCGCGCTCACTCTTCCTCAACCTCTCCCGTGGGTTCGTGGTGGACTACGACGCCCTCCGGGAGGCCGTGGTCTCCGGCCACATCGCCGGCGCGGCGGTGGACGTCTTCCCGAAGGAGCCCAAGAGCAAGGGCGAGTCGTTCGAGTCACCCCTGCGTGGACTGCCCAACGTCATCCTCACGCCGCACGTCGGCGGCTCCACCGAGGAGGCGCAGGAGGACATCGGCCGGTTCGTCGCGACCAAGCTGCGCGACTACGTCCGCACCGCCGGCACCTCCCTCTCGGTCAACCTCCCGCCGCTGTCACCGGGGCCGGAGGACCACGCGCACCGGATGGCGCACATCCACACCAACCGCCCCGGCGTGCTCGCCGACATCAACCAGGTCCTCGCCAAGCACGACGTCAACATCGAGGGGCAGATGCTGGCGACCCTGGGTCAGACCGGGTATGCCGTGACCGACAGCGGGTCGCCGCTGTCACCGGAAGTGGTGGCCGAGCTCGAGGCCGTCCCGGAGACGATCCGTCTGCGCGTCCTCGGCTGACCGCCGGTTGGCCGTGCGGCCGACGGCACAGCGCCCACCAGCCCGTCGAACGGCCTCGCGTGAGAGCCTGTCGGCATGAGCCTCTTGGACACCCCCATCGCCCGACTGGACGGCACGCCCGCGACGCTCGGTGACCTGACCGGCGCCAAGCCGGCCCTGCTGGTCAACGTCGCCAGCCAGTGCGGCATGACCCCGCAGTACTCCGGGCTCGAGCGCCTGCACCAGCAGTATGCCGAGCGCGGCTTCTCTGTCGTGGGTCTGCCCTGCAACCAGTTCGGCTCACAGGAGCCGGGCACCGCCGAGGAGATCCGCGAGTTCTGCTCGACCAACTACGCCGTCACCTTCCCGATGACCGAGAAGATCGAGGTCAACGGTGAGCGCCGGCACGACGTCTACGAGGGCCTCGTCTCGACCCCCGACGCGACCGGCCACTCCGGCGACATCCGCTGGAACTTCGAGAAGTTCCTCATCGACGGTGACGGCACCGTGGTCGCTCGGTTCGAGCCGCGCACCGAGCCGGACGACCTGGCCCTGGTGGCGGCCGTCGAGAAGTTGCTCCCGCAGCAGGACTGAGGGCGCCTGCCAAGGCCGAGCGTCTCAGCAGCGCACCCTCCAGACCGCGCTCAGGAGCCGCCCGCGGCGGGCTCCGCCTCCAGGCGAGTTGCCGCCAGCCCCGCGAAGCGGACCGCCAGGGGCCGCCAGTTGGTGCGTAGGCGCTCCTGCGCGGCGTCGACGGCCGCAGACGTGGCGAAGACGTCGACGCCGTCCTCGCGGGGGATCGCCGCGGACGACTTGTCGACCGTCCAGCTCCGGAACTGGGCCGCCGACGTCTCCGGGTGGAACTGCACGCCCCATGCACGGGCGCCCCACCGGGCCGCTTGGACGGTCCCGTCCGGCGCCGTCGCCAGCCGGGTGGCGCCTTCGGGCAGCCGCGTCACCACGTCGTTGTTCCACTGGATCGCCTCGGAGCCCTGCGGCACGGGTCCCAGCAGCGGGTCGGCGAGACCGTCCGCGGTGAGCGAGACGGGGGTCAGTCCCGTCGCGTGACCGCAGGCGTTCACCTCGACCAGGCCGCCGAGCGCCGCGGCCGCCAACTGGTGGCCGAGGCAAATGCCGAGGAAAGGCTGGTCGTCCTCGATGACGGTCCGGATGAGCCGTTTGGTCGGGGTCAGCCAACGGTGGGTCGCGTCGTCGTTCGCGCCCATCTCGCCGCCGAGCACCACCAGAGCGTCGTGCTCGCCCAAGTCGCGGGGGACGGCTGCGCCCGTGTGGGCGAGGACGACGTCCAACTCGACGCCGACCTCCTCCCACCACTGGCCGAACCACTCCGGCGGGCACTCGTCCTCGTGCTGGATCACCAAGAAGCGCAACGTCACGCGTCGAGCGTACTGGTCGCCAGCAACGCCCACGCGCCGAGTCAGACGGCCAGGCCGATCAGGTTGCCGATGCCGAAGGTGACGGCCATCGCCAGGGCGCCCCCGAGCACGTTACGCACGATCGCCGGACGCGGCGGTGACTCGCCCATCCGGGAGCTCACCCATCCCGTGCCGACCAGGGCCAGCAGCACGGCGACGAAGGTCACCCCCACCCGAACGCTGGCTCCCGGCAGGGTGATGGCGAGCAACGGCAGCAGCGCTCCGGCGGTGAAGGCGATGAAGGAGGCCCACGCCGCGTGCCACGGGTTGGTGAGGGCTTCCGGGTCGATGCCCAGTTCCACCTCGGCGTGGGCGGCCAGGGCGTCGTGCTCGGTCAGCTCCAGCGCGACCTGACGGGCGAGTGCGTGCGAGAGGCCACGATCGACATACAGGCCGGTGAGCTCGTCCAGCTCCTCGTCGGGTGTCTCGTGCAGCTCGCGCCGCTCCTTGTCGAGGAGCGACTGCTCGCTGTCCCGCTGGGTACTCACGGAGACGTACTCGCCCACGGCCATGCTCATCGCCCCGGCCACCAGCCCCGCCACGCCGGCGATGAGGATGGCCGAACGCTGCGTCGTGGCACCGGCGACGCCCACGACCAGGCCTGCGGTGGAGACGATCCCGTCGTTGGCACCGAGGACCCCGGCGCGCAGCCAGTTGAGCCGGTTGTGGAAGTCCTGCTCGTGCGGTTCGTCGTGGAGCGGCGTGGTGGCGTCCACGGTCATCAGTGGTGGTCTCCGGCGGTCGCGCCGAGGCGGTCCGCAGCCTGGCGGATCCGGTGGGCGAGCTCGATGTCCAGCTGCGTCAGGCCACCCTCGGAGTGGGTGGACAGCCGCCAGGTCGTGACCTTCCAGCGGATGTCGATGTCGGGATGGTGGTTCATCTCCTCGGCCACGTCGCCCACCTCAGCCACGAGCCGGATGGCGCTCGGGAAGTCGGGCGCGTCGTAGGACGCCGTGACAGCGTCACCATCCCTCTTCCAGCCGGGCAGATCGCCCAGCTGGCGGTTGATCTCCTCATTGGTCAGCAACCTGGACATGACTTCAGCCTCGCAAACGCGGATCCTCCTGTCGAGGAAGGAATGGCTGCCCTCAGCCCCGCACTCCGGTCGCTAGTCGCCGTGGCCGGCTGCCCCTCGCGAGGGGCAGAAACGGCGGTGGTCAAGAGCACCCCTTCGCGGCTGCAACAATCTCCCCATGCCCATGCAGACCCGCGGTGACATCCGCAATGTCGCCATCGTTGCCCACGTCGACCACGGCAAGACCACGCTCGTCGACAAGATGCTCTGGCAGACGGGTGCATTCGGGGCACACGCCCACGTCGACGAACGCGCGATGGACTCCGGGGACCTGGAGCGGGAGAAGGGCATCACGATCCTGGCCAAGAACACCGCGATCCACTACGCGGGAGCCTCTGCCGCGGAGGCGGGGCAGCCGGACGGGGTCACGATCAACATCATCGACACGCCGGGTCACGCCGACTTCGGCGGCGAGGTCGAGCGGGGGCTGTCCATGGTGGACGGCGTGGTGCTGCTCGTGGACGCCTCCGAGGGGCCGTTGCCCCAGACCCGGTTCGTGCTGCGCAAGGCGCTCACGGCGAACCTGCCGGTCATCCTGTGCATCAACAAGGTCGACCGCCCCGACTCGCGCATCGCCGAGGTGGTGGACGACACCTACGAGCTCTTCCTCGACCTCGACGCGACCGAGGAGCAGATCGACTTCCCGATCGTCTACACCTCCGCGAAGGCGGGGCGCGCCTCGCTGAACCGACCGGAGGGCGGCACCCTGCCGGACGGCGAGGACCTCGAGCCACTCTTCAAGACCCTGCTCGGGACCATCCCACCCCCGTCGTATGACGATGAGGCGCCCCTGCAGGCGCACGTCACCAACCTGGACTCCTCCAACTTCCTCGGTCGACTGGCACTGCTCCGGGTCCACAACGGCACGATCAGCAAGGGCCAGCAGGTGGTCTGGTGCCGCCACGACGGCAGCCAGGAGAAGGTCAAGATCACCGAGCTGCTCATGACCGAGGCCCTCGAGCGCAAGCCCGCCCAGAGCGCCGGACCGGGTGACATCATCGCCGTGGCCGGGATCCCGGAGATCACCATCGGCGAGACCCTGGCCGATCCGGACAACCCCGTCCCGCTGCCGCTCATCACGGTGGACGAGCCTGCCATCTCGATGACCATCGGCACCAACACCTCGCCGCTCGCCGGCCGGGTCAAGGGGGCCAAGGTCACGGCCCGCCTCGTCAAGGACCGCCTCGACCGCGAGCTCGTCGGCAACGTGTCACTCCGGGTGCTGCCCACGGAGCGTCCGGACGCGTGGGAGGTGCAGGGCCGCGGTGAGCTCGCCCTCGCGATCCTGGTGGAGCAGATGCGGCGGGAAGGCTACGAGCTGACGGTCGGCAAGCCCCAGGTCGTCACCAAGCTGGTCGGCGGCTCGGTCCACGAGCCCTTCGAGCGGCTCACGATCGACGCGCCGGAGGAGCACCTGGGCACGATCACCCAGCTCATGGCCGTGCGCAAGGGCCGGATGGAGCAGATGACCAACCACGGGTCGGGGTGGATCCGGATGGAGTTCATCGTGCCCTCGCGGGGGTTGATCGGCTTCCGGACGGAGTTCCTGACCGACACCAGGGGGACGGGAATCGCCAACCACGTCTTCGAGGGCTACGAGCCGTGGGTCGGGGAGATCAAGACTCGCCAGAACGGCTCGCTTGTCGCGGACCGCACGGGTGTGGCAACCTCCTATGCGATGTTCAACCTGCAGGAGCGGGGGACGATGTTCCTCGAGCCCACGACCGAGGTCTACGAAGGCATGATCGTCGGTGAGAACTCTCGCGTGGAGGACATGGACGTCAACATCTGCAAGGAGAAGAAGCTGACCAACGTGCGCTCGGCCACCTCGGACGTGCTGGAGCGGCTGGTGCCGCCACGCATGATGAGCCTCGAGCAGTCCCTGGAGTTCTGCCGCGAGGACGAGTGCGTGGAGGTCACGCCCGACGCCGTCAGGATCCGCAAGGTAGTCCTCGACCAGGCGACTCGGGCCCGCACCGCTGCTCGAGCCCGTTCCGCCGCGAGGTCGGAGTGACGCGCACGGTCACAATCGGGAGAAGCCCGACCCCATACCGCAACGAAACCGGTAAAGGGGAGTTAAAGTCGGTCGTTGGCGGTCCGGGCCAGTCCCTTGGACCTGGGATGGAGGTGCCACGCGTATGACGGTTACTGCCGGTGAGTTCGACGTCGACAGCGCTATAGGTGGTGAAGAGCGCGACACCACGATCGCTGGCCGTTCCCCGGGTCAGATAGCCCGGTCGCGGTTCCGCCGCGACAAGGTCTCGATGGTCTGTCTCGCCATCCTCGTCTTCTTCATCCTGCTCGCCATCGCGGCACCCATCCTCAACGCTGTCGGTGTCATCGACCCCGACTCCGGCCACCCGGACCTGGTGCAGGGGATCGGTTCGATGCCCACCGGTCACCTCGGCGGCGTCAGCTCCGACCACTGGCTGGGCGTGGAGCCACAGACCGGGCGCGACCTGCTGTCCCGTGTCGTCGTCGGACTGACCTCGTCGTTCATCATCGCGGCGTCCGCGACCTTCATCGCCATCTTCATCGGCACGGTGGTCGGCATCATCTCCGGCTTCTCAGGCGGCTGGGTCGACACCGGGCTGGGCCGGTTCATGGACCTGGTCCTCGCCTTTCCCCAGTTGCTCATGCTGCTGGCGCTGTCCCAGCCGCTCAAGGACCGCCTCACCGCGATGGGCGTCCCCGATGGCAACACGGTCGACTTCGCCTACGTCATCATCGTGCTGGGCTTCTTCGGCTGGCCCTACTTCGCCCGCATCATCCGCGGCCAGGTGCTCTCGCTCCGCGAGCGGGAATTCGTCGAGGCCGCGCGGTCGCTGGGCGCCAAGGGACCTCGCATCTGGTTCACCGAGCTGCTGCCCAACATCTGGGCGCCGATCCTGGTCTACATGAGTTTGATCCTCCCCCAGTACATCGCTGCGGAGGCGACACTGTCCTTCCTCGGCGTCGGGATCCGCCCGCCGACCCCGACGCTGGGTAGCCTGCTGACCGACTCGGTCAACTACCTGCTGGTCGACCCGATGTTCTTCTGGGCACCGGGCGGACTGCTGGTCATCATCGTGCTGGCGTTCAACCTCGTCGGCGACGGACTGCGCGACGCCCTCGACCCCAAGTCCGATCGGCACTAGTGATGTCGGCACGGATCCCCACTCACGTCTCCACGGCAACCGCCGCGGAGGAGATCACTGCCCCCACCAAGGGGCAGTGCAACCGCAAAGAGGAGAGCGCATGAAGCGCACAACGAGGGGAGCGCTGCTCGTGGCGCTCTCGAGCACCGTGGCCCTCACCGCGGCCGCCTGTGGAGGTGGCAGCGACAACGGTGGGACCGGTGGTGGCAGCACCGCAGGCAGCACCGGGGGCAGCACCGCTGGTAGCACCGGCGCCCAGGGCCCGACCAGCTCGGAGAAGGGCGGGACGCTCTACTACCTGACCCAGCGCAACGCGGAGCACCTGGACCCGCAGCGCACCTACATCGGCCGCGACATCGGCAA
>NZ_SWMA01000006.1:0-156990 GCF_005222685.1 Segeticoccus rhizosphaerae
CGGGCTACCTGGACATGGTCGCCGCCGAGCTCAACGACCGGCCCCGCAAACGCCTCGGCTGGCGCACCCCCGCCGAAGCCCTCGACCAACTACTGTCGGAACAGTCAGATCCACACGGTGTTGCACCCACCGCTTGAATCCGCCGGCCGAAACCTCACGATGATTCCTCACGAGGGGTCGTTGCGGAGGCTCGTGAGGACGGCCTCGGTGAAGGACTCGGTGCTCGCTGTGCCACCGAGGTCCGCGGTCTTGGTTCCCCCGGCCAGGACCTCGGTGAAGGCTCGCTCGAGCCGGGCTGCGGCGTCCTGCTGGCCGAGGTGCTGCAACATCATCGCCCCTGCCCAGATGGCCGCGACCGGGTTGGCCAGTCCCTGACCTGCGATGTCCGGAGCGCTGCCGTGCACGGGCTCGAACAGGGAGGGATGGCGGCCCTCGGGGTTGAGGTTGGCGCTGGGGGCGATGCCGATCGATCCGGTCACGGCCGCCGCCAGGTCGGACAGGATGTCACCGAAGAGGTTGGAGGCCACGATGACGTCGACGCCCTCTGGCTTCAACACCAGGCGGGCGGCGAGTGCGTCGACCAGGACCTTCTCGAGGGAGACACCGTCGTACTGGGCGACCGTTTCCTGCACCACCTCGTCCCAGAACGGCATGGTGTGGATGATGCCGTTGGACTTGGTCGCAGAGACCAGCCGGCCCGAGCGCGACGAGGCCAGCTCACTGGCGAACCGGGTGACCCGCTCGATTCCTGCCCGGGTGAAGACCGCGTCCTGGACCGCGAACTCGTCGGGCTTGCCGCGGTGGAAGCGCCCGCCGACCTCGGAGTACTCGCCCTCCACGTTCTCCCGGACGATCACCATGTCGACGTCCTTGTCGCCCACCGGCGACGGCACACCGGGGAGGGTGCGGTTCGGTCGCAGGTTGGCGTACTGCTCGAACTCGCGACGGATCGGGATCAGCAGGCCCCACAGCGTCACGTCGTCGGGGATGGAGGCATCGCCCACGGCGCCGAGAAGGATGCCCTGGCCGGAGGAGAGCTGCTCGATGCCGTCCTCCGGCATCATCCGGCCCGTGGCGTGGTAGTGCTCCGAGCCCCATGCGCGATGCCGCCACTGGATGCTGAAGTCGCCCTGGGAGGCGACCTCATCGAGGCAGGAGATGGCCGCCGGGACCACTTCCTGGCCGATCCCGTCTCCGGGGATCACGTCGATCGTGTAGGTCTCGCTGTTGGGCACGGGCTCATCCTCTCGCGGTGGCCCTGCAGTCTATGGGAGCGCGGGTCGCGGTTCAGAACCCCAGCTCGGTCAGGCCGGGGTGCCCCTCGGGCCGCGGCTGGCCGCTCTCCCAGCGCAGCACGCGCTCGGACTCCTCGATCGGCACGTCGTTGATGCTGGAGTGCCTGGTGTGCATCAAGCCGTTCTCGTCGAAGTCCCAGTCCTCGTTGCCGAAGGAACGCCACCACTGCCCCGACGGGTCATGGGACTCGTAGCAGTAGCGGACCGCGATGCGGCTGCCCTCGGTCGCCCATAGCTCCTTGACGAGGTGGTAGTCCAGCTCCTTGGACCACTTGCTGCGCAGGAACTCGACGATCTGCTCGCGTCCCTGCACGAAGCTGTCCCGGTTGCGCCATCGGCTGTCCTCGGTGTAGGCGAGGGCCACCTGTTCGGGATCCTGTCGGTTCCAGGCGTCCTCGGCTCCCCGGATCTTCTGGATGGCCGACTCCCGGGTGAAGGGAGGGACTGGGGGCTTGACCGTCATAGCGGCTCCGATCTTCTCGTGGTCCACGTGGCCCGCTGCCACGGTGACCTGTTCAGGTCAACCGGCACCGCGGGGGTTGTCATTCCCGCGCGGCCCGCAGCGGCCCCTCGGGCGCGGACAGGGCGCGAGTGTTGGGGGTGCGTGGTCCGGCGTCGCCGGGGTAGAAGGCACACGCCACCACCGACCAATGGAGGGCCAACCGTGAGCGACGACGACGTGGGGACGACTCAGCCCTCGAGCCGGCACCGCCCCGAAGCAGGCGAGGGGAAGGTCTCGTCCCCGACGAAGCTGACCGGGGCGGCGTGGAAGTACGTTGCCCGGAGGACCTTCCGCGAGTTCTCGGCGGACCACTGCACCGATCTGGCGGCCGCACTGACCTACCGGGCACTGCTGGCCCTGTTCCCCGGGCTGATCGCCGTGCTGGGGCTGATCTCGTTGTTCGGCAAGAGCAAGCAGAGCATCGACACCCTGCTCGGCCTCCTGTCGGACGTCGGCGGGGCCAAGTCGGTCGACACCCTGCGGCCGACGGTGGAGTCCCTCGCCCACAGCTCCGGTGGCGGACTGGCCTTCGTGCTCGGACTCGCCGGCGCGGTGTGGTCGGCGTCGGGCTACGTCGGGGCTTTCGGACGGTCGCTGAACCGCGTCTACGACATCGAGGAGGGCCGGCCGATCTGGAAGCTTCGGCCGTGGATGTTGCTCGTGACCTGTGTGCTCGTCGTGCTGGTGGCGGCCGTGCTGCTGGTGCTGGTCGTCTCCGGCCCCCTGGCCGAGGGGATCGGCAACATCATCGGGTTGGGGTCCACCGCGGTCACGGTCTGGCAGATCGCGAAATGGCCCGCCCTGCTGATCGTGCTCGTCCTGATCGTGGCGATCCTCTACTACGCCACGCCCAACGTGAAACAGCCCAGGTTCCGCTGGATCAGCGTCGGTGCCGCAGTCGCCATCATCACGTGGCTGGTGCTGTCGCTCGCCTTTGCCTTCTACATCGCGAACTTCTCCAACTACAACAAGACCTACGGCACGCTCGCCGGTGTCATCGTCTTCCTGTTGTGGCTGTGGATCACCAACGTGGCTCTGCTCTTCGGCGCCGAGCTCGACGCCGAGATGGAGCGCGGAAGGGAGCTCCAGTCCGGCCTACCGGCCGAGGAGCGGCTGCAGCTCGGGCTGCGTGACGACCGTGGCATCGTCAAGCGCCGCGAGCAGGGGGACGAGGCCGAACGGCGGGGCGCCGAGCTCCGGCGCACCGAGGGACGCAGCTCCGACGACCCGCACGACCACCGGGAGTGAGATCCCGCCGGACGGGTAGGAAGCCGCCGAGAGGGAGGGAGCCGCTATGCGTGCACTGACGTGGCAGGGCCCGCGGAAGGTCGAGGTGACCGACGTCCCGGACCCCGGGATACAGCAGCCGACCGACGCCGTGGTCCGGGTGACGTCCACGGCGATCTGTGGGTCCGACCTGCACCTGTATGACGTGTTGGCGCCCTACCTGTCCCCGGGCGACGTGCTGGGGCACGAGTTCATGGGCGTCGTCGAGGCGGTCGGCGACGACGTCGGGGACCTGGAGGTCGGAGACCGGGTGGTCGTGCCGTTCAACATCTCCTGCGGTCGGTGCTGGATGTGCCGCAACGGCCTGCAGTCGCAGTGCGAGACCACACAGGTCACCTCCCAGGGCAAGGGCGCGGCGCTGTTCGGCTACACCTCGCTCTACGGTTCGGTGCCGGGTGGGCAGGCCGAGTACGTGCGGGTGCCCGAGGCGCAGTACGGGCCGATCAAGCTTCCGGGGGAGGGGCCGGACGAGAGATACCTCTACCTCTCCGACGTGCTCCCGACCGCGTGGCAGGCGGTGCGCTACGCCGATGTGGCGCAGGGCAGCACGGTCGTCGTGCTCGGGCTCGGTCCCATCGGGCTGATGGCCGCCCGGATTGCCCGCCACCTGGGCGCGGGGCGGGTGATCGGCGTCGACCTGGTGCCCGAGCGGCTGCGGGCGGCGCAGGAGCATGGGGCTGAGACCTTGGACATCCGCGCCGTGGACGACGTCCCGGCCGCGGTGCTCGAGGCGACCTCGGGCAGGGGAGCCGACAGCGTCATCGATGCCGTCGGTATGGAGGCGCACGGCAACCCCGTGGTGGAGCAGGTCATCAAGGGGGTCGGGTTGCTGCCCGACGCCGCGGCCCGCGCGGCGATGGAGAGGGTGGGGGTGGACCGGCTCCAGGCTCTGCACAGCGCCATGCACTGCGCCCGTCGAGGCGGGACCGTGTCGGTCATCGGTGTCTACGGCGGGATGGCTGACCCGATGCCGATGTTGGTCATGTTCGACAAGCAGCTGACGATCCGGATGGGGCAGGCCAACGTGCGGCGCTGGACCGACGAGATCCTCGACGTGCTGCGGCGGGACGACGACGTGTTGGGCGTCGAGACGCTGGCCACCCACCGCTGGCCCTTGTCGCGAGCCGCGGAGGCCTACCCCATGTTCCGGGCCAAGCAGGACGGTTGCGTCAAGGTGGTGCTGCACCCGGACGGTGCGGGCGGCTGAGCCGGGGAGCTGCTGCGGCGTCCGGTCGGCTCACGGCGACTCCGGAAGCGGTTCAGGTGCCGCACCTCCGCCGTGCGCGGCGGACCCCAGGGCCGCAGGGGCGCTCGCCGCCCTGGGTCGTGACCTGACGGTTCCCGGTTGCTCCACTGCTGGGGCACCGGACGGCACCACCGACCCCGGGTCTGCCGGCGGGCTGCTACCTGCAGCAGTGGCTGCGCCGGCCGCAGGCTCAGGGCCGCCGACCGTGAACTCCTTGGACGCGGCGCTGATGAGGAGCGGCGAGATCGTGACTTTGCGCAGGCCCCATCCCGACTCGCTCTGGGCGAACTCGAGCTTCACGAGAGGCGCGGAGTCGAGCGCCTTGCTCAGGGCGGTCCAGCGCTTTCCCCCGTCCGACGTCGCAAACCGCCACAGTGGGGAGAGACGGCTCGTGTCGCCGACTCGTTGGTCCGAGCCTCCGCTGGCCAGCGCCGCGTTGATCTTGCGCGCCGTGTCGAACTTGTCGAAGTCGGACCGCAGCCGGTCCCGGACGGAGGTGGGTGCCCTCCCGTCGGGGTCGGTCAGCCGGACAGGGTTGGACTCGGCGTAGGTGTAGGCCGGCAGCAGGGACGGGTCGTCCACCACCGCACGGGGGTCCTGCGTCAACGCGGGGTCCGGGCTGTAGAGGAACTCCTCCCGCGGGTCGTACCAGCGCTGCCCGAGGTTGATCAGGCCACGGACCTCGTCCAGGTAGCCACCGGCATACAGGTAGGGAGTGCGGTGGATGTCGCTGTGCTCCAGCACCCAGGTCTCCCCGCCCGGGAAGTACTCCAGGTGCTCGAACACGAGCCCCTCGGGGTCGGTGATGACGTTGGTGCTGCCCTGGAGGTCCTTGTGCAGGAAGTATCGCTTCTGTTCGAGCTCGCCGTCGGGCATGGCCTTCTGGGTGGCGATGCGGTCGGTGCCGGCGAAGACGTCCTTCCAGGCGATCTCGCCGTTGAGCACCGTGTACCACTGGTTGACGAAGGCCTTCTCGCCGCCGGGCCCGCGCTCGATGGCCAACCGGCCGGTGTCGTCGTAGGTGTAGCGCGTGGTGCTGCCGTTGTCCGCCACCGAGCTGGCGTGGCCCGTCGCGTCCCAGGTGACGATGCGGCGTTGCCCGGTCTCGTCGTCGGTCCACCCGGTGAGGTTGCCGCCGGCGTCGTGGGTGTAGCTGCGCGTGCCGTTGTGGGTCACCTGGTGCGGCCCCTCGGCGCCGTAGGTCGGGTCGAGCGTGTAGGTGGTGGGCTGCTGCACGAGCCACTTCCGACCGTTGTCGGAGATCTCGTCGGTCTGGGTCTTCGAGGTGATGTTGCCCAGGTCGTCCAGTGTCAGGGTGGAGGAGTAGCGGCGCTGCTTCTTGCCCTGGAACGCGTAGTGCCCGTTGGCCGAGACGAGCCGGTAGTACGGGTCGTACTGGTAGGACTGGGTGCTCGGCCCGCCGTAGAGGCTGGGCTCCGGCGCGGGAAGGGCGTTGTCGGCCTGGGTCACGTTGCCGACCTTGTCGTAGCTGTAGTTGAGGTCCTGCACCTCCCGGTCGGGGGTCACCGTCTGGATCCGGTCCACCAGCCGGTTCTTCGTCCCGTAGGTGTATTCCGTCCACACCCCGTTGCCGGTCTGCTGGAACCGCCGGTCCTGGAACTGGTCGTACTCCAACCGGTCGAGGTAGGTGTAGGTGTGGCCGGCCTTCTCGCCGACCAGGGAGTCCAGCAGGCCGCCTGAGTCGTAGCCGTGCGTGAGCACCTCCCCGTCCGGGTAGTCCAGGGTGAGCAGTCGGCCGAAGGCGTCGTAGCTGAGATCCGTCGTGTACGTGTGGCTCTCGGCGGTCTCGTCGTTGAGGTTGTGCAGCTTCATCGTCGACCGTTCGCTGGCCACCGCGCCCAACGGGTCGTAGGTGAGTTCCTGGTGGCGGGCTCCGTCGTCCACCACGGTGACTCGTCCTGCGGCGTTGCCTGCGGCTCCGGCGTCGCCGTAGCTGTAGTGCACGTCGGGAGTGCCGTCCGGGTGGTCGATCGCCGTCAGCCGGTCCTGGTCATAGGTGTAGCTGATGGCCTGGCCGGCTGCCCGCAGGTTGGCATCCACCTTGCGCACGAGGTTGCCCGCGCCGTCGTAGGTGTCCTGCACCAGCCCCGCATCCGGAGTGTCGGTGGACGTGACGTGGCCCAGCAGGTCATAGCCGTGCGTCGTGGTGTTGCCGCCGGGGTCGGTGACACTGAGCAGCTGGCTCAGCCCGTCATACGCATAGCGGGTGCGCAGGCGAGGCGCGTCCTGCGGCAGCGCGTCCACGATGAGGGTGTTGTCGCGGACGTCGCTGTAGCGGCGCTGCTGGTTGCCGGCGTTGTCGGTGGTCGTCGTCGTGAACACCGTGGACCCGAGATCGGCGGACCCACCGAACCCGTAGTCGTGCGTGGTCGTCGCGCCGCTGGGCCGAACCTCCTTGGTGACCCGGTCAGCCACGTCATACGTCGTCTGCACCGGAGGCACGGGCGAGAGGTTCGTGTTGTAGGCGCTGATCGTGCCGAGAGGCTCCGTGGTGGGATACCACTGCTTGACCAGCCTTCCGAGTGAGTCGAACTCGATCGCGCCGCCGACGGCCATGACGTCGTTACCGCCGGGGTTGTCGCGGCCGGTGAACACGGTGGCGTCCTGCTTGGTCTCGGTCTGCCGGCCCAGGCCGTCGACGAAGGCGACGGTCTGGATCGGGTCGTCCGGGTGCAGCACGTCGAAGTGTGACGCGACGGCATAGCTGTAGTCGTCGAGTCCGGGGGTGTCCCCGGGGTGGTAGGAGAAGTCGACCGTGTGATGGTCGCTGCCCTGCTGGTAGGGGCCGGTGATGCTGACCATCCGGGACTGCGGATCATAGCCGTATGACGTCACCTGGCTGTTCGCGTCGGTGCGGGAGGTGACCAAGCCGGTCGACCCGTCGTACTCCGCGGTCGCGGTGAGCCCGTGGCTGTCCACGGTCTTCGCGATGTCGGTGTGGCGGTCGCCGTCATAGGTGTAGTCGACGGTGTATCCGTCGGGCTGGCCGTCGGGTCCGGGGTGGACGACCTGGTTGTAGTTGCCCCAGGAGTCGAACGTCATGGTGCTGGTGACCGTGGAACCGGAGGAGACCGACTCGACGATCTTGGTCGGTGCCCCGTTCGCGCACAGGTCGGCCGACCCGTCGCGCTGGCGCAGCACCGGGCCGGTCGCGCTCTGCTCGTGCACCACGAAGGTGGCGGGAATCGACAGCCAGCTACCGGGCAGGCAGTCGGAGTAGGTGGTCAGGGCGACGAGGTTGTCGGCATCGGTCTCCGACTCGCCGCCGTCGATCTGCTGCACGAGGTTGCCGCGCCCGTCGTAGGCGAACACGGTGGTGGTCTTCTCCCCGAGGCTCGAGTCCGGGCGGTACCAGGACTGGGTGGTGCTTGCCAGTTGCGGGGCGACGGCCATTCGCAGCAGGCGGGTGCCCGCGGGGTCGGCTGTCGCCGGGGCCAGGTCGGCCGGCTCTCCGGTGGCGAGGTCGATCAGCGACCAGGAGTTCCGGGTCTGCTTGGCCCGGGTCCCGTCTGCCCGCAGGAGGGTGGTGCTCGTCTCCAGACCCGACTCGAAGACGTTGCCGTTGAGGTATTCGTGCTGCACCGAGCGCAGGACCGGGTCGTCGTACGGATCGGCGTCGCCGGCGAACTCGCGCTGCGTCTCCGTGACGGTGCTGAAGCCGAGCAGCTCACGCTCCAACGCGTTGAACGAGTTGCCCTGGTAGGCGAAGGTGGTGAGCAGGGTGTCGGGGCCGTCTCCTGGCCGGCCGTCCTTCGTCGTGACGCTGCCGAGTAGCCACTGGGAGTAAGGCTGGGCGACGCTGTTGCCACCGCGCCGGTAGTCGAGCTCGAAGGAACCGCCGAGCGGGTTGGCCACCGACTTGAGCAGGTTCGTGCGGCCGTGGTTGTTGAGCCGCACCGACATCCCGGAGTCCTCGGTGCTCTTGACGGAGTCGGGGTAACCGTCACCGTTGACGTCGGTCAGCGCGACCTGTGTGGTGCTGACGCTGTGGTCGTAGTGCGCACCGGGGTTGACGATGATGTAGCACGCGGCGATGCAGAGCGGACCGATGCCGAAGGTGAAGTCGGCGCCACCGCCGATGCCCCTGGTGCGTCCGACCGCCGACTGCTGGCCGAGGGGGATGTCGCCGAAGTCGGGGAGGCCCCCGGACAGCTCGAAGGTGCCCTCGGCCATCGTGCCGTACTGGACCTCCTTGGCGAGGCTGGAACCGTTGCCGAAGGCCACCATGACCTTGCCGCCGGTCTGGTGCAGGCGGTCCGCGATGCCGTCACCGTTGACGTCTGCCCAGGAGTAGCTCGACAGGTCCACCGACTCGGTGTCCGAGACACCGCCCGAGAAGGCCTTGTCGTTGATCTCGAACCCGAGGTTCGGGGTGATGGAGCCGGAGTATGACGCGCCGGTCTCGAATCCGCCCTTGGCCCAGGCGATCGGATCGCTGTAGCCGTAGCCGAGGTTGAGCTCGACCGTGACACCGTCGACGCCGGCCTTCACCCGGTCGGGCAGGCCGTCCCCGTTCATGTCCGCGAGGTCGCGCTCGAAGGGCGCGACCGCGTCGTCAGGCAGGTCGGAGAAGCCCTCGTCGCCGCCGACGTCCTGCGTGTTGGGGTTGCTGAACTGGGCGTTGATGCTGAGCCCGGCACCGATCGAGACGCCGTACTCGTCATGGGAGGCTTCTCCACCCTTGCTGGCGGCACCAGGTCCGGCAGCAGCCTTGCCGTTGCTGACCGTCGAATTCTTGCCCGCCGCGGTCGTGTTGCCGAGGGCGTTGGCCTTGATGCCGATCGGTGCGCCACTGAACCCGCCGCCGACAGCGAACGTGGCGTCCTGACGCACCACGTCGGCAGCATCGTGGTGGTCGAGGTAGCCGCCGCGAGGGCCGGTGTACTGCACCTTGCCGGGCGCGACCACGTCGGGGAAGGAGTCGCCGTTCATGTCGAGGTAGTCGAGGAGGCCGAAGCTCGTGCCGCCGGCGAAGGACGCCGACAGCGGGCCGAGTCCTGCGGTGAGGGAGAAGGTCGGTCCGGTCACGGCGAGGCGTCGAGTGGCCCGCGCGTCGCCGCCGGGGGTGGGCTGCAGCGAGTCGGGACTGTCGACGCCGGTGCGGGAGGAGCTCGCGAAGTCGGCGCCGCCGAGCAGGTTGTCCTTGGCTCCCTGCCAGACCGGCACCTGTTGCTTGACCGTCCCATCGGCGTTGCGGACCTCGAGCCAGGTCGGGATGAAGGCGAAGGACTTTCCCTTGGCGGGGTCCTTGTAGGAACCGTCGGAGTTCCAGCCGGTGGGCTTGGAGTCGGGGAAGTCGTCCTGGTCGAACTCGAAGTCGGACTCCACGATCGGCTGGCTCGCGCGGTCGCCGTCGCCGTCGTAGCCGGCGTAGGCCCAGCCGCGGTAGGCCAGCGGGAACACGCCCTGCCGGCCGGCCCAGTACCTGGTGCTGGGCACCGTCGCCGACGTGGTGGCGTCCCCGTCCTTCCAGGACAGTTTGACCGAGGAGCCGAGCACCTTCTCGGAGATCTGCGGGTCGGGCACCGTGATCGCGAACCAGTAGTCCTCGCCCTGGTCCAGGTCGACCGCAAGGTCGGCGGTGCCGATCGAGGTGGCGTCGGCGGCGATCCCGAGCCGCTTCTTGGCGACCAGGACGCCCCGCTGCTTGACGGTCAGGACCGCGTAACCGGCGGGGTGGTCCCCGGCCAGGCTCAGACCCGCGGTGGCCGTGGCGGCACCCTGCACCGTGGAGGTCCATGGCCGGACCGGGACGGCGGCCGCGCTCTGCGGGTAGACGTCGATGTCGGGCGGGATCTGCACCTGGTAGGTCGGCTCGGTCACCGTGCGCAGGAACGTGCCGTTCTCGTCGCGGATGTCGACCGTCTGGGTGACGTCGAGCGTCTTTCCGCCCGCGGTCGCCGACGTGTAGTAGAGCTGCGGGGTCCAGGACAGGTCGGAGACGTCGATGGGCGAGTCGACGGCAAGTCGCACCTGGATCCGGTCGCCGCTGCCGGGTTGGTCCTGGTCGGGGGCGGCCACGTCGAAGTCCGTCGCCACGTCCACCGGCGTGGTGGAGGCGTGACCGGCGGGGATCGTCTGGTGCCAGATGACGGCGCCGTTCCTGATCACCTGCACGGTGACGTCGTCGGTGGTGACCGACGGCTTCACCAACGCTCCGGCCAGGTGCACTGTGCCCTTCAGCGGCATCAGGACGGTGGTGTGCGGTCGTCCGGCGAGCGTGAAGTCCGCCTTCGCGTCATACCGGGTCTGACTGCGGCCGTTGACGTCTGCCGGAGCGGTGGACGTGTCGTTCTGGACGGACGTGTAGTCGATGACGGGCTGCCAGTCGACGCGGTCGCCGGCTCCGTCGTCGACCGACTGCACGCGGAAGTAGATGTGATCGCCGCGCTGCACGGTGACGCCGCCGACGCCGGTGGGGGAGACCGTGGCCCCCGGGGTGGTCATGCCCGCGTGCCAGAGCTCGTCGCCGTTGCGCTGGATGGCGACCCGTACGCCGTCGCCGTGCGCGGGAGTCCAGGACTTCCCGGTGTCGTCACGAGGATCGTAGGTCGCCGCTCCGGCGACGGAGACGGTTCCGGAGTAGGGGGCGACCCAGCGCCGCACGGTGTCCTGCAGCGGGGACTGGTCACGCGCCTGCGCGGCGAGCCCCTTCAGCCGCTCGATCGTGCCGATGTCCACGGTGCCGTCGTCGATGGGCACGGACGTGGCGCCGGAGTCGGAGCCGAACGTCGGCACGCCGGTGACGCCGAGGTGGTTGAAGAAGACGTCGCCGGCGTGCACGAAATCGGGCAGTCCGTCGTTGTTCACGTCGGTGAAGTAGTCCTCGCCGATCGCGAAGTCTGCGCCGATGCCGAACTGGACCGCGACACCCGGATAGGCCTCAGGCCCGCCACCGAAGCCCACGTGGGCCTCGGTGGAGAGCTGGTCGACCGGCTGGTCGATCACCTGGTGAGCGGCGCCGAACGTCGGTGTGCCCGACGCGCCGGGACCGCTCGTGTTGAGGCGGTACTGCACCGTCTTGCCCGGGCCGGAACGGAACACCTTGTCGGGCAGCATGTCTCCGTTGATGTCCATCAGCTCTGCGACGCCTTCGGTGGCGCCACCGCTGATGGTCAACGAGCCGCCGAACGATCCCACCTTCAACGGGTCGGCCGGGTTGAAGCCCAGGTAGGCGTGCACGTCACCCGCGTTGGAGACCGAGCCGCCGAGCGCACCGACGTCCAGGATGTCGCCGAGTCCGTCGTCGCCGGTCTTCCAGTCCTGGGCGGCCGCGAATCCCTGGTAGACCCCGGCGGGGTCCTGCGCATCGTCGTAGTAGTCGAGTCTGTGGGTGGCGTAGACGTTGCCGTCCGACCCGGCACGGCCCACGGACGTCAGCAGCGACTTGCCGAACGGACCGGTGTCGTAACTGAAGGTGTACCGACCCGAGAGCACGTCGTGGGTCGGCCGCGCGGAACCATCCGTGGCCGGTGCCCCGTAGTAGACGGAAACGCTTGCCAATCGGTCCGAGGTCACCTCCAGGAATCCGCCACGACCGCTGATGATGTGATCGCCCGCGCCCTTGTCACGGGTGAACACGACCTTGTATGCCGGGTCGTCCGGCACGCCCTTGGCCAGCGACCCGGTGTACTCGACACTCTTCAGGTACATCTGGCGCCCGAGGGTCTCCTGGTCGTGGCCGACTCCGGTGCCATCGACCTCCTCGTAGCTGTAGCGCACGATGTTGCTGCTGACGTCTGTCTCGGCCGTGAGGCCCCAGCGGTAGGCGTTGTCGTGGTCGTCGGTGAGGATCGCGGCCGGCACTCGGTGCTCGGTCCCGTCCGGGAGCGGCTCCCCGCCGTAGTAGCGATGGTTTCCGGCCTTGTCCTCCACCTCCCACCAGTAGTTCTTCGGGTTCGTGCCGTGGCGGGTGATCCGTTCCCGTTCCGTGTCGACTCGCCGGGAGAAGTCGTCGCGCTCCGGCTCGCGCTGCGCGAACGTGGACCGGACGGCGGTGGGACTCAGGACCTCGCCATCGAGCGTGTAGGTCTCGCTCTCCTTGTCGGGCAGGTAACGGGGGACACCCCATCGGGTGTCGACGCCCACGCTTCCTACGTCGAGGTTCCAACCCATGCCCATCCAGCCGTCACCCGCCGACGAGTCGTAGGAGAGGGTCAGGTCGGGTTGCATCCCGGCCCGTCCGGCTGGGATGTCGAGCGGGAAGCTGATCGCGGCGCTGCCATGGCTGTTCGCCTGTGGGGGTTGCATCAGGTTGATCTGCGACCCTGGGTCGGCGTACTGCAGGCCGTCCAGGTCTCCGGCCCCGAGGTCCTGCGGCGTCGTCTGTCCCTCACGGGCCAGGGTGCTCGACGCAGCGCCGGACAACGCCTCGGAGTTTGCGGGCATCGGTGAGGCAATCACCAGTGCCAGCGCGGTGGTTGCCGCGACCGCGGCGACGAGTAGGCGACCGGGACGTGCAGACATGGTTCTCCTCGAGCGTGGCCACGTCAGTCGGCGTCGGAACCGCAGCGAGGAGTCCCTCGTCTACAGGCTGGCCACGCAAAACACGGGGGGACAAGGACGGTGGGCCGAGGAGCGGCTGCAAGACTCGCTCGTGGCGACTGCGATGACGCTTGGTCTGGGCGATCGGTCACTCCCCGCACATGGGATGGAGGAGGAAGGGTCGAGCGCCCCGGATGCCCGCCCTGGGGCGAGCCGCCGATTCACGTTATCGGCGCCCTCTGCGGTCGGCCATAGTCAGTTGGGACTAGTTCCAGGCAGACTGATTAGATCGCGGACCGAAAAACGACCACTTCTTGAACAACCCTTGACTCTCCGAGAGTGCACGGATGCCGTGTGATCGCGGACCGACCTCAATGTGCAGCAGGGAGAGGTGTCTTGGGGTCAGGCGGCGTGCTCCGACTTGCGTGGTCTGCCGCGGCGACGCTTGCGGGCGATGACGTGCCCGTCCTGCAGCAGCTCACCACCCCAGACGCCCCACGGCTCGGCTCGGTCCAGGGCGCCGGCGAGACACGCAACTCGGAACGGGCAGCCAGCGCAGAGAAACTTGGCGGCCTCGATGTCGTCGGGCAGGTCGCTGAAGAACAGCGCCGACCCGGACCCGACGCAGGCCAGACTTCGGTCGTCGGTGGTCACGGGAGTCCTCTCGGTGGTCCTCGAGGACCAGCCAACGACCTCAAGTGCGGTTGAGGTCAAGCGACACCTGAGCGGGCCGCGCGATCGCGGCCGTCGTCCCCTGAGGTCGCCGAGCCATCGTCACGCCGTCGGGTTTGGTGGTGCCCATCCGTGAATGCGGTGCACCCATTTCGCAGTGCTTCCGCAGCTGCCGCTAGATTTGTCGATCACAGGCGCAAATGTTGCTAGGCTCCAGGTCATGGCCAGGTATCGCATCCGGCAGGCGGCCGAGCTGCTCGGCGTGAGCGACGACACGGTCCGCCGCTGGGCAGACGCGGGGCGGTTGGCCACGTCCCCGGACGGCTCCGGCCGCCAGACGATCGAGGGCGCGGACCTGGCGGAGTTCGCGGAGGGCCTCGCGGCCGGTGCCGAACGTCCCGTGCCGCGGCCCGTGGTGTCCGAGTCGGCTCGCAACCGCTTCACCGGCTTGGTCACCAAGGTCACCCGGGACACCGTGATGGCGCAGGTCGAGATGCAGGCCGGGCCGCACCGGATCGTCTCCCTGATGAGCCGTGAGGCCGCCGACGAGCTCGCCCTCGAGCCCGGGGTGCTCGCCGTTGCCTCCGTGAAGTCGACCCATGTCGTCGTCGAGGTCCCCGCAAGTGACTGACGCCTCCGTCCCGAGGCGACGGCCCGTGCACCCACGACCCGCACTCGGGAGGCGCGGGGGTGCGGTGGCGGCGGGACTGGCCATCGCTCTGGTGCTGTCGGCCTGCGGGACGAGCCGGCCCACGGCTCTTGACCGGCCGTCCGGCCAGAGCCAGAGCACAGCGGGGCCGGCGGCGACCGATCAACCCTCCGGCGGCGAGGTCGCGGGGACGGTCAACGTCTTTGCAGCCGCTTCGCTCACCGAGACGTTCACCACCTTGGGCCGTCAGTTCGAGGAGGCCCACCCGGGCACCAAGGTCGTGCTCAACTTCGGCCCGAGCTCCGGGCTGGCCACCCAGATCAACCAAGGCGCTCCGGCCGACGTCTTCGCGTCGGCCTCCACGACCAACATGACGCAGGTCCTGAAGCAGGGAAACGCCGACAGGGCCACCACCTTTGCCAAGAACGTCATGGAGATCGCGATCCCGGCCACGAACCCCGCGCACGTCACCGGGGTGGACGACCTGGGGCGGCCCGGGCTGAAGGTGGCCGTGTGCCAACCGGAGGTGCCCTGCGGGGTCATCGCCCGCCGGGTCTTCGCCAAGGCGGGTGTCAACGTGACGCCCGTGAGCCTGGAGACCGACGTGAAGTCGGTGCTGACCAAGGTGGCGCTGGGCGAGGTGGACGCCGGGCTGGTCTACGTCACCGACGTCAAGACGGCGGGCAGCAAGGTCGCGGGGATCCGGATCCCGTCACGGGTGAACGCCTCGACCGACTACCCGATCGCCGTGCTCAAGCACTCAGGCAACGCGGCGGCGGCGCGGGCGTTCACCGACTACGTGCTGTCCCCCCACGGCGGGTCGGTCATGAGGTCCGGCGGGTTCACGAAGCCATGACGTCGAACCGGTGCCGCGAGAGGGTGAGGTAGCGACCGTGACGGTCCAGCGAAGGGTCGCGGAGGCCACCCGCTCGGCGCGCGCGATCCGCACTGTCAACGACCGCGGCGGGGTGCCGTGGCCGCTGGGCGTGCCGGCACTGCTCGGCGCACTCTTCCTGCTGATTCCGTTGTTGGCGCTGGTGATTCGTGCCCCGTGGCGCGGCCTCGGCGGGATCCTGACCGACAGCCGGGTGCTGGATGCACTGCGCTTGTCGCTGGTGTGCGCGACCTGCGCGACGGTGATCTCGGTGCTGGTCGGCGTGCCCCTCGCCTGGGTCCTGGCGCGGTCGCGCGCCCGGGGTGTCAGCCTGCTGCGTGCCCTCGTCACCCTTCCGCTGGTGCTGCCGCCGGTGGTGGGTGGCGTGGCCCTGCTGCTCGCGTTCGGCCGCGAGGGAGTGCTCGGTCGATATCTCGACCAGTGGCTCGGCATCACCCTCCCGTTCACCACCGCCGGAGTCGTGATGGCCGAGGCGTTCGTGGCGATGCCCTTCCTGGTCGTCACGGTGGAAGGAGCGTTCCGCGCCGCCGACCGGGGCTACGAGGAGGCGGCAGCGACCCTCGGGGCCTCCCGCCTGACGATCTTCCGCCGCGTCACGCTGCCGATGATCGTCCCCTCGCTGGCCGCCGGCGCGGTCCTCGCCTGGGCGAGGGCACTCGGCGAGTTCGGCGCCACCATCACCTTCGCCGGCAACTTCCCGGGACGAACCCAGACGATGCCGCTCGCGGTCTACCTCGCGTTGCAGACCGACCCCGAAGCGGCGATCGCGTTGTCCCTGGTGCTGCTCGTGGTGTCCGTCGCAGTGCTCGCCGGCCTGCGAGACCGGTGGCTGCGCGTGGGGCGTGAGGGGTGAACCCGGTCCCCGGTGCCCGCAGCGCATCGCCACCCCGCCCCCCAGCCGGGGACCCGCGCACTGAGCCCTCCCTGCGCGTCGACGGTTGCGTCGACCGCGGCGACTTCCGGCTCGAGGTCTCGCTCCGCGTCGGCCCCGGGGAGGTGCTGGGCGTGCTGGGTCCCAACGGCGCCGGGAAGAGCACGCTGCTGCGGGCGCTCGCCGGGCTGACCGCGCTCACCAGCGGTTCGATCCACCTGGGCGACGTGGCTCTGGACGACGTGTCGGGAGAGACGTTCGTGCCGCCGCAGCGCCGGCCGGTCGGGCTGGTCTTCCAAAACTACCGGCTCTTTCCCCACCTCGACGTGCTGGACAACGTCGCCTTCGCACCGAGGTCGCAGGGCGCGAGCCGGCGCCGGTCGCGCGAGCTCGCGGGGTCCTGGCTGGAGCGCTTCTCCATCCGCGAGCTCGCGTCCCGGCGCCCGGCTCAGGTCTCCGGCGGGCAGGCGCAGCGGGTGGCCCTCGCCAGGGCGCTCGCCGGGCAGCCCCACCTGCTCCTGCTGGACGAGCCACTCGCGGCGATGGATGCCCGCACCCGGTTGGACGTCCGCACCACCCTGCGACGTCACCTCGCCGACTTCACCGGTCCCGTCGTCCTGGTCACCCATGACCCGCTCGAGGCCATGGTCATGGCCGACCGGCTGCTGGTCATCGAGCACGGCAGGGTGGTCCAGGAGGGGGCTCCTGCGCAGGTGGCCCGGCGCCCCGCCACCGACTACGTCGCGCGCCTGGTGGGCCTCAACCTGTATGCCGGCAGGTCGGACCCGGGCACCGGCACCGTTGCGCTCGACGATGGTGGGTCGCTCGTGGCGACGACCGATGCCGCCCTCGTGGGCGACCGCGTGCTGGTGGTGCTCCGCCCCTCCGCCATCACGCTGCACACGGAACAGCCGGAGCACTCCAGCTCCCGCAACGTGTGGCCCGGGACGGTCGACAGCCTCGAGCTGCTCGCCGACCGGGTCCGGGTGCAGGTCGTGGGTCGGCCGTCGGCCCTGGTCGACGTGACCCCTGCCGCGGTCGCAGAGCTGCGCCTGCAGCCGGGACAGGACGTGTGGCTCACCGCCAAGGCCACCGAGGCCGAGGCCTATCCCGACGTGACCCGAGGCTGACCGCCAACCGCTGCCGTCCGGCTGGCGCGGCGGGAGCGGGCTGCATGCTCGAGGGGCGCCGGGTGTCCCATGGCGGCGCCCCACGGCCAACATGCGACAGGATGGGCGGATGAGCCGCTCTCGCAGTACCCCCGAGGTCGTCGACGCCGTGGTTGTGGGCGCGGGGCACCACGGACTCGTCGCGGCCGCCACGCTCGCCGACGCGGGCTGGGACGTGGCCGTGCTCGAGGCGCGCGAGCACGTGGGGGGAGCGGTCTGGTCGGTGGACCGGGACGGCTGGGTGCTCGACGAGTTCAGCGCCTGCCACCCGCTGGCCGCCGCGTCGCCGGTCCTCACCGAGCTCGGCCTGGCGGACCACGGACTGCGCTGGTGCCGCTCGGACACGGTGCTGACCCACGTCGGCTCACCGCACGACCAGCGTGGAGCCGTGATCCACCGCACGCCTGAGGAGACCGCCGCCGCACTGGCCGAGGAACATCCCGCGGACGGGCAGGCCTGGTTGGACCTCGTTGCCCAGTGGGGTCAGCTGCGCGGTCCCCTGCTCGACACCCTGCTCACCAGGTGGCCGCCTGTCGCTCCCGGCGCACGCCTCGCGGCGGCCGTGGGCGCGCGGGACCTCGCGAGGTTCGCACGGTTCCTGCTGCTCCCGGTCACCCGGATGGGCGAGGAGCTCTTCGAGGGGGAGCGCGGACGGGCCCTACTCGCCGGCAACGCCATGCACGTGGACATCCCGGCAGACGCAGCGGGCAGTGGGGTCTTCGGCTGGCTGCTGGCCATGCTCGCGCAGGACGTCGGCTTTCCCTCACCCGAGGGCGGGTCGCGCGTCCTGGCGCAGGCGCTCGCGTCGCGTGCCGAGGTGGCCGGAGCCTCCATCAGCACCAATGACGCGGTCACCGCGATCACGGTGCGCGGCGGCCGCGCGGACGTCGTCCACACGGCCGGGGGCCGCTCTCTACGTGCCAGACGGGCCGTCATCGCGGACACCAGCGCCTCGGCCCTGTATGACGGGCTGCTCACCGACCTCACGCTGCCGCGCCGGTTCCGAGACGAGCTGGACCGGTTCGTCTGGGACCTGCCGACGGTCAAGCTCAACTACCGGTTGAGGCAGACCGTGCCGTGGACGGCACGGTCTGCCCGGGACTCGGCCGTGGTGCACGTCGGCGCCGACGTCGACGGCCTGGCGCGGTGGTCGACCGACCTGTCCACCGGGCAGCAGCCGCCACAGCCGTTCGCCCTGGTCGGTCAGATGTCGACCATCGACCCCTCGCGTTCCCCGGACGGCACCGAGGCGATGTGGCTCTACACGCACCTGCCCCGCGATGTGGTCGACGACGGGAGCGCCGACGAGCTCGTGCAGCGCTCGGAGGTGATGTTGGACGCGTTCGCGCCGGGGTGGCGGGACCTGGTCATCGACCGCTGGACCCAGCGACCGTCCGACCTCGAGTCCGCCGACGCCAACCTGGTCGGGGGCGCCGTCGGCGGTGGCACGTCCCAGCTGCACCAGCAGCTCCTCTTCCGGCCGGTGACCGGTCTGGGTGGGCCCCGGACGCCCGTGGAGAACCTCTATCTGGGCAGTGCCGCCATCCACCCCGGCGGGGGAGTGCACGGGGCGTGCGGCTACCTCGCGGCTCGGGCGGCTCTCGGCGACCACGGCTGGTGGGGACGGCCGCGTCGACGGCTCGGCCTGGCGGCACTGCACCGCCTCTATGGAGCACCCGGCGAGTGAAGCCCCGTCAGCCCATCACGCTGAAGCTGGAGTCGGGGTTGACCGGGCGCCGGCGGCTGTAGTCACCGAGGTCGGCGTACTGCCCGGTGAGGGGCAGATCCACCCGCACGGGCTCGGCGTCGTGGTCGTGACCGTCCTCGCAGCTGCGGATGATCTCGGCCAGAAACCGACCGACGATCGGTGCGTTCTTGAACTGGTTGCCACTGGTGCCGATCGCCACGTAGAAACCAGGCAGCGCGGTGCGGTCGTAGATCGGGATCCAGTCGTCGGCGACGTCGTAGACACCAGTGACACCGTGGGGCGTGTTGGGCACCCGCAGCTCGGGCATCCGCCGCGCGGCGCGGTAGACCTGCGCCTCGTAGAGCTCCTTGGTCACGGTCGGCACGTAGGTGTCGGGGTCCTCCAGCCACTGCAACGGGTCACACGCCGGCTCGGCGCCGCCCACGAGCAGCTGGCCGCTGGGGGTTCCCCGGGAGTAGGTGCCGAGATCGAGGTCCATGACCACGGGTTGCGCGACGCCGTGGCCGTCCGGGGCGGGCACCTCGTGGACCTCCTGACGCATCGGGCGAGTCCGCACCGAGAAGTCCTCGAGGACGCCGGCGAGACCGTTGACGTGGCCGGAGTGCGGCCCGGTCACGTTCACCACGACCGGCGCGTCGATCCGCTCGCCGGAGGCGAGGTCGATCCCCGCGACCCGCCCGCCGTCACGGCGGACGGCGGTGACCTCAGCACCGAAGCGGAAGGTCGCACCGCGGCGCCGAGCCGCCGCCATCAGGTTGTGCGCGGCCAGCGTGGGATCGTCCACGAAGCCGCTGTCCGGAGTCCAGTATCCGGTCAGTTCACCGGTCGGGTCGTCCCAGAATGCCTCGTCCGCAAGGGATTTCGGCGGGTAGTGTCGGCCGGGGTCCACCTGGGGCAGCCGCCTCCTTATGGTCTCGGCGTCCCACTCCTCATAGGTGACACCGACCTGGTCGAACAGGTCCAGCACCTTGCGGCGGTCCTGCTCGGGGGAGTCGAGGTAGAGCGACCCGGTCTGGTGGAAGCGCGCCATACCGGCTTCGTCGGCACCACCGAGGTGCTCCTCCCAGCGGGCCCAGAGGTGCTTCGCCTCCCAGGCCGCCGCGACGCCCGTGCGCGTGGAGTAGTTGAAGCGGACCACGGCGGACGACGCGCTGGTGGAGCCCTGCCCGGGGCCGTGCCCACGGTCGACCACGGTCACGGCCCATCTGTCGCGGGCGAGCTCGTGGGCGACCGAGCACCCGATCACTCCCGCACCGATGACGACGACGTCTGCGGTCGGCATGCTTCCTCCAAAACCCGGGCTGTGCGCTGCGCGCCCCAGCGTAGCCCCGGCCGTCGACTGCTTCTGCGACCGTGCCCGGCTCAGGCCGTGGCGAGCCCCGCTGCCCTGGCCACGAGCTCGAACGAGCGCAGCCAGGCCTCGCGGCCAGGAGCAGAGGAGACCAGGATGAGCTCGTCGGCCTGCGCGTCCTTGGCGAATCGGTCGAGGTAGTCGCCCACCTCGTCCGCGGTGCCCACGCCGGTGTAGTGCATCATCTGCTCCGCCTGCTGGCCGGCCGGCGATGCAAGGAGCAGCTCCTCCTCGTCGGGAGTGAACGTCCGGCCCCGACCGACCAGCTGCCGGACCCGGGTGCGCTTCGCGGCCTGGTAGAGATCGTCCGCCTCGTCGGACGTCTCGGCGGCGATGACGTTGACGCCGGCGATCACATACGGCTCCTGCTGCTGTGCCGAGGGCTGGAAGTCGCGTCGGTAGAGGGTGACCGCGTCGTGCAGGGCGCCGGGCGCGAAGTGTGAAGCGAAGGAGTAGGGCAGTCCGAGCGCGGCCGCGAGCTGCGCGCCGAACAGCGAGGAGCCGAGGATGAACAGCGGCACGTCGGTGCCCTTGCCGGGCGTGGCGTCGATCCCGGCGATGCGCGACTGCCCGGTCAGGTAGCCCTGCAGCTCGAGGACGTCCTGCGGGAAGCTGTCGGCCGAGCCCGGATCACGGCGCAGCGCGCGGGCCGTCTTCTGGTCACTGCCCGGGGCGCGGCCCAGGCCCAGGTCGATCCGCCCGGGGTGCAGTGACTCCAACGTGCCGAACTGCTCGGCGATCAGCAACGGCGCGTGGTTGGGCAGCATCACCCCGCCGGCCCCCAGCCGGATCCGCTCGGTGTGCGCGGCGACGTGAGCGATGAGCACGCTGGTGGCCGAGGACGCGATGGTCGGCATGTTGTGGTGCTCGGCGTACCAGATCCGCCGGTAACCCCACTCCTCGGCGCGCTGAGCCATCTGGACGCTGGCGCGGAAGCTGTCGGCGGCCGTCTCGCCCTTGCCGATGTGGGCGAGGTCCAGGATCGACAGGGGAACGGTGGTCACGGCATACCAGCCTCTCGTCGCGGTGCGTTGGGTGTGAGCGGTGCCGCTCGGGCACCGTTGCTCGGTCGGTCCAACCACCCCGGGCACCGGGTTCATTCCTGCGATGCTCGCGCGTCGCCTCGGGGTTGATCCCGCCGTCGTCAGCGCTCCCTCCATCACCACCTTGGTGGACGCCTCCGGACTGATCGACCTCGTCCTCATCGCCCGGGGTCGTGCTCGGGGTGTGACGTCGCCTCGCCCGTAGCCTTGGGTGATGCACCTCGTGGGTGGCCAGGCCTTCGCGGACCGCCGCGACGCCGGGCGAGCGCTCGGCGAACGGCTGGCCACGTATGCCGTGCCCGGCGACGTGGTCGTCCTCGGGTTGCCCCGTGGTGGCGTCCCCGTGGCAGCGCAGGTCGCGACGCGGCTCGACTGCCCGCTCGACGTCCTCATCGTCCGCAAGATCGGGGCTCCCGGGCAGCGCGAGCTCGCTCTCGGCGCGGTGGCGACGGCCGCCGGTGTGCAGGTCACCGTCCGCAACCACGACCTGCTGGCCGACTTGCGGGCGACGGGTCTGCCGGACGGCGTCTTCGAACGGGTCGAGCGTCGCGAGCTCGAGGAGCTGGCCCGGCGGGAGGACGCCTATCGCGAGGGACGTGCGCCGGTGTCCCTGACCGGCCGCGCTGTGATCCTCGTGGACGACGGCCTCGCCACCGGCGCCTCGATGCGGGCGGCCGTCACGGTGGTGAAACGGTTGGGCCCGTCGGCCGTCGTGGTGGCCGTGCCGGTGGGGTCCGATCAAGCCTGTGACGACCTGCGGCCGATGGTGGACGCTCTGGTGTGCCTGCGGCGGCCGCACCCGTTCCGTGCGGTGGGATACGCCTATCGCGACTTCTCGGAGACCTCGGACGATGAGGTGAGCGCGATCCTCCATTCGCCACCTCAATAAACACGGGATAGTCCGTGGTAAAACATCTATGATCGGACCCACGAGGAGGCCGATCATGGACAACACGAACAGCCAGGCCCCGCAACTGGTCGTCTACGGGGACTTCGC
Organism: Segeticoccus rhizosphaerae; assembly: GCF_005222685.1. Classification (NCBI taxonomy): domain Bacteria; kingdom Bacillati; phylum Actinomycetota; class Actinomycetes; order Micrococcales; family Intrasporangiaceae; genus Segeticoccus; species Segeticoccus rhizosphaerae. Next base: position 22,191 of record NZ_SWMA01000006.1, read on the forward strand.
CGATCCGTGGAGCTACCTGGCAAGCCAGCGCATCGATGCGTTGCAGGAGGCGGGCTTAGACATCGCCTGGCGGGCGATCGAGCGGCACCCGAGGACGCCCGTGAAGGGACGACGGCTGGACGCCCAGACCCGGGCCGAGGCGGCGCGCGTCCTGGAAGAGGTGCGGGCGCAGTGCGGCCCGGACGAGTTCGTACCGGTGGACCCGCCCGACCTCGTCCCGAAGACCGAGGCGGCGGTGTCCGCCCACGCGGAGGCCGTGGGCGCCGGGGTGGCCGACCAGGTGCGCCGCCGGCTGTTCGCGGCGTACTGGGAGGACGGTGTCAACATCGGTGACCCGGAGGTCCTGCGGACCCTGCTGGCCGGCGACTTCATCCGGGGTCATGCGACCTCCGACCCGGTGCGGCGCTTCGGGTATGCCGTGGCGATGACCCGGGCACCGATCACGACGGCCGCGTGGCGCCGGATCAAGCAGTCCAGGGAGCGGTGGTCCAGCCTGCACCAGGCCGAGCTGCCGACCGTGGTCGAGGGCGGCGTCGCCTCCTCGGGACAGCGGGCCTGCGAGTACCTCGGCGTCCGCGTCGCCCGGCACCGGCGCAGCCCCGCTGCCCCTTCGTGGCTGGTCGCCCGCGACATCCGGGTTCCCGTCGGCGCGGTGCATCCTCCGGCCACCTGGCTCACCCAGGTCGGCGACCCGTGGCAGCGGGAGAGCCGGCTGTCCAGCGCCTGACTCCCGGCGCCTGACTCCCGGCGCCTGACTCACAGCGCCTGACTCCCAGGGCCTGGCTCTCGGTGCCGGGTGGCGCTCGTGTCGCCGGTCCCGATCTGGCAGAGTCGGATCATGAGCACTGGTGAGATTCGGGTCTGGGTCAATGGCGAGCGGGTCGACGACAAGCCGTCGATCCCGGCTCTGGACCACGGGGTGTCCGTGGGTGACGGGGTCTTCGAGACGGCCAAGGTGGTGGACGGCGCACCCTTCGCGCTCGACCGACACCACGCGAGGATGGATCGGTCACTGGCTGGGCTCGGTCTGCCCGCCGCCGACCGCGACCGCCTCGCCGAGGGCATCTCGGCGGTGCTCGAGGGCAACCCGATCGCCTTCGGGCGGCTTCGCTACAGCGTGACCGGTGGCGCCGGCCCGCTCGGCTCGGACCGCCAGGACAGTCCGATGACCTACATCGTCACGGCCGCGCCGCAGTCGCCGACGCCGGCGACCGGCAAACTGGTCGTCGTGCCCTGGACCCGCAACGAACGGGCCGCGACGGCGGGGCTGAAGACCACGTCATACGCCGACAACGTCGTGGCCCTGGCCTACGCCAAGGAGCGGGAGGGCATCGAGGCGATCTTCGCCAACACCCGGGGCAAGCTGTGCGAGTGCACCGGGTCCAACGTCTTCGTCGTGCAGAACGGCCAGATCCTCACCCCACCGCTGGACGCGGGGCCGCTGGCCGGCATCACCCGCGAGCTGGTCATCGAGTGGTGCCGGGAGGACGGCCTGACCGTGCTCGAGCAGACGCTGCCCCTTGCCGCGCTGCACGAGTCCGACGAGGTCTTCATCACCTCCTCCACCAAGGACGTGCTGGGCGTGCACGCCGTCGACGACCACGAGCTGCCAGCGCCCGGCCCGGTCACCCAGCGCGCCGCCGCGGTCTTCGCCCGACGAAGTTCGGAGACGCCCAACCCATGAGTCACGACCCGGCGCCGCCGCCGGACGACACGCGGGACCGCTACGGCGACCCCGACGTCACCGTCGATGCGCACGAGGACGACTGGGCGTGGCGGCGCCGGATCCGGGCCAATCCCCACACCCACCGCATCTACCGCATCCTGGTTGGTGTCCTCGGGCTGGTCGTGGTCAGCGGCGGGGCCGTCATGGTCCCCTTTCCCGGGCCCGGGTGGCTGGTCGTCTTCATCGGGGTCGGCATCTGGGCGTCGGAGTTCGAGTGGGCCGCCCGCCTGCTGGACTTCGGCAAGCGCACGCTGAAGGCGTGGAACGCGTGGCTGCAGATCCAGCCGCGGTGGATGCAGGCGGTTGTCCTGCTCCTCACCCTCGCCGCGGTCGCGATGATCTTCTGGGGGCTCTTCCTCATCTCTGGCGTGCCCGGCATCCTCCCCGACTTCGCCGAGCACTGGCTGCATGCCGTGCCGGGCCTGTGACGCGCGACCCGATTAGGGCGCGGAGCGGGGCAGCGGTTATTCTCCTGTCTCGCAGCACGGACGTGTAGCTCAGTTGGTTAGAGCGTTCGCTTCACACGCGAGAGGCCAGGGGTTCGAGTCCCTTCACGTCCACCACACCAAAGCCGTCGGGGTCGGTGCACGAGTGTCGAGGGGCCCGCACGGTCAGTGGTTGAGGGGCTGGTTGAGACCAACTAGTCACTTCTAGCCATGGCTATGGCTGTTGAGGGGGCATAGGTTCGGGAGGGGTGGAGGAGCCGGTGCGTCTGCGGGCTGGATCAGGTGGACACGTGGCACGTGTGCGAGAAAGCGTCAGCTGTCGCCTGTGGTGCTCGTAGTGCTGAGTGGGGTAGTGGTAGATCTCGAGGAGCGTCATGTGGTCCCTGAAGTAGGGATCCCAGCCGACCGGGAAGTGCATACCCCCGCTCAGCGCCTCGGCCGACTGTCGGCGAAGGGAAGCCTGCAGGTTGCTGACTACCCGGTCCATGACCCGCTCCATCCGCGCGTGTCCGAGGACGCGCGGGCCACCGATGGAGCCGACGTAGTTGATCACGTGGAATGGACGGGTCCCAGCGTTCAGCAGCGCGGCAAATCGTCTGGAAGCCCCGTCAGGTAGTTGGGCGAACATCCGGACCAGGTAGCGGAGGTTCGCCACGAGCAAGTAGCCGAACAGCATGTGGAAGAGCAGTTGCTCGTTGTTCCACCTGGTGCCGTCACTGGGTTGGCGCAGCTCGGCCACGGTCGCGGTGTCCAGCAGGGTGCGGAAGTCGGCACGAATGCGGTCCAGCTCCGTGTAGACGTCATTCGGGTCCAAGGTCGCCTCCCGGTCATCGGGTCGCTGAGGTTCCACAGTAGGCCGGGGGAGGCGCTCGCGACCGCTCCGGTTGCCAGCAGCCCGACCGGTCTCTGCAGAAGGGGACGGCTGGGGCGGGGTTCGCTTCCCAGTACGCCCGAACAGGGCGGTCCTACCTGAGATCGCGAGCCAGGTACTGGACGCCGTCGACGGGCTCCGCGACATACGGTTCGATCGGGGCGTAGCCGTTCGCGTCATACAACGAGCGTGCGGCGGTCATCGTGGGCAACGTGTTGAGCACCAGTCTGCTCCAGCCGATGCTCTGGGACCGACCGGTCGCTTCGGTCAACAGGCGAAGCCCGAGTCCGGCGCCGCGGGACTGGGGCTGGACGAACAGGCGTCGCAGCTCACCAGTGTCCGGCGACAGGACCCGCACGCCGACACACCCGACCGGTGCGCCGTCACGCCGGGCGAGCAGCAAGAACCCGGGGGCGGTGTAGAACGAGCGGAGCTGGACCAGCTCCGTAGACATGTCGTCGAATCAAGCGCAGACGTCGGCGGCCGAGGCGTACCCCTCGACCGCCCGCCGGTACTCGCGGAACAGGCGCCGCACGGCCACCATGTCCTCGGCCCCGGTCACGAGCTGCACCGCGTCCATGCTGTCGACAGTACCCGTCATCGCGTGAGGGGGTGGCCGGTACTCGAGGTGCAGGATCGCGCCTCGGCTGGCAGGATCAATGCGGTGAGTGAACGGTGGTACAAGCAGGCGGTCATCTACTGCCTGGACGTGGAGACCTTCCAGGACTCCGACGGTGACGGCATCGGCGACCTGCGGGGCCTGCTCAGCCGGCTGGACTACCTTGCTCGGCTGGGGGTCACCTGTCTGTGGCTGAACCCGGTCCATCCGACCCCGAATCGCGATGATGGCTACGACGTCGCGGACTACTACGGGATCGACCCGCGCATCGGGTCGCTGGGTGACTTCGCCGAGCTGGTGCACGAGGCCGGCAACCGGGGCATTCGGATCATGATGGACCTGGTGGTCAACCACACCTCCGATGAGCACTCGTGGTTTCGCTCCGCCCGCGCAGACGCCTCCTCGTCCTACCGGGACTGGTACATCTGGTCTGACCGCGAGCCGGCGGGCAGGCGGCAGGGCATGGTCTTTCCCGGCGAACAGCAGGAGACCTGGACCTTTGACCAGGACGCCGGAGCGTGGTACTTCCACCGGTTCCACGCCTTCGAGCCGGACCTGAACTGGGCCAACCCGGCCGTGCAAGCGGAGATCAAACGCGTCATCGGGTTCTGGCTGCAGTTGGGCGTGGCCGGGTTCCGGATCGACGCCGCCCCATCGGTGATCACCCTGGAAGGGCCAGAGGACCAGACCAGCCGACAGGACTTCACGTTGCTGACCGAACTGCGCGGACACGTCTCCTGGCTGGCCGGGGACGCGGTGCTGCTCGCCGAAGCCAACGTCGGCCTGGACCAGCTGCCGGAGTACTTCAGTGGCCCGGGGGGCTCCGGCGACCGGCTGCACATGCTGTTCGACTTCCGCCTCAACAGCCATCTGATGCTGGCCCTCGCCCGGGGCGAGGCCGAGCCGGTCATCGAGACCCTGCGCTCGACCCCGCCGATCCCGGCTTGGGGGCAGTGGGCCACTTTCCTACGCAACCACGACGAGGTCGACCTGAGCGGTCTGACCGCCGAGCAGCGCCAGCAGGTGTTCGCCGTGTTCGGGCCGCAGGAGACGATGCGCATCTACGGCCGCGGAATCCGGCGCCGCCTCGCGCCGATGCTCGGCGGCCACCCGGGGCGCATCCGGATGGCCTACTCGCTGCAGTTCACCCTGCCCGGCACCCCGGTGCTGCGCTACGGCGAAGAACTCGGTATGGGCGAGGACCTGGCCCTGTCCGGCCGGACGGCCGTGCGCACCCCGATGCAATGGACCGACGAGGCCAGCGGCGGCTTCTCCACCGCAGGCCGCGACCAGCTCGTCCGTCCAGTGATCCGTGGCGGCGAGTACGGCTGCGAGACCGTCAACGTCCTCGACCAGCGCCGTGACCGGAGCTCGCTGCTCAGCTGGTTCGAGACGATGATCCGCACAATGCGAGAGTCGCCGGAGGTCGGCACCGGCACGTGCACCCTCATTGACGTCCCCTTGCCGCCCCACGTACTGGCACACCGGTGCGACGGCCCGACCGGGTCGATGTTGTTCCTGCACAACCTCGCCGACAGCCCCGCGACCTGCGACCTCGCAGCACCGTCAGGAGCCGGCGACACCGTCGTTGAGGTCTTTGCCGACCAGGACTACCCCCCACCAGACGTCGGCCTGCACGAGCTCGAGCTTGCCGGATATGGATACCGCTGGCTGCGCCTCGACCGGCAGACCGGCTCCGCATGACCGCACCACCAAACCTCGGCGTCGCCACACCAACCACCCTCGCCGGCCCGTTGTCGCGCATGAGCGAAGGGTGAGGCGCGACGTGCGGTGAGGGACGGCCGAGGGCTGCCGTTACGGATCGCCGCCACGGGGTAGTCAGAACCCATGTCTGCTGCCAGGAAGAAGCCATCCGCCGCGAAGAAGACGTCGACACCGCAGGGCCGCCAGAGTGGCAAGGGTGCTGCGACCGTGCCCGGGGCACCGGGGAGCGAGCAGGCAGCGGTGGAGGAGCCGACGACGCCACACGAGCCGTTGCCGCCCAAGGCGGACCAGGCAGCCCCTGAGATCGTCTCCGCCACCGGCCAGCACGTGGACGCGCCCGAGGACGCCCGGGCGCAGTCGGGGGCATACCTCACGACGGCGCAAGGCGTGCGGCTGCGCGACACCGACCACTCGCTCAAGGCGGGCTCGCGCGGGCCGACACTGCTGCAGGATCACCATCTGCGCGAGAAGATCACCCACTTCGACCACGAGCGGATCCCGGAGCGAGTGGTCCACGCCCGGGGTACCGGCGCCCACGGCACCTTCCGGTCCTACGGCTCGGCGGCGAAGGTCACCCGGGCGGGCTTCCTGGCCACGGACGTCGAGACCCCTGTCTTCGTCCGCTTCTCCACGGTCGTGGGCAGCAGGGGATCGGCGGACGCGGTGCGCGACACCCGCGGTTTCGCCACGAAGTTCTACACCGCCGACGGCACCTTCGACCTGGTCGGCAACAACATGCCCGTCTTCTTCATCCAGGACGGGATCAAGTTCCCTGACATCGTCCACGCCGCCAAGCCCAACCCGGACCGGGAGATCCCGCAGGCCCAGAGCGCCCACGACACCTTCTGGGACTTCGTCTCCCTGCACACCGAGGCGCAGCACCACGTGATGTGGCAGATGTCCGACCGGGGCATCCCGCGGTCCTTCCGGATGATGGAGGGTTTCGGCATCCACACCTTCCGTCTGATCGACGACGAGGGCGCCACCACGCTGGTCAAGTTCCACTGGAAGCCTCGGCTCGGCGTGCACTCGCTGGTCTGGGAGGAGGCCCAGCTGGTCAACGGTGCCGACCCCGACTTCCACAGAAGGGACCTGTATGACGCGATCGAGGCGGGTGCGCTTCCCCAGTGGGAGCTGGGGATCCAGACCTTCCCCGACACCGAGGACCAGATGTTCGAGGGCATCGACCTGCTCGACCCGACCAAGATCGTGCCGGAGGAGCTCGCGCCCGTGCAGCCGGTGGGCCTGATGACCCTGACCGCGGGACCGCAGAACTTCTTCGCCGAGACCGAGCAGGTCGCGTTCCACCCCGGCCATCTCGTGCCCGGCATCGACGTCACCGACGACCCGCTGCTGCAGGCTCGGCTCTTCTCCTACCTGGACACCCAGATCACCAGGCTCGGTGGCCCGAACTTCGCGCAGATCCCGATCAACAGGCCGCACGCCCCGGTCAACGACATGCTGCGCGACGGGTTCCACCAGCACGCCGTGCAGCAGGGCGTGGCGCCGTATCGGCCGAACTCGCTGGACGGCGGCTGTCCGTTCGTGGCGGGGGAGGAGGTCAGTGCCTTCGTGGACGTGCCGCGGGAACTTCCCTCGTCGCGGAAGGTCCGTGAGTCGCCGCAGTCGTTCGCCGACCACCACAGCCAGGCACGGCTGTTCTGGCTGAGCATGACGCCCGTGGAGCGCGACCACATCCTCGCGGCCTACACGTTCGAGCTCGGCAAGTGCTACGAGCAGGCGGTCAAGGAGCGGCAGCTGAAGTCGTTGGCCCTGATCGACCGCGACCTGTGCGACGGCGTCGCCGCCGGGCTGGGTCTGCCCGCGCCTTCCCCGGACGAGGCCCTGCCCGAGATGGACCCCAGCCCGGCCCTGTCACAGGTGGGCTCCACCTGGCCGGTGGACGGCCGGGTGATCGGCATCGTGGCCGACGGGTCCAGCGACCTTGCCGCGGTGCGCTCGGTCTGCGGAGCGGTCCACGAGGCAGGGATGACGCCGCTGGTCATCGCACCGCACGGTGGTGCCTTGGGAGACGGCGACCAGCAGGTGGTCGTCCAGCGGTCCTTTGCCACGGCACGGTCGGTGGAGTTCGATGCGGTGCTCCTGTCCACCGCGACTGCCAAGGCGCCGGACGCGGTGGTCAGCCTGGACGCCAAGGCAGGGGCACCCGCCCCGGACGACGCGACCGACCCTCGGGTGGGCCTCTTGGTGTCCGAGTGCTACCGCCACGGCAAGGCCATCGGCGCCTGGGGCGACGGCCGCGATGCGCTGGCTCCGGTGGGCGTGGACCCGTCAAGCGCAGGCGTGGTCTGCGGAACCGACCCGACCGACGTCCTGCGAGAGGTCAGTCAGCTGCTTTCCAGCCACCGGGTGTGGGACCGCTTCACCGCGCAGACCGACTGACCACCGGGGATCGCGAGCGCCACGCCCCCGTGCAGCGGTGGATCAGCCCTCCGCCGTGGCCTCGCTGGGCCCTGGGACCACCTCCAGCAGGCCCTCGGCGGCCTGCGCGGGGTCGGTGAACTCGTCGCGCAGGAGAGTCCCGTCCGGCAGGCTCGCGCGGAAGCCGATCACGTGGTCCCCGACCACGCGACCGACCAGCCGCCCGTCGTTCCAGACCTCGTAGTGCCCCGCCCGGGGCATCGTCAGCGTCATGCTCACACCATGAGCCAGCCCCGCCACATCTGTCCGGCGGATGGCGAAGAACTGGCCGAACGGATGACCCCGGACCGAGCCATTCGGTCGGTTCAGGGTGAGCGGGTGCGACCGGCCGCCCAGTCCCGGCACCGCGCGACGGATCAGGTCGCCTCGAACGACTCGGCCGGGGCAGCCGCGGAGACACCGGGTTACGGTGGGGCATGGTCGAGGCACAGTTGGTCGACATCCGCATCTATCCCGTCAAGGACGAGCCAGGGCAACGACTCGAGTCGATCGCGATCGGGCCGGACGGGCTCGACGGCGACCGGCGCAAGAAGGCCGCCGTGCACCTGGTCAGTCTTCAGGACAGCGAGGGCGAGCACGAGATGCGGGCCAACCTGTTTGTGAGCGCGAGTCCCGAGGAGCTGTCGGACGCTGTCGGGCACGACCTCCGGGTCGGGGGAGCGGTGCTCAGTGTGGACCGCGTGCCGTCCGGCTGTCCGGGCGTCTACGCGTCGGTGGTCAAGCCGGGCATGGTGCACACGGGTGACCGGGTGACGTCGGCACCGGCTGCGCAGCAGGACGGCTGACCGCCCACGGGCGGGGAACCGGGGCCGGCGCACGCCCCGATAGCATCGCCACGGCATACCAGCCATCGCACCGCACACCGAGGAGCCCACGTGTCTGCCGACATCACCGTGTCCATCGCCGGAGACGAGCGATCGGTCCCGGCCGGCACGACGGCGGCCGACCTCTTCGGTGACGACAGAGTGGTCGTCGTGGCCCGCGTGGATGGCCAGTTGCGCGACCTGGCTGGCCCGCTGCCTGATGGCGCCGTCGTCGAGCCCGTCACCATCGACTCCGAGGACGGGCTGAACGTGCTGCGGCACTCCACGGCGCACGTCCTCGCCCAGGCTGTGCAGCAGGTCAACCCCGAGGCCAAGCTCGGGATCGGGCCGCCGATCCGTGACGGCTTCTACTACGACTTCGACGTCGATCGGCCGTTCGATCCTGACCAGCTCAAGGCGCTGGAGAAGGTCATGCAGCGGATCATCAACGAGGGGCAGACCTTCCAGCGCCGCGAGGTCGACGACGACGAGGCCAGGCAGGAGCTCGCCGACGAGCCCTACAAGCTGGAGCTCATCGGGCTCAAGGGTGGGTCGGCGGAGGACTCGGCCGAGGGAGCGTCGGTGGAGGTCGGCGGGTCACAGCTCACCATCTACGACAACGTCCGGCGCGACGGCGACCGCGCGTGGGGCGACCTGTGCCGGGGGCCCCACCTGCCGTCGACCAAGCTGATCGGCAACGCCTTCAAGCTGATCCGCTCCGGCGGCGCCTACTGGCGCGGTTCCGAGAAGAACCCTCAGCTGCAGCGCATCTACGGCACGGCGTGGCCGTCCAAGGCCGAGCTGAAGGCGTATGTCGAGCGGCTCGCCGAGGCGGAGCGGCGGGACCACCGCAAACTGGGAGCCGAGCTCGACCTCTACTCCTTCCCCGACGAGCTCGGTTCGGGCCTGCCGGTCTTCCACCCCAAGGGCGGAGTGATCAAGCGCGAGATGGAGGACTACGTCCGGCGCCGGCACATCGAGGAGGGCTTCGACTACGTCGGCACCCCGCACATCAGCAAGGACGGCCTGTTCCACACCTCGGGTCACCTGCCCTACTACGCCGACACGATGTTCCCAGGCATGGAGCTGGAGGGCGCGCAGTACCGCCTCAAGGCGATGAACTGCCCGATGCACAATCTCATCTTCAGCTCGCGCGGGCGTTCCTACCGGGAGCTCCCGTTGCGGTTCTTCGAGTTCGGGTCGGTATACCGCTACGAGAAGTCGGGGGTCGTGCACGGCCTGACGCGCGTCCGGGGGATGACCCAGGACGACTCGCACTCCTACGTCACCGCCGAGCAGGCGCCCGACGAGATCAAGCACCTGCTCGGGTTCGTGCTGTCGCTCCTGCGCGACTTCGGGCTCGACGACTTCTACCTGGAGCTGTCGACTCGGGAGACCGAGGGCGAGAAGGCGGCCAAGTTCATCGGCAGCAACGAACAGTGGGAGGAGGCCACCCGGATCCTCGAGCAGGCCGCGCTCGACACCGGGCTCGAGCTGGTCGCCGACCCGGGTGGCGCGGCGTTCTACGGGCCGAAGATCTCCGTGCAGGCCAAGGACGCGATCGGCCGCACCTGGCAGCTGTCGACGATTCAGTACGACTTCAACCAGCCGGCCCGTTTCGGGCTGGAGTACCAGGCCGCGGACGGCACGCGGAAACAGCCGGTGATGATCCACTCGGCGAAGTTCGGGTCGATCGAGCGCTTCATCGGTGTGCTGGTGGAGCACTACGCGGGTGCGTTTCCTCCGTGGCTCTCGCCGGTCCAGGTGCTCGGCGTCCCGGTCGCCGACGAGTTCGCCGACTACCTCCAGGACGTCCTGGGCCAGCTGCGGGCCAAGGGGATCCGGGTGGAACTGGATGCCTCGGACGACCGGTTCCCGAAGAAGATCCGCAACGCGAGCAAGTCGAAGGTGCCCTTCGTGCTGATCGCCGGCGACGAGGACCGGTCGGCCGGGGCGGTCTCCTTCCGCTATCGCGACGGGTCGCAGAAGAACGGCGTCCCGGTGGCCGAGGCGATCACCGAGATCGTCGAGGCCGTCGAGTCGCGCCAGCAGGTCTGAGCCGGAGGGCCGCCGGGCGGTTACGCTGCCCCGACACGAGGAGCCGCCTGGCTCCACGAGCGGAGGGTGAGGGGACATGGCCGGCATCACCACACGGATCATCCGCAGACGGCGCCTGGCACAGCAGACAACTGTGCCGGGCGTGGCGGTCGCCCCTGCGAGAGGTGCTGCCGAGGAGGACCTCGTCGAGCAAATGGCGGCGGTCAGAGACCGTCCGAGCGCCGCCGGAGTGGACACCGGTGTCACGCCGGCGGTCCAGATCGCGAGCGCGTGGGCCTGGCGAGTGCTGGTGATCGCGGGTGCGGCCGCGGTCCTCGGCTGGGTGCTCCGCTACCTGTCCGAGGTCGTGGTCCCGGTGCTCGTGGCGACTCTGCTCGCCGCGCTGCTGGTGCCCGTCACCCGGGGACTGCAGCGGCTGCGGCTGCCCCGTGGGGCGGCGGCCGGAATCACCGTCCTGGCCACCCTCGCGCTGGTCAGCGGTCTCCTCACCGTGGTCGGCACCCAGATCAGCTCCAGCTTCGGCGACCTCTCGTCGCAGGTGGGCGAGGGGATCAAGAAGCTGCGTGACCTGGCGCGGGTCAACTTTGGTGTCTCCGATGCCCAGGTCAGCGATGCGGTCCAGAACGTCAAAGACGCCTTCACCACCGGCGGTGACGTCGCCGGCAAGGCGGCCGCCGTCGGCACCACCGCGTCGCACTTCGTCGCTGGGCTGTTCATCGCCCTGTTCGCCACCTTCTTCTTCCTCTACGAGGGCGATCGGATCTGGGCCTGGCTGGTGCGCCTCCTTCCCCGCCGGGCGCGGGACAAGGCCGACTCCTCCGGCCGCCGGGCCTGGGTCTCCCTGACCGCCTTCGTCCGGGCCACGATCATCGTCGCGGCGGTGGACGCGATCGGGATCACCATCGGGGCATGGCTGCTCGGGCTGCCGTTGGTGGCGGCCATCGGGATCCTGGTCTTCGTCGGAGCCTTCGTGCCCGTGGTCGGCGCGCTCGTCAGCGGTTCGGTGGCGGTGCTCGTCGGATTGGTCGACAAGGGTCCGCTGGTGGCGGTGGCGATGCTCGCGGTGGTGATCGGCGTGCAGCAGCTCGAGAGCCATGTGCTGCAACCCTTCCTGCTCGGCCGGGCCGTGAGCGTGCACCCGCTCGCGGTGATCCTCGCGATCGCGGCCGGTGTGGTGGTCGCCGGGATCGTCGGCGCCCTGCTCGCCGTGCCCTGCGCCGCCGTCGCCAACGCCGTGGTCAACCACCTGGCCGGCAACGATCCACCCCCGCACGGGCACTCAGGGGGCCGGGCCGCGGCGGACGCTCCCACCTGAGGCCCGATCAGCTCGCCGTTGTGAGACCGGGATCGGCCCGCGAAGCTGCTCAGTTGCTGGACATCGGCGTCATCGGTGACGCCCGTTGCCAGCAACTTCTCTTGGGTATGCCGTCGGGTGGGCCGGGTCGGACGCCGGGCGTGGTTCACTTCCGGCATGGACGACGTGACGATCCGCCCGGCCGGCGCCGACGACTCGTTGGCCGTGGCCGCCCTCGCCCTGCAGATGGGCATCGGGCTCGGGCACGCTCCCGAGCCCGGCTTCCTGGACCGGTATGCCGTGGCCTGGGTCGCTGCGCTGGAGCGTCGCCCCACCTGGCTGGCCGAGGCGAGTGACGGCCGTCCGCTGGGTGCCGTGGTCACCGCCAGGGTCGACAAGCTACCGCGCCTCGGGAGGGGCGAGACCTGCTGGCTGCACGTCTCGTCGCTGTTCGTCACCGTCGACGTCCGCGGGCGAGGTCTCGGTGAGGCCCTGCTGGGGGCTGTCGTCGGGTGGGCCCGCGAGCAGGGGGTCGACTGGCTCCAGCTCAACGCGGTTCCCGAGGCTCGGAGTCTCTACGAACGCGCCGGGTTCACCCCTGCGGACCCGCGGCTCATGGGGCTGCGATGGTGACGGGCGTGACGTCGAGGGACGGGGCCCGACGCCCAGGCAGGCTGTCCGCGCGGTGGAGGGTTGGTCAGGCGCCCCGCTCGAGGACGAAGACGGGGATCTGCCGATCAGTCTTGGTCTGGTAGTCGGCGTAGTCGGGGAAGGCCTCGACCGCCCGGGCCCACCAGATCGCCCGCTCCTCGCCGGTGACCTCTCGTGCGCGCAGGTCCTGCTTGACCGGTCCGTCCTGCAGCTCGACCGCGGGGTGCGCCTTGAGGTTGTGGTACCAGACCGGGTGCTTCGGGGCGCCGCCCCGTGAGGCGACCACGGCATACGTGCCGTCGTGCTCGACCCGCATGAGCGGTGTCTTGCGCAGCTTGCCGGTCCTGGCGCCCACGGTCGTGAGGACCACGACCGGCAGACCGCGCAGCGTGGTGGCCTCGGTGCCGCCGGACGCCTCGTAGGTCTCGGCCTGTTTGCGGGCCCAATCGCTCGGGCTCGGTGCGTACTCTCCTTGAAGGGGCATACCCCTACTCAACCACGCGGGTGCATAGGATCGGCGGCATGGTGCACGAGGACCCGACCGAGCTCGCCGGGGTCGCGGACGGCTTCGAGCGGCTGTGGACCCCTCACCGGATGGTCTACATCAACGGCGAGCGCCCGACCGACGAGGCCGGCGCCGGCTGTCCGTTCTGCACCGCACCGGACCGTGACGATGCCGAGGGGCTGATCGTGCACCGGGGCGAACGGTGCTACGTCGTGATGAACCTGTTTCCCTACAATCCCGGCCACGTGCTCGTCTGCCCCTACCGGCACGTCTCGCTGTACCTCGACCTCACCGACGAGGAGACCGCCGAGTTCACCGCCCTGACCAAGGCCAGCCTCCGCGCGCTGGAGACGTCCTCTGCGCCGCACGGCTACAACATCGGGATGAACCAGGGCGCCGTCGCGGGCGCCGGCGTCGCGGCCCACCTGCACCAGCACATCGTGCCGCGCTGGGGTGGCGACTCCAACTTCCTGCCGGTCATCGGGCAGACGAAGGCGTTGCCGATGCTCCTCGAGGACGTGCGTCAGCGCCTCGTCGACGCCTGGCCCACGCAGGCCTGAGGGTCCGGTCGGCGTCTCCGAGCCGCTCGAGCGGGACGAACGCGAGCAGGCAGACCACCAACGGCAGGAAGTGGATCGTCAGCAGCAGGTAGGTGCTCAGGTGGAACAGGCCCCAGAAGAGCAGGTAGGCATAGAGCGGCCGGCCGCGCAGCCAGAGCATGAGCGGTGAGCAGAACTCAGCGGTCCAGGAGACCCACTGCATCACGTGGATCAGGGTGGGTTGGCCCGCGAGGATCTCGGCCAGTCCCTTGCCACGCCGGGTGAGCGCCCAGGTCAGGGTCGAGCCGCTGGCCCAGCCCCACCCGCTCTGGCGCACCTTGGCCCAGGCCGCCAGGCAGTAGCACGCGACGACCGCGAACTGGACCATCCGCACCGCCCAGCCCGCTGCGGCGTCCGGCTCGCGGTCGCGGGTGCGCACCCGGCCGACCGTCGGCAGGACGAACAGAGCGACCACGAGCGCGAAGTGGTCGTGGTCGACCTTGCCGTAGGACATGCCGTTGCTCAGCCAGTCGAGCATCGCGAGGGTGCAGACCCATCCGGCGGCACGGGGCAGCCGGCCCGTCGCCGCGACGAGCGCACTGAGCAGCAGGACGCCGAAGAGCACCCTCACGTAGACGGGAGAGGGTTCCGGCAGGTGCAACAGCTGTCGCACCAGCAGCGGTCGGTAGAGCGCAGTCGGGACGTCGCCGTGCGGGATCGGGTCGCGCACGAACACCAGCACGTCGACGATCACGAACGGATAGATCACCCGGCGCAGCCAGGCCACCCGCGCCGCGGGCACGAGCGGAGCCCAGAAGTTTCCCACTGCACGGCCGATGTGCCTCATCGGGCGATCTCCTGGGGGTTCGCCGGGTCACGCACCACCCACCTCGCCGGCGTCTCCACCTGGTGGGAGACCGCCTTCCCGTGCTCGAGCCGGGTGACCTCGTTGCGCAGGTAGACCACCCGGTAACGCGGTTGGTCGGAGTGCCGTCGGGCATGCGCTACCGCGATGGCCTGCAACAGGCTGGGGTCCCGCTCGAACAGCCCGAGCTGTTCCTCGATCTCCGCCCTGGGCAACCCGATCCCCTGAGCATCCAACGGGACTCGCACCATTGTGCCCTGGACGGTGAGGGCATCGACATACACCGAGCGCACCGTGCCGCCACTGTTGCTCACCTCGAAGGCGAACTGCGACATCGGCCCGAACGGCCACTGCTGGTCGTCGCCGCGGGCCGTGCCGTTGATCACCAGGCCGAGCACCGCCACGGTGACGAGGGCCCGCCAGACTCGGCTCCACCCGGTGAGTCGCCGCATGCGCGGATTGTCTCAGAGGGACTGCCAGACTGGCGGCATGAAGCCGCGATCCGCCCTCGGCCCGGTCCTGGTCTTCGACGGTGACTGCGGCTTCTGCTCCACGTCCGCCCGCTCGCTCGAGCGCTGGTCGGCGCGCCGTGGTGCCTACCGGGTCGAGGCGTGGCAGCGGCTCGACCTGCCGGTGCTGGGACTGACCGAGCAGCAGTGCGTCGAGGCGGTCCAGTGGGTCGACGGAAGCGGCCGAGTCGAGAGCGGGCACCTGGCCATCGCGGCCGCGCTGCGTGCCGGGCACCCGGTATGGCGACCGGTCGCCATACTGCTCCGGGCGCCCCTGGTGAGTCCGCTCGCCGCCCGCGTCTACGGCTGGGTGGCCGACCACCGTTACGCGTTGCCGGGCGGCACCCCCGCCTGCGGGTTGCCGCCGCGGTCAGGCTGACTCGGCGAGGGCGGCGAGTCGGCGCATGCTCTCGGGCAGCTCCCGGGCGAGGCGGTTGCCGAGGATCCGGCCGAAGAGCGACGCGAGCGCGCCGGTGATGATGACCCGGTGGGTGAACCGGAGCGGCTCGGTGCCCGGCGTGACCTGGTGGTCCAGCGTCAGGGTGCCGAGCGGCAGCGGGCTCATCAGGGTGAAGCCCTCCAGCTCGTCGACGCGGGTCAGCACGAAGGTCGTCCGTGGCCCGGTCACCCGCCGCACCGTGCCCCTGGTGCCGACGTCGAACGGGCCGATGGAGGTCACCTCACGCAGGCCGTGGTCCCACTCGCCCCAGGCCAGCGGTGTGCTCCACCGGCCCCACAGCTGCCGGACCGAGGCCGCAGTGGTCTCGGTGTGCTCGAACGTCCACACGGGTGTGTGCCGGGTCAGGCCGGCAGGTGCTCTGCCGCGAGGTGGCCCGGCATCAGGTCGTGGCGCAGGGGCTCGCGGGTGAAGGTGCCGGTGCCCTGGGAGATCGAACGCAGGTCGATCGGGTAGCGCGCCAGGCCGGACTGGGGCACCTCCGCGTCGATCGTCGTGTGGCCGGAGGAGTTCGCGACCGAGCCGATCACCCGACCGCGGCGGCTCTGCAGGTCGTTCATGACCGCGCCGACGTACTCGTCGGCGACCACGACGTGCACCAGGTCCAGCGGCTCGAGCAGCGCGACCGCACCCTGGTCGGCGGCGTCGCGCACCGCGAGGGCGCCCGCCGTCTGGAAGGCCTGGTCGCTCGAGTCCACCGAGTGCGCCTTGCCGCCGGTGAGGACGACCCGCACATCGACCACGGGGTAGCCGCCGAGGCAGCCCTTGGCCAACTGGGCCCGCACCCCCTTCTCCACGCCGGGGATGAACTGCCGCGGGACGGCGCCGCCGACGACCTCCTCGGCGAACTCGATGCCGGCGCCCCGGGGGAGTGGTTCGACCCGGATGTCGCAGATCGCGTACTGCCCGTGTCCCCCACTCTGCTTGACGTTGCGTCCGTGCCCCTCTGCGGCGCGGGTGAAGGTCTCGCGGAGGGCCGGGACCACCGTCTCGGTCTCGACCTCCACCCCGAAGCGTTCGCGCAGGTGGGTGATCACCAGGTCCACGTGCGCAGGGCCCATGGTCCACAGCACCAGCTGGTGGGTCTCGGCGTTGTGCTCCAGGCGCAGCGTCGGATCCTCGGCGACGACCCGCTGCAGGGCAGCCGGCAGCTTGTCCTCGTCGGCCGGGCGAGCGACCCGGATCGCGACGGGCAACAGGGCATCGGGCAGGATCCACGGTTCGATCAGCGCCGGATCGTCCCGGTCGCTCAGCGTGTCGGACGTCTCGGCGCGAGACAGCCTCGCGACCAGGCAGATGTCACCTGCGATGGCCTGGCTCTTGGGCCGGGCGGATTCGGCGAGCGGTGACGACAGCAGCCCGGCCCGCTCCTCCTCGTCGTGGTCGGGATGGCTCTCCAACTCGTGCCCCGAGAATCGGTCCAGGTGCCCCGACACGTGCACCGGCGTGTCGGGGCGCAGCGTCCCCCGGAAGACGCGCACCAGACTGGTGCGGCCGACATACGGGTCGCTCGTGGTGCGCACCACCTCGGCGACCAGCGGCGCCGACGGGTCGCAGCGCAGGGGCGGCATCGGGTCGCCGTCGGGAGTCGTGGCGCGGGGCAGCTCGTGGCGCGTCGGGGGAGGAAAGCCCGACACGAGCAGGTGCAACAGCTCGCCGGTGCCCACCCCGGTCTCCGTCGACAACGGCAGCACCGGGTGGAACGATCCTCGCGCCACCGCGGTCAGCAGGTCGGCGGTCACGACGTCGAGCGAGACCTCCTCGCCGCCGAGGTAGCGCTCGAGCAGCGTGTCGTCCTCCGACTCCTGGATGATCGCCTCCATCAGGTCGGCTCTCGGCCCCTCGATCAGCTCGCGGTGGCGCGGTTCGGCGTCGCGCACCTGGCGCGTGCCGCTGCTGTAGTCGTAGATCTGCTGCGAGAGCAGACCCAGGTTGCCGATGATCGCCTCGTCCTCGCCGTGCAGCGGCAGGTAGAGCTGCTGCACCCCCTCGCCGAACACCCGCTGGCAGATGGCCACGGTGTCGTCGAAGTCGGCCCGCCCCGCGTCGAGCTTGGTCACGACCACGGCCCGCGGCATCCCGACCGCCGCGCACTCCTCCCACAGCAACGTGGTCGCCGCGTCGACCCCGTCGGCCGCCGAGATGACGAACAGCGCCGCGTCCGCCGCGCGCAGACCGGCTCGCAGCTCAC
Organism: Segeticoccus rhizosphaerae; assembly: GCF_005222685.1. Classification (NCBI taxonomy): domain Bacteria; kingdom Bacillati; phylum Actinomycetota; class Actinomycetes; order Micrococcales; family Intrasporangiaceae; genus Segeticoccus; species Segeticoccus rhizosphaerae. Next base: position 39,892 of record NZ_SWMA01000006.1, read on the forward strand.
CCACGAAGTCGGCGTAGCCCGGGGTGTCGATGAGGTTGATGACGATGCCCTCGTGCTCCACGGCCGCGACCGACAGCTCGGTCGAGCGCTCCGGGTCGGCCTCGCGCAGGTGGTGCTCCGGCAGCAGTGCGCTCACCAGGTGGCCGAAGACGGTGGTCTTGCCGGACCCAGAAGGTCCGACCAGCGCCACGTTGCGCAGCTCGTCGGGTGACTCGGGGACCGGTGCAGCGGGCAGTGGCGCGTGTTGACCGGACTTGGGGCTCATGGTCGAAACGATGGTGCTTCCCGCGCGTCGGCACAAGCCCGACGGCCGGATCAGTACGCTGTCAGCACCATGCTGAACCGATTCGCCCGCGCCTTCTTCACCAAGCTCTTCACACCGGTGGCCAAGCTCTTCCTCTCCCTGGGGATCAGCCCGGACATCGTCACGATCGTCGGGACCGCGGGGGTGTGCACGGCCGCGCTGGTGTTCTACCCGCGGGGCCAGTTCCTCGTGGGCACGCTCGTGATCACCGCCTTCGTGTTCTCCGACACGGTCGACGGGGTGATGGCGCGGATGGCCGGCCGCTCGGGCACCTGGGGGGCCTACCTCGACTCCACGCTCGACCGGTTCGGTGACTGCGCCATCTTCGGTGGGCTGGTGCTCTACTACGCGGGCCAACCGGAGAAGGAGTACATGGCCGGCCTGGCTCTGGCCTGCCTCATCCTCGGCAGCGTGGTCAGCTACGCCAAGGCGCGGGCCGAGGGACTCGGTATGACGGCCAACGTGGGCATCGCCGAACGGGCCGACCGGCTGGTGGCGGTCCTCGTGACCACCGGGCTCGTCGGGCTCGGCCTGCCCGAGATCGTGCTGACCGTGGTGCTTGCCCTGCTGGCCCTGGCCAGCTTCGTCACGGTGTTCCAGCGGATGCTGACGGTCCGCCGCCAGGCCCTGGACGCCGCGTGAAGCCACCCCACGAAGCCGCCCCCCGAAACCAACCCACAAGGTCCTCCGCTCGCATGCTCGCTCCGATACCTCGCGGGGGCCCAGCATGAGCCGACTCGTCGACCGTGCGGTGCTCCTCGGCTACCGCGCGGGCTGGACGCTGGTGCGGAGGCTGCCACCGCGCGCCGCCTACGGCCTGTTCGACCTGATCGCCGACGTGGCTTGGCGTCGCGGCGGCGAGGGGGTGGGGCGGATGCGGTCCAACTACGCCCGGGTCCGGCCGGAGCTCGACGGCGAGGCTCTGGACGCGCTCGTGCGGCGGGGCATGCGGTCCTACCTGCGCTACTGGTGTGAGTCCTTCCGGCTGCGCGAGCTCTCCACGGCCGACCTGGTCGCGGCCGTGCGGCCGGTCGGACACGAGCCGGTGGTCGAGGAACTCGCCCAGGGTCGTTCGGTCGTGATGTTCCTGGGGCACCTCGGCAACTGGGACCTCGCCGGGGCGTGGGGGACCACGGAGCTCGCCCCGGTGACGACGGTCGCCGAGCGGTTGAGGCCCGAGGAGCTCTTCGCGGAGTTCGTGGCGTTCCGGGAGTCGCTCGGCATGCGCATCATCCCGCTCACCGGCGGCGAGGACGTCTTCCGCGAGCTGCGGAACGTGCTGCGGGACGGGTCCGCGTTCGTGCCGCTGCTCGCCGACCGCGACCTCACCCGTGGCGGCGTCGAGGTCGACCTCTGCGGCAGCCGGGCCCGCATGGCCGTGGGTCCTGCCGCGCTCGCGGTGACCACCGGCGCGGTGCTCTTCCCCGTGACGGTCCACTACGAGCGTCACGCCGACCGGCGGCACACGGCCACGGCCGGCTGGCGGATCGTCGTCACGTGGCACGACCGCGTGCTCGTGCCGGGAGAGGGCACCACCCGCGAGAAGGTCCGTGCGATGACCCAGCAGTGCGCGGACGCGCTCAGCACGACGATCCGCGAGCACACGCAGGACTGGCACATGATGCAGGCCGTGTTCGTCGACGATCTCGACCCGGCGCGGATCCGATGAGGATCGGCATCGTCAGCCCCTACTCCTTCGACGTGCCGGGCGGGGTGCAGCTGCACGTCCGCGACCTGGCCGAGCAACTGCTGCGACTCGGTCACGAGGTCAGCGTCCTCGCCCCGTCCGACGAGGACACACCGCTGGCGCCGTATGTCGTGAGCGCCGGTCGCGCGGTCCCGGTGCGCTTCAACGGGTCGGTGGCACGCCTCGCCTTCGGGCCGGTGACCGCGGGCCGGGTGGGGCGGTGGATCGAGCGGGGCCGCTTCGACGTGGTGCACCTGCACGAGCCCGCGAGCCCGAGCGTCTCCCTCCTCGCCTTGTGGGCGGCCGAGGGGCCCATCGTCGCGACCTTCCACAGCTCGATGCTTCGCTCGCGGGCCATGCAGGCCGCTCACCCGCTGCTGCGCCCCAGCATGGAGAAGATCGCCGGCCGCATCGCCGTGTCCGAGGAGGCGCGCCGCACCGTCACCACGCACCTGGGTGGAGACGCCGTGGTCATCCCCAACGGCGTGTATGTCGACACGTTCGCCTCCGCGCGCCCGCGCCCCGGGTGGCAGGGAACTCCCGACCGCCCCACCCTGGCGTTCCTGGGGCGGATGGAGGAACCGCGCAAGGGCCTGCCGGTCCTGGCCCGGGCGCTCCCGGCGGTGCTGCGCGAGCTCCCGGGGGTGCGCCTGCTCGTCGCCGGACCCGGCGACCCCGACGAGGTCCGGGACCACATGGATCCGCAGGTGGCGGACGCCTGCGAGTTCCTCGGGGCGGTCAGCGACGACGACAAGGCGCGGCTGCTCTCGTCGGTGGACCTCTACGTGGCGCCCAACACCGGAGGCGAGAGCTTCGGCATCATCCTGATCGAGGCGATGAGTGCCGGTGCGGCCGTCATCGCGAGCGACATCCCTGCGTTTTTGCGCGTCCTCGACGAGGGGCGGGCAGGTGTCACCTTCACGAACGAGGATGCGGACGACCTGGCGGGCCAGGTCATGGCGCTGCTGCGGGATGTCGGCCGCCGCCGCTCGGTCGCGGCAGTGGGCAGGTCGCGTGCCGAGATCTTCGACTGGTCGGTGGTCGCGGCGGACATCGTGGCGGTCTACGAGACGGTCGTGAGCGCCGCTGCGCGCCCTCGGGTCCGGACCGACCGGGACTCCGATTCGCGCTGGTCGCGGTTGTTGCGCGGTGGCCGGTCGATCGGAGGTGACTGATGGACACCCTCAGCGTGGTCGTCGTGGTCTTCGCGGTCTGTGCCCTCATCGCGTGGTATCTGTCCTACAGCGCGGCCCGGCTCGACCGGCTCCACGGGCGCGTCGAGGGCGCCCTGACCGCCCTCGACGCGCAGTTGGTGCGCCGGGCGGAGGCGACCCTCGAGCTGGCCAACTCCGGCGTGCTGGACCCGGCGAGCGCTCTGCTGCTGGCCGGCGCCGCGTCCGAGTCGCTGGAAGCGGCGGACGAACGGCATACCGGTCGGGAGGCCATCGAGAGCGACCTGACCCACGCGCTCGAGCTCGCGCTGTCACCGGACGCCCTCGCCCACATCGCGCAGGAGGGCGAGATCGGCGAAGCCGCGCTGGCCCGCGTTGCGGCAGCGTCGCAGCGGGTGCAGCTGGCGCGCCGGTTCCACAACGACGCGGTGACCGACGTCCAACGGGTGCGGCGCAAGAGGGTGGTGCGGTGGTTCCGCCTGGCCGGCCACGCCGAGCTGCCGCAGACCATCGAGTTCGCCGACGAGCTGCCGCTGCTCGAACGGTCCGGCTGAGCCCGTAGACTGGGACCGAGCGAGGAGCCGGTCGGCCTCCCCCTCCTACACCAGCGCACCAGTACCCACCACCTTCAGAGAGGTCGGCAGCCGTGACCGAGCAGCAGATTCCCCAGACCGATCCGGCCCAGGCCGAGCACAGGACCGGCACCGCCCGCGTCAAGCGCGGCATGGCCGAGATGCTCAAGGGCGGCGTGATCATGGACGTGGTCACGCCCGAGCAGGCCAAGATCGCCGAGGACGCGGGCGCGGTCGCCGTCATGGCCCTCGAGCGGGTCCCCGCCGACATCCGGGCCCAGGGCGGCGTATCGCGGATGTCCGACCCCGACATGATCGACGGCATCGTGAGCACCGTGTCGATCCCGGTGATGGCCAAGGCCCGCATCGGTCACTTCGTCGAGGCGCAGGTGCTGCAGAGCCTGGGCGTCGACTACATCGACGAGTCCGAGGTGCTGACGCCGGCCGACTACGCCAACCACATCGACAAGTGGGCCTTCACGGTGCCCTTCGTCTGCGGTGCGACCAACCTGGGCGAGGCCCTGCGCCGGATCACCGAGGGTGCCGCGATGATCCGCTCCAAGGGCGAGGCGGGCACGGGGGACGTGTCCAACGCGACCACCCACATGCGTCAGATCCGCCAGCAGATCCGCCGCCTGCAGAACCTGCCGGAGGACGAGCTGTTCGTGGCGGCCAAGGAGCTGCAGGCGCCCTACGAGCTCGTCAAGGAAGTGGCGCAGGCGGGCAAGCTGCCGGTCGTGCTCTTCACCGCCGGCGGCATCGCGACCCCCGCCGACGCGGCGATGATGATGCAGCTCGGCGCCGAGGGCGTCTTCGTCGGCTCCGGCATCTTCAAGTCAGGCAACCCGGCCCAGCGGGCCGAGGCGATCGTCAAGGCCACCACCTTCTACGACGACCCCGACGTCATCGCCAAGGTCTCCCGCGGCCTGGGCGAGGCCATGGTCGGCATCAACGTCGACGAGATCCCGGTGGGCCACCACCTGGCCGAGCGCGGCTGGTGACCTGACGCGCTCGGCCGATGACGGCGGCCGGCCGGGCGACGGGATCCGCGGTCAGTCGTCGTCGGCGCGCGAGTGCGCGGCGGCGTGGTGCGCGGCCAGCAGGTCGGCGGCCCAGTCACGGCCGAGGTCCCGCCATACCGTGTGCACGTGGTTGGCGCCGTCCTGGGTGTTGTCGTACTCCAGCAGGAAGGTCGGTCCGCGCACCGCGTAGTAGTGCGGGCCGCCCAGCTGCGTCGAGCCGGCCCAGGCGAAGGACACCTGGTCGTCGTCGCACTCGTGCACCCTTTGCCGGGCCGGACCTGCCACCTCGTCGGCCACGCGCTCGAGGTAGCAGCCCACCAACGCGTCCAACAGGTCGCGCTGCTGCTGGTCGAGGGCGGCGCGAGGGATACCGGTTGGCACCAGGGCCGGGTCGGCGACCGGGTCGCGCCGGGTGGCTATGTCGCCGGGGGCTGTCGCCGAGACGATGGCCAGGTCACGCTCCGGCGGCCCGAGCGCTGCCAGCAGGGCGCGTGCCCGCTGCTCCTCGGGTCGGAGCACCTGCCACCCCTGCCGCGGGCCGGTTGGCACCACCGCCGGGTTGGCGCCGAAGAACTGGGGCGTCGCGGACACGCGATCACCCACCACGGTCAGGTGGACCGCGAGGTGGTGGCCGCCGAGGTGACAGGCCCAGACACTGTCCCGGGGATCACCGAGCAACCGGAACCAGTAGTGCAGGGAATGCCGGCGCTGCCAACCGGGACGCTCGACGTCGCGCTCGAGCTCGCGCAGCACCCCGTCGAGGGCCATCACGTCGAGGGCCGTGCGAGCACCGGCAGCGCTCAGACCGGCTTCCATCAGGGCCATCACCTGCTGACGACAGGCGGGTGACAGGTCACCGAGCATGGCACCGGGCCGAGGCCCCGGCAGATAGGTCCACTCCCGGCGGTTCGGGACATCGAACGGCGCCATCGCGGCGGCCGCGCCCTCCACGCCGAGGGATTCGACCACGAGGGCCGCCGCCGCCCGCAACCGGTCCGAGAGCGTCGCGTCCATGCCGGACAAGCTATCCGCACCGACGGGCTTCGAGCCCGCGCGCCTCGTGTTGCAGGGGCAGGATCATCACGTGGAGCGGGTCCACGTGATCGGGGAGCCACACGGTGCGGCAACGGCCGACCTCCTGCCACCCGCGGCTGCGGTAGAGGCCCACCGGCGCGGGGTGGTGGGGGACCACGTCCAGGACGGGTGCGCCACCGTCGGCGAGCGCGTGTCGGGTGGCGGTCTCGAGCAGCGCCGAGCCGATGCCCCTGCCGGCCAGCCGGCGGTCGGCGAAGAGCACGCCGACCGCGCGGAGCCGCTCCACGCCGACGCCGTGCGCGGAGGACCAGAGGCGGCTCAGCTCACCGCCCGACCCGTCCTCGGTCCCGACGGCGTGCAGCGCCACGTGCCCGACGACCCGTCCGTCGAGCTCGGCCACCCAGGCGGCCAGCTCACCGGGCCGGTGGATGAACCGCTCGACGGGAAAGGGCAATGGCCACTCGAACGGGTACTCGGTCTCGGCCTGCTGACGGGCCAGGATCTGGGCCAGCACCGGGATGTCCGTGTCACGCCTCGGCCGGATGTGCAGCGCATCGGTCACAGCAGAACTCTAGGCGTGACCCGACGAGGGCAGCCATCGCCATACCGTCGGCCGCCGCTAGGGTTCGCCCATGTTGGGAACGCAGCCAGACCACCCGTACCCGGCCGCGGCACCTGGGCGGCTGCTCAAGATCCGCGGCGGCGCGGCACTGCACGGCAGCGTCCGGATCAGCGGCGCCAAGAACGCCGCGCTCAAGGCCCTCGCCGCCTCGATCCTCACTCCCGAGGAGGTCGTCCTCAACAACGTCCCGATGATCGCGGACGTGCTCTCGATGGCCGACCTGCTGCGGGCCCTGGGCGCGCAGGTGGAGGTGGACGCGGAGCACGAGCGGGTCACGGTGCGTGCCGAGCAGATCAGCCGGACCGACGCCCCACCTGACCTGTTCAAGGCCACCCGCGCGTCCGTCGTCGTGGCCGGACCCATGCTCGCCCGGCACGGCGAGATCTCGTTCGCGCTGCCTGGCGGTGACCAGATCGGTCGACGGCCGATCGACATGCACCTGAGGGGGTTCGAGCGCATGGGCACGCAGGTGCACCGCGACGAGCACGGGGTCCACGCCAAGGTGCTGGCGTTGCAGGGCGCCCGCATCTACATGGACTACCCGAGCCACACCGGCACCGAGACACTGATGATGGCGGCCACCCGCGCGACCGGGCGCACCCTGATCATGAACGCGTCGGCGGAGCCGGAGATCGTCTGGCTCGGCAACCTGCTCAACCGCATGGGCGCGCGGATCTCCGGGCTCGGCACCCCCTTCCTCACCATCTGGGGAGTCGAACGCCTCCGCGGCGTCTCGGAGATCGTGATCCCTGACCGGCTCGAGGCGGCCACCTTCGCGATCGCCGCGGTGATGACCGGGGGAGAGGTGACCATCGACTCGGTCATCGAGGAGCACCTCGTACCGGTCACCGAGAAGCTCGGCGAGGTCGGCGCCGAGGTGTGGTTCCAGGACCGCCGGATGCTCGTGCGGGCGCGCGGCCCGCTGCGCCCGACGGACCTGCAGACGCTGCCCTACCCAGGCTTCCCGACCGACAGCCAGTCGGCGTTCGTGCCGCTGCTGACCCAGGCTGGCGGCCTCTCCACGGTGCACGAGCGGGTCTACGAGGACCGGCTGCGCTACACCAAGGAGCTGGTCAAGATGGGGGCCGACATCCGGGTGCAGGCCTTCGGCGACCACGACGAGATCCTGGCGACGGCCGCGGAGGTGCACGGCCCGACGAGGCTGCACGGCGCGCGGGTGAAGTCGCTCGACATCCGCTCAGCCGTGAGCGTGGTCCTCGCGGGACTGGTCGCCGAGGGGGAGACCGAGGTGACAGACGTGTTCCACATCGACCGCGGGTATGCCGAGCTGGTGCCCAAGCTGGCCGCGCTCGGGGCCGACCTCGAGGACACCGGTCAGCCAGCCGGCTCGTAGCTCCTCGGCCCGGGACCGGCCCGGCCGGGCACCGTTGCCGCAGTGACCGCCGCGGCGGCCAGCCAGACGAGGCCGGCGATGACACCGAGGGAGTGCAGGTGCGCGACGAAGGAGGCGCCGGCCGCCGCGGAGCCGAGCACCGCGCCGAAGCAGGCGACGCCGAGCGCCCCGGCCGCCTGCCGTGCCGTGTTGTTCATCCCGCTGGCGAGGCCCGCACGCTCGCCCGGCACGGACTGCATCGCTGCCGTGACCACGGCGGAGGTGAGCAGGCCCATCCCGAGGCCGAGGCCGAGCAGCGGTGGCAACAGCACGGCATACGCGCTCTCCGGTTGGAGTCGCACGAGACCGAACGCGCCGGCCGCGCCGATCACCAGACCCAGCAGCATGGGCGGTCGTGGCCCCAGGCGTGCCGTCAACCGGCCGGCCAAGGGAGACAACGCCGCGAGCGGGACGAAGAGCGGGAGGAGGTCGAGTCCGCTCGTCAGCGCCGAACGCCCCTGCACTGACTGCAGATAGAGCGTCACGGCAAAGACGGTGCCGATGCCCACGAAGTTCATCGCGCCGGCCACGAGGTTGGCCCCGACGAACGTTGGGGACCGCAACAGCGCCAAGGGCACCAGTGGCTGCGAAGCGCGGCGTTCGATGCGCACGAACAGGGCCGCTGCCGCGATGACCCCGACGAGGGCCACCAGCACGGCACGGTCGAGACCTCTCTGGCCTCCGGTGATGACCGCGAAGACGAGGCACGCCAGCCCGGCGACGGCCGCGAAGGCGGCCGGGAGGTCGAGGACGCGCTCCTGGCCCCGGCTCTCGGCCACCACGCGGCGCACCATCACGGCGGCGAGCAGCGTGACCGGGACGTTGACCAGGAAGACCGCCCGCCACCCGAGCCAGGACACCAGCGCCCCGCCGAGCAGGGGGCCGGACGGCAGGGCCAGCGAGGACACGCCCGCCCAGGTCCCGAGGGCGCGTGACTGCTCGGCCCGTCCGGGGAAGGTGTGGGTGATCACGGCCATGGTCGACGGGAGCAGCACGGCAGCCCCGACGCCCTGCGCGGCCCGCATCGTCACCAGCACCTCCACGGTGGGCGCCAGTCCGCAGCCCACCGAGGCCGTCCCGAAGGTCACCAAGCCGGCCAGGACCATCCGACGGTGGCCCCGGACGTCACCGAGTCCGCCGGCGGCGAGCAGGAGACTGGCGAGGGTGATGCCGTAGGCGTCCACCACCCACTGCATCCCGGCCAGGTCGGTGCCGAGCCCGGTCTGGATCGAGGGAAGGGCGACGTTGACGACCGACACGTCCAGCAGCACGAGGAACATGCCGGCGCACATCACGGCCAGCACCATCCGGCGACGAATCTCGGTGCCCATGGCGCCACAGTGACACCCGATCGCTTCCGTCCGGCCCGAAACGTCATCGGCGCATACTCGAACCATGACGGGAAGAGACGGTCGGAGAGGGCCATGGGCGGGGGACGCGGACGTGGCGGCGGTCGCTGCCTTGTATGCCGAGCCCGCGCGGGCCAAGGTGCTCCTGGCCCTCTCCGACGGGCGGTCCCTGCCCGCCTCGCGGCTGGCGACGGAGGCGGGCGTGTCACCGCAGGCCACGAGTGGCCACCTGCGCCGGTTGCTGGAGGCCGGCCTGGTCAGGGTCGAACCGTCAGGCCGCCACCGCTACTACCGCGTCTCCGGACCCGACGTGACGGCCGTGCTGGAGGCGTTGGCCCGGATCGCACCCGCCCGCCCGGTGCGGTCCCCGCGCGAGGGCAACCGGGCGAGTGCACTGCGGACGGCGCGAACCTGTTACGACCACCTCGCGGGGCGGCTCGGCGTGGCGGTGACCCAGTCGCTGCTCGATCATCGGGCGCTGGTCGCGGTGGACGGCCGACCGGACACCGCGCGGCGCCCCGGTGACCCGCTGTCGGCGCAGCGGGCGGAGCACCCCTACGAGCTCGGTCCGCACGCCCAGCAGGTGCTCGGATCGTTAGGGGTCGACCTGCAGTCCCTTCTGGACGCCCGCGGGACCCGACGTCCGCTGCTGCGAACCTGCATAGACTGGACCGAGCAGCGCCACCACCTGGCGGGCCGGCTCGGAGCAGCCGTGGCGACGGCGATGGTCGACCGGGGTTGGCTGGTGCGGCGTCCGCGCGACCGCGCCGTCCGGCTGACCGACTCCGGGGTGCAGGGCCTGCGGACCCACCTCGGCCTCACCCTCCCCTGATCTCGTGCGGAATGATCCGTGCGGAATCTTCGTGAGGTTTGGTGCCCTCTCCGGGCCCGACCTCACGATGATTCCTACGGGGGGTCAGGGTCCTCCCTGAAATTTCCCGGAATCGTCCGCCGGGGGCGGCAAACGGGTTGCCTGCGGCGTGCCTCCGGACGACCATGGCACCGTGACGGCAGATGGGGATCGGGTGGAGGCGTATGTCGTCGCGCTGGGCCGCGAGCTACGCGGACCACGGCGCGCGAAGGACGACCTTCTGCGCGAAGCGCGCGACCACCTGACCGACGCCACCGAGGCGATGGTGGCTGGGGGTCGGTCCGAGCACGACGCGCAGCGACGGGCGGTGGCGGAGTTCGGGTCGGTCGACGACGTGGCCCCGGCCTACCAGGCGGTGCTCTCCTCCGGCTCCAGCCGGCGGATCGGCCTGGGCCTGTTCGTGGTGACTGCCGCCCAGCCGGTGGCCTGGGACCTTGCGGTCGGCTCCGGCCAGCCGGACGGCAGGGTGGGGGCGCTGCTCGGCGTCGGTGTCCAGGTGGTGGGCATCGCGTGCCTCGTGGCCGCGCCGCTGCTCGTGCTGCTCGGTGGGATCGGCGTGCGCCGGTTCGGGATTCGCAAGGGGTTGGTGCGGGCCGGCGTGCTGGCCACCTTGGTGCTCAGCCTGCTGATCGCCGGGCAAGCGGTGGCCATGGTCTCGGTGTCCAGCACGCCGCTGCCGATCGGGCTCTCCATCGCCGGTGGCATCGCACTCGTGCCCTACGGCCTGATCTCGGTGGCGAGCCTGCGCTGTCTGCGTGCGCTCGCGCGCACGCAGGACCTAGGCCGGACCCGGCTGCGGTCGTAGCAGCGCCTCGACCACGCCGGACAGGTCGCGCCAGGAGGCTCGTTCGTCGGCCAGGGCCCGGCGCCCCGCCTCGGTCAATCGGTAGGTCCGCCGCTTGCGGCCGCCCACGGTGCTCCACTCGCTGGCCAGGAAGCCGCTCTTCTCGAGCCGGCGCAAGGCGGGGTAGATCGTGCCGGTCGGCAGGTCCAGCGCGCCGCCGCTCCGACGGGTGAGTGACTCGAGGATGGCGTAGCCGTGCAGAGGCTCGTGCTCGACCGTGGCCAGCACCATGCCGTCGATGTGCCCACGCACCGCGTCGCTCCTCACAGGCCCAGCCTACGCATTCGGTAATAGATAGACAATCGACATGTAGATATTCTATATATAGAGCGCCTACCTATGGAGGTTGTCATGTCGAGCCGGTTCGAGCGCCTGGGGTCGTGGTCGACCCGTCACCACTGGAGAGCTCTGGTGTGCTGGGTGGTGGCGTTGGCCGCGATCACGGGTGCCTCGCTCGCGCTGGGGAACGCCTACCGCGACAACTACGACCTGCCGGGCAGCGAGTCCCAGCAGGTCGCGGACGCGGTGGGGCGGGACGCGAGCGCAGCGGCCATCCAGATCGTGGTCCATGACGAGGCAGGGCTGACCTCACCGCAGGTCCGGGCGAGGGTCGACGCACTGCGAACCCGGGTTGCGGCGCTGCCGCACGTGCAGCAGGTCGCCGACCCTTACACGAGCCCGGGCGCCGTCTCGCCCGACGGCGAGACCTCGTTCTTCACAGTCACGCTCGACACCGCTCCCATGGATGCCGACCCGGCCGACGTGCGCGAGCTGGTCAGCACCGCGCGGGCCCACCAGGGGCACGGCCTGGAGGTCGAGCTCGCGGGTGACGCCGTGCAGGATGCCACGGCACCGGGCGGCTCGTCCGAGGGAATCGGCATGCTGGCGGCCCTGCTCATCCTCATCCCGCTCTTCGGGTCCATCCTGGCTGCCGGGTTGCCCCTCATCACCGCAGTGTTCGCCGTCGGCAGCTCGGTGGGCCTGGTGGCCCTCGTGTCACACCTGGCCACGGTGCCGACCTATGCCGCGCCGATGATGATGCTCGTCGGCCTCGGTGTCGGCATCGACTACGCGCTGCTGGTCTTCTCTCGCTACCGCAGCGAGCTCTTACGCGGCGCCGACCGCGATGCCGCCACCGCCCGTGCCCTGGACACGGCGGGCCGGTCGGTGCTCTTCGCGGGGTGCACGGTGATCATCGCCCTGCTCGGCCTGCTGATGCTCGGTCTCGCCGCGCTGCAGGGGCTCGCGCTCACGATCGCGTTGACCTTGCTGCTGACCATGGTCGCCTCGATCACGCTGCTGCCGGCGCTGCTGACGCTTTTCGGCCGACGGCTGGAGCGCGCGGTGCAGCGGCGCGCCAGTCGATCGGGCCGAACGCCGGGGGACCGGTGGCGGCTCCTGGCCGACCGCGTGCAACGTCGCCCGCTGCCCGTGCTCATCGGTGGCCTCGCGATACTCCTCCTGCTGGCTGCTCCCGTCCTGCACCTGCGCCTCGGATTCGCCGATGCCGGGACGAACCCGCCGGACAGCACCACCCGCAAGGCCTATGACCTCCTGGCCGACGGTTTCGGGCCGGGCGCGAGCAGCCCCCTGATCGTGCTCGCTGAGAGCGACCAGCGCGGCGCCCAGTCCGCCGCCCGAGTGCTTCGGATGACGCCGGGCGTGGCCGACGTGCGCGGTCCGCTGCCCTCCGGAAGCGCCGGCTGGATCCTGATCGTCACGCCGACCACAGCTCCCGCGTCGGAGCATACGACCGACCTGGTGCACCGGTTGCGTGACGACGTGCTGCCAAGCGTCGGCGACCACGCCGGTGGTCGCTACCTGGTCGGCGGCGCCACGCCCGCGACGATCGACTTCTCCGACGCAGTCGGCCAGCGGCTGCCCTGGTTCATCGGAGCCGTGGTGCTGCTGTCGGCACTCCTGCTCATGGCGGTCTTTCGCTCCCTCGTGATCGCGGTCAAGGCCGCGCTGCTCAACCTCCTCAGCATCGCCGCGGCCCTGGGCGTCATGACCTTCGTGTTCGGCGACGGCCACTTCGGGGCCCAGCCCGGCCCCATCGAGGCGTTCCTGCCGGTGGTGGTGTTCGCCGTCGTCTTCGGGCTGTCGATGGACTACGAGGTGTTCCTGGTCTCCCGGATCCACGAGGAGTGGCAACGCACGGGAGACGCAACCGCCGCCGTCCGCGAGGGGCTGGCGATGACCGGCGGCGTGATCACCGCGGCGGCCGCGATCATGATCGTCGTCTTCGGGGCGTTCCTGGCGAGCCCCGGCCGGATGCTCCAGGAGATGGGCCTCGGGCTCGCGGTCGCGGTCCTGCTCGACGCCGTGGTGATCCGCTGCCTCGTCGTGCCGGTTGTCCTGCGGCTGCTCGGCGAGCGGGCCTGGTGGCTGCCGCGGTGGATCGGCCGGCTCCTGCCGCCGGTCCGGCTGGAACCCGAGGGCGAGCAGGAACCGTCGGGCAGGCACACGGCATACGTCTCCTGACACCGCGATGATCTCCGAGGGCGGGCGAAACCGGGTGTCAGGCGTCGCGGCGGGAGACCACGATGAGCAGTGCCGCCACGAAACCCACGACGTAGACGGACAGCACCACCGTCGCCGACGTCCCGGAGAGCGTGGTGAGGACTCCGGGGGTGCCGCCCTCCGTACCCACCGGAGTCGAGCCGAGGGCACCGGCCAGGGAGCCGGCAGCCGTCCCGGGCAGGTGGTCGGTGACCACCTCGAGCGGGCCGAGCGCCGAGGCGACGGCGCGCAGCAGGTTCTCCACGACGAGGGCCCAGACCAGGCCGAGGCCCACGGACAGGGCGGGGCCGCGGGCCAGCACCCCGACCAGCGCGCCGCCGGCGGTCCACATCGCCGCGATCAGCAGCGCCGCGCCCACCCCCTGCAGCACCGCCAGCACGGTCGGCCACGCGACCGGGCTACCGATGATCGCCATCGTGACGGCGCTCGCGCCGATGTCGAGGACGAGGGTCAGCAGGACCAGGCACGCCAGCCAGAGGCCGAGCGCGACGGCGGTGCCGGAGAGGGCGGTCCGTCGTCCGGGACCTTGGCTGAAGACGGTCTTCCAGGTGCCCCAGCCGTAGCCGCTGCCGGTGGCCAGGGCGCCCATGACGAGAACCAGCGCGCCGCCGAACATCGGCAATCCCGAGGTCAGGGCCTGCGGCACCGCGTCGAGGTTCAGCTCGGCGAGCAGCGTTGCAGCACTGCGGTCCCCGGAGTCGGCCGCCGAGCGGTACTGGAGGTAGCCGATGACGTAGCCGAAGGTGAGGTCCAGGGCCAGCCAGACGCCGGTGATGATCCAGGTGGTCGGCCACTTGGCGAGGCGGAGCAGCTCCGCGCGGACGGTGGCACTCAGGCCGGGGACCCCCGTGAAGCGCCGCGTGAGGGACGAGCGGGGACTGCGAGGTGGCTTCGGGGGAGGGCCTGATGGGGCGGTCTGGGTGGGGCGACTCATGACGCGACCTCCTCGTCGCTCAGGGTGGGCAGGGTCGGCGGCACGTCAGAGGCGTGCACCGCGTCGCCGGTCAGCTCGAAGAAGACCTCCTCGAGCGTGCGGCCGACCGGCGCGATCTCGAACACGTCCGCCCCGCCCCGGACCAGGTCGCGGGTGAGCGCGGGGATGGAGGCGGCGTCCTGCTCGATGCGGATGGTGCCGTCGTCGAGGCGGCGCACGCGGCCGGGGGCCACCCGGGACAGGACGGCGTGCACCGCGTCCTCCGGCTCGGCGCGTAGCCGCACGCCGCTCGCACCCCGCAGCTCACTGACCGTGCTCTGGGCGAGCAGCCGGCCGTGGTTGATCACGCCGACCCGGTCGCAGACCTGCTGCACCTCGTCGAGCAGGTGGCTGGACAGCATGACCGTCTGCCCATGGGTGGCGAGCCGTCGCACCAGCGCGCGCATGTCGGCCATGCCGGTCGGGTCGAGCCCGTTGGTGGGCTCGTCGAGGATCAGCAGGTCGGGGTCGCCGAGCAAGGCGGCGGCGACGCCGAGCCGCTGTTTCATCCCCAGCGAGTAGGACCTGAACCGGTCGCGGCTGCGGCCGCTCAGGTCGACCTGCTCGAGTGCGAGGTCCACGCTCGCGTCCGACAACCGGGTGTACCGGGCCAGCACCCTCAGGTTGTCCCGGCCGGACAGGTAGGGATAGAAGCCCGGACCCTCGATCAGCGCGCCGACCCGGCGCAGCACCGGGGGATCGCCAGGTGTCCCGCCGAGCACGTTTGCCGTGCCGGACGTCGGGCGCACCTGCCCGATCAGCATGCGCATGGTGGTGGTCTTGCCGGCGCCGTTCGGCCCGAGGAACCCGTAGACCTCACCGCGCCGGACGGTGAGGCTGACGGCGTCGACGGCGGTGTGCGACCCGTAGCGTCGGGTGAGGTGGTCGGTGACCACGATGTCCTGTGTCATGCCGGACAGCCTCGCGGCCACCGCACCACTCCCGCGTCGGCCACCGGACGGCTCTGCGACTACGCCGAGCGGGGTATTCGGGCGGCGACCGGCCATCACCTCGATGTATGCCGGCCGCTCACGTGAGGCTCGCCCGCGCCCGCCCACCGGACCGGGGCGCGCGGCGGCGACCGGTCGGCATACGCTGCGACCGTGAGCGAATCTCCTGTCCGCATCGGCGTCCTCGCGCTGCAAGGTGACGTCCGCGAGCATCTGCGGGTACTGGGCGAGCTCGGCGCCGTGGCCGTCGGCGTCAGGCGGCCGGCCGAGGTCGAGTCGATCGACGCCCTGATCATCCCCGGTGGCGAGTCCACGACGATGGACAAGCTGGTGCGGGCCTTCGACCTCCAGGAGCCACTGCGCAAGCGGCTGGCCGGGGGTATGCCGGCCTACGGCTCGTGCGCGGGCATGATCATGCTCGCGGACCGGCTCGCCGACGCCCGGCCGGACCAGGAGACCCTGGGTGGCCTCGACATCACGGTGCGGCGCAACGCCTTCGGCCGTCAGGTCGACTCGTTCGAACACGACCTGCACATGCCCGCCCTGCGAGACGGGGTCCGAGATCCCTTGCGCGCGGTGTTCATCCGAGCTCCCTGGGTCGAGGATCTCGGGCCGCAGGTGGAGGTGCTGGCTCGGGTCGAGGAGGGTGAGGCGGCCGGGCGCGTGGTCGCGGTGCGGCAGGGCAACATCGTCGCGACGTCGTTCCACCCCGAGGTGACCCGGGACGCTCGCGTGCACGAGTACTTCGTGGGTCTGGTCCGTCGCGTCGTGCCCTGACCCTGCTGCGGTGGGGCACAGCAGCCGCGCGCGGCGCGGGTAGGATCGGGCAGGCTCGATGACAGGACGGCAGACGAGGGAGAGCGCATGAGCCGCGGGAAGGCACACGCATGAGCGGCCACTCCAAGTGGGCGACGACCAAGCACAAGAAGGCGGCGATCGACGCCAAGCGGGGCAAGCTGTTCGCCAAGCTGATCAAGAACATCGAGGTCGCGGCCCGCACCGGCGGCGGTGACCCGGCCGGCAACCCGACCCTCTACGACGCCATCCAGAAGGCCAAGAAGACCAGTGTCCCGAACGACAACATCGACCGCGCGGTCAAGCGCGGCAGCGGCGCCGAGGCCGGTGCCGCCGACTGGCAGAACATCACGTATGAGGGCTACGCGCCCGGCGGAGTGGCGGTGCTCATCGAGTGCCTCACCGACAACCGCAACCGGGCCGCGGCCGAGGTGCGCACGGCGCTGACGCGCGCCGGCGGCAACCTGGCCGAACCCGGGGCAGTCTCCTACCTGTTCAACCGCAAGGGCGTGGTCATCGTCCCCAAGGAGGAGCTGACCGAGGACCGGTTGCTCGAGGTGGTCCTGGACGCGGGTGCCGAGGAGATCAACGACCTCGGGGAGTCCTTCGAGATCCTGAGCGAGGCCACCGACTTCGTCGCGGTGCGCGAGGCGCTGCAGGCTGCCGACATCGACTACGACTCGGCCGAGGCGTCCTTCGTGCCCACTGTCGAGGTGCCGCTCGACGTGGACGGCGCCCGCAAGATGTTCCGCGTCATCGAGGCCCTCGAGGACAGTGACGAGGTGCAGAACGTCTGGGCCAACGGCGACGTCCCCGACGACGTGCTGGCCGAGCTCGACGACGAGGACTGAGGCCGAGGACACGGCGCGGGCAACCCGGACGGCGCGTCGCAGCGGCGTGCGGAGGCACCCACGAGGTACGTTCGGAGCGAACAGGTGTTCGGCGAGGACGAGGAGAAGGCCGTGCGGGTGCTGGGCGTCGACCCGGGGTTGACGCGCTGTGGCATCGGGGTCGTGGACGGCGGCGTCGGCTCACCCCTGCGGCTGGTCGCCGTGGGTGTGGTCCGCACGCCCTCGGGTGACCCGGTGCAGGAGCGGCTGCTCACGATCCAGACCGAGATCGACGACTGGATGCGCCGCTACGAGCCCGACGCGGTGGCCGTGGAACGGGTCTTCAGCCAGGCCAACCTGGCCAGCGTGATGGGCACCGCTCAGGCGTCGGCGATCCCGATGCTTGCCGCCGCACGGCTCGGGCTGCCGCTGGCGCTGCACACCCCGACCGAGGTCAAGGCCGCCGTGACCGGCAGCGGCCGTGCCGACAAGGCGCAGGTGACCACGATGGTCACCCGGATCCTGCGGTTGGACACGCAACCGACGCCGGCCGACGCCGCGGACGCACTGGCCCTTGCCATCTGCCACGTATGGCGTGGCGGCGCCGAGGACCGGCTGCAGCAGGCGGCAGCGGCCCAGCGCCGTGCCGTCGCCGCCCGACGTGCGAAGGTGGGCCGGTGATCGCCTCCGTCCGCGGCCCCGTGCAGCACGTCGGGCTCGACTCCGTCATCGTCGAGGTCGGCGGGGTGGGACTGCTCGTCCACACGACACCGGGCACGGCCGCCGACCTGCGCCGTGGGAGCCAGGCGACCCTGGCCACGAGCCTCGTCGTGCGTGAGGAGTCGCTCACCCTCTACGGTTTCGCCGACGCCGACGAGCGCGCCCTCTTCGAGCAGGTCCAGACCGTCTCCGGAGTGGGACCGCGGCTCGCCCTCGCCATGCTGGCGGTGCACCCGCCGGACGTGCTCCGGGGGGCGATCAGCGGCGGCGACCTGGCCACCCTGACCAAGGTGCCCGGCATCGGCAAGAAGGGCGCCGAGCGGATCGTGCTGGAGCTGCGCGACAAGGTGGTCGCCGGCGAGGCGTCCCCGGGCACGCCGGCGCGGGCGGCGGGCCGCGAGCCCTGGCGCTCGCAGGTCGGCGAGGCGCTCGTCGGACTCGGTTGGTCGGCCAAGCAGGCCGACGACGCGGTGGAGGCGGTGGCCGGCCAGGCCGGAGACGGCGGCGACGTCTCGGGCCTGCTGCGTGCCGCCCTGCGTGAGCTGGGCCGTTGACAGGGCGGATGGGACGGATGGAGGACGGAGACGCACGGCGCGAGCAGACCGATCGCGACCGGTATGCGGACGGCTCCAGCGACGCGACCGCGCGCATCGTCGATGCCAGGCCGGAGCCGCTGGACGACGAGGAGCACCGGATCGAGGCGGCCCTGCGGCCGCGCAAGCTCGCCGACTTCCCCGGACAGACGCGGGTGCGCGACCAGCTCGCCCTGGTCCTCGAGGCGGCTCGTCGGCGCGGCACCCCGCCCGACCACGTCCTGCTGTCCGGCCCACCCGGCCTCGGCAAGACGACGCTCGCCATGATCGTCGCGAGCGAGCTGGAGGCACCGATCCGGATCACGAGTGGCCCGGCGATCCAGCATGCCGGTGACCTGGCCGCCATACTCTCCTCCCTCACCGAGGGTGAGGTGCTCTTCCTGGACGAGATCCACCGGATGTCCCGCGCGGCCGAGGAGATGCTCTACCTCGCGATGGAGGACTTCCGGGTCGACGTGATCGTCGGCAAGGGTCCTGGGGCGACCGCCATACCGCTCGAGCTGCCCGTCTTCACCGTGGTCGGTGCCACGACCCGCGCGGGACTGTTGCCCGCTCCGCTGCGCGACCGCTTCGGCTTCACCGGTCACCTCGACTTCTACGCGACGCAGGACCTCGAGCGGATCCTCACCCGCAACGCGGTCCTGCTCGAGGTGGAGGCGGTGCCAGAGGGCATCGCGGAGATCGCGGGCCGGTCGCGGGGGACTCCGCGCATCGCCAACCGGCTGCTGCGGCGCGTGCGTGACTGGGCCCAGGTGCACGGCCGCAGCGTCGTCGACGGCGACGCCGCCCACGCCGCCCTCGCCCTGTTCGACGTCGACGACCGCGGCCTCGACCGGCTCGACCGCGCGGTGCTCGAGGCACTCTGCCGGCGGTTCGGGGGCGGGCCGGTGGGACTGTCCACGCTGGCCGTCGCCGTCGGGGAGGAGCCGGACACGGTGGAGACCGTGGCCGAGCCGTTCCTGGTGCGGGAGGGCTTCATGTTGCGGACCCCCCGGGGCCGGGCGGCGACCCCCCTCGCCTGGCAGCACGTCGGCCTCACCCCGCCGCCCGGCAGCGACACGCCGACCCTGCCGCTGGGTGGTGACGGGCGGTTCGGCGCCTGATCCCGGCGCGCCGGACGACGCGCCCTTTGGCGCTGGGCCGAGGCTCACATAGACTCGTTCTCTGCGCACCGGTCCACACCGGTCATCACCGGGGTACTGCGCCCGGACCACGTTCGGTTCCCGCACCAGCTAGAAGGACTCACACATGCCGTTCCTCGTCCCCGAGGCATCCTCGTCAGGTAGCAGCGGCGGGCTCGGTAGCCTGCTCATCCTGGCCATCCCGATCCTGTTGATCGGCTGGATGTTCATGTCGCAGCGGCGACGCCGGCGCGACATGGAGTCGATGCAGGCCAGCCTCGACGTGGGAGACGAGGTCTCCACGACCTCCGGGCTCCACGGTCGGATCGTCGAGATGGATGACGCCATCGTGACGCTGGAGATCAGCCCCGGAGTGAACGTCCGCTTCGACCGACGCGCCGTGCTGCGCAAGCCCGCCCCGAGTGTCGCCCACGGCGACTCGGAGCCTTCCACCGACTAGGACTCCCCAACTCGTGGCGATCAAACCCCAGAACCGCACACCGCTGAAGACCCTCGCGCTGCTGGTGCTGCTGATCCTCGGCCTGTTCGGCGGCATCGTCGCCGCCTCGGGCGCCGGCAACCCGGTCGACGCGTGGCGGCCCAAGCTCGGCCTCGACCTCGAGGGAGGGCGCCAGATCGTCCTCGCTCCCGTGATCGAGGGTGGCAAGCAGATCAACTCCCAGCAGGTGACCCAGGCCGTCAGCATCATCCGGCAGCGCGTCGACGGCAGCGGCGTCAGCGAGGCCGAGGTCACCACCCTCGGTCAGAGCAACATCGTGGTCTCGCTCCCGGGCAACCCCGACCAGGCCACCCTGGACTCCCTGAAGCAGTCCTCCCAGCTGCGCTTCCGCGCCGTCATCTGCGCCTCCTCCAGTCCCGGCGTGCCGGCTGGGTGCCCGTCACCCCAGGCGGCGCAGCCGGCGCCCTCCGGCACGAGTACGCCGAAGGCGTCCGGTGAGGCAACTGGTACGCCGTCCGTGAAGTCGACGCCGACGGCGTCGAGCAAGGCCACCAGCGCGCCACGGAAGAGCACGCCGAGCCCGAAGAAGACGTCCTCGGCCGGTGCCGCCGTCCCTCAGGCGCTGCGCGCGGACAGCACGCCGAGCCCCAGTGGCACAGCCACCGCGAGCAAGACCGCCACCGCGACCCCCTCGGGCGCCTCGACGGCCACCCCCACGGCGTCCGCCTCGCCGGGGCAGGAGCAGCCGCAGACCAAGCCCAAGAACGCCAGTGACGTCGCCTGGGTGACCCCGGCCCTGACCAAGGCCTACCAGCAGCTCAACTGCAAGACCGCCAAGGGCCGTGAGCAGGCCCTGGCGCCGGTGGACAAGCCGATGGTGGCCTGCCAGACGGACGGCCGGGAGAAGTTCATCCTCGGACCGTCCGAGGTCACCGGCGCCCACATCTCCGACGCCAGCGCGGGCTACCAGACGGGTCAGAACGGCGTGCAGACCAGCGTCGTCGAGGTCGCGCTCAGCTTCGACAAGGTCGGTGCCCAGCAGTTCGAGAAGGTCACCGCACGGTTGACGCCGCATCCGGAAGGCGACCCCCAGAAGCGGTTCGCCATCGTGCTGGACGGCCAGGTCATCTCGGCGCCCCAGTCACAGGCCGTGATCCGTGACGGCAGGGCCAGCATCACCGGCAACTTCACCCTGGACTCCGCCAAGCTCCTCGCGGACCAGCTGAAGTTCGGCGCCCTCCCGATGTCGTTCCAGGTGCAGACCTCCGAGCAGATCAGCCCGCAGCTCGGCAGCGAACAGCTGAAGATGGGCATCATCGCCGGCATGATCGGGCTGCTCCTGGTGGTGATCTACTCGCTCCTGCAGTACCGCGCCCTCGGTTTCGTGACGGTGTGCTCGCTGGCGATCGCGGGCCTCTCCAGCTACGGGCTGGTGACCCTGCTGGGCTACACGCACAACTTCCGGCTGACCATGGCCGGGGTGACCGGGTTGATCGTGTCCATCGGCATCACCGCGGACTCGTTCATCGTCTACTTCGAACGCGTGCGCGACGAGGTCCGCGACGGTCGACGACTCCGTTCGGCGGTGGAAACCGGCTGGGGCCGGGCCCGGCGCACCATCCTGATCTCCGACGGCATCAACTTCCTGGCAGCGGCCATCCTCTACGTGCTCTCCGAGAGCAGCGTCAAGGCCTTCGCCTTCACCCTCGGGCTGACCACGCTCGTGGACGTGGTGGTGGTGGTCCTGTTCACCCACCCGCTGCTGACCATCCTGTCGAGCACCGAGTTCTTCGGGCAGGGACACAAGTGGTCCGGCTTCGACCCCGTCCGGCTGGGCGCCAAGAAGATCACGTATGCCGGGCGGGGGCGGGTCTCGATCGCGGGTCAGCGGCCCGCTGAAGGGGGGACCGCCTGATGATGAGCTTCGCGCAGTTCGGCAACGACCTCTACACGGGCAAGCGCTCGATGAACATCGTCGGCCGGCAGAAACTCTTCTATGCCATCTCGGGCGTCATCCTGGTCCTCGCCGCCATCGGAATCTTCGGCACCGGGCTGAACTTCGGCCTCGAGTTCCGCGGCGGCTCCGAGCTGCGGGTCTCCGGGCTCTCGACCACGCAGAACTTCGAGGCGAAGGCCAAGGAAGCCATGTCCGAGGCGACCGGCGGTGCCGAGAACCTCGTGGTCACCACCATCGGGTCGGACACGATCCGGATCCAGACCGAGAAGCTCAACGAGACGCAGACCAACGCGGCGCAACGGACGCTGGCGAAGGACTTCGGCGTGCCCGAGAGCCAGGTCAGCGCCAACTTCATCGGTGCCTCCTGGGGCAAGGACGTCACGAACAAGGCGATCAGTGCGCTGATCTGGTTCCTCGTGCTCGTGTCGATCGTGCTCGGGATCTACTTCCGCACCTGGAAGATGGCCCTGTCGGCGCTGGTCGCGCTCCTGCACGACCTGATCATCACCGTCGGGATCTATGCGCTGTTCAAGTTCGAGATCACCCCCGCGTCGATGATCGGCTTCCTGACCATCCTCGGCTACTCGCTCTACGACACGGTCGTCGTTTTCGACAAGGTCCGCGAGAACACCCGGGCGGCCCAGGCGAGCGGACGGCAGACCTACAGCCAGGCGGCCAACATGGCCGTCAACCAGACGCTGGTGCGTTCGATCAACACCTCGGTGGTCGCGCTGCTGCCGGTCGGCGCCATCCTCGTGATCGGTTTCACCTACCTCGGCCCCGGCACCCTGCTCGACCTGAGCCTCGCGCTCTTCGTCGGCATCGCGGCCGGCACCTACTCCTCGGTCTTCATCGCCACACCGCTGCTGGCCGACCTGCGTGAACGCGAACCGGGCATGAAGGACCTCGCCAAGCGCGCGAGGAAGTACCAGGAGAAGCTCGCCCACGGCCGCCGTGTCTCCGACACCGGTCTCGTCCTCGACGACGACGGGAACGTGTCCACCGACAGCGGTGGTGCGGGGCAGGCGCCCCCAGCGGCAGCTTCATCGCCGGCCGACGCGCAGCCGGCCGAGGCGACTTCGGGTGTCAACGGCGAGGAGGCGGCGCAGTCGTCCGACGAGGTCCCGCACGGCGGCCGGCAGCTGCACCCCTACGCCCGGACCGGACCGAGGGGCCAACCCAAGCGGTCGTCCAAGTCCCGGCGCTGAGGTGCGAGGATGACCGACACGGTGCGGATGGAGGAGCTGGTCGGCCGTCACGTCCGTGACATCCCCGACTTCCCGGAGCCGGGCGTGGTCTTCAAGGACTTCACCCCGCTGCTGAGTGACGGACCGGCCCTGGGCGCGGTGGTGCGTGACGTTGCCTCGCGCCACCGCGGCAGTGTGGACGTGGTCGTCGGGATCGAGGCGCGCGGCTTCATCCTCGGCGCGGCCGTGGCCTACGAGCTCGGCATCGGCTTCGTCCCGGTCCGCAAGGCCGGCAAGCTGCCCGGTGCCACCTTGTCGACCGACTACGCCCTCGAGTACGGCACCGCCTCGATCGAGGTGCACGCTGACGCGTTCACGCCGGGAACGCGCGCGCTGGTGGTCGACGACGTGCTGGCCACCGGTGGCACGGCGGCGGCGACCTGCGAGCTGGTCGAGCGCGCCGGTGCCCAGGTCGTGGCCTTCGAAGCCGTCATCGAGATCGGCTTCCTGCGCGGCCGCGACCAGCTGACCGACCGCCGGGTCCACACCATGCTGGAGATCTGAGGTCGTCCTCAGAGCGGCCGGCTGCCGCCCTCCGGACGGCTCACTGCGCCTCCAGCAGCTGGCGCAGCACGTACTGCAGGATCCCGCCGTGCCGGTAGTAGGCGGCCTCGGCGGGGGTGTCGATGCGCACGGTGGCCTCGAACGACCGGCTGCGTCCGTCCTGTTCCGCCTGCACCTGCACGGTGGCGGGTACGTTCTCGCCGCCGGCCAGCCCGGTGATGGTGAAGGTCTCCTCACCGGTCAGTCCCATCGAGTCGGCGTTCTCACCCTCGGGAAACTGCAGTGGCAGCACGCCCATGCCGATCAGGTTGGACCGGTGGATGCGCTCGTATGACGTGGCCAGCACCGCACGCACGCCGAGCAGCGTGGTGCCCTTGGCGGCCCAGTCGCGCGACGAGCCCGAGCCGTACTCGGCGCCGGCCAGCAGGACCAGGGGCACGCCCGCCTCGGCGTAGCTGACCGACGCGTCGTAGATGGTCGTCACCGGACCGTCCGGCTTGGTCAGGTCGCGAGTCCAGCCGCCCTCGGTGCCCGGTGCGAGCTGGTTGCGCAACCGGACGTTCGCGAAGGTGCCCCGGATCATCACCTCGTGGTTGCCGCGCCGGGAGCCGTAGGAGTTGAACTCCTTCCGGGTCAGCCCGTGCTCGGTCAGGTAGGCGCCGGCGGGGGAGTCGGTCTTGAACGCTCCCGCGGGGCTGATGTGGTCGGTGGTCACCGAGTCGCCGAGCTTGGCCAGCACCCGCGCACCCGTGATGTCGGCCAACGGCTCCGGCTCACGGCCCATGCCGTCGAAGTAGGGCGGTCGGCGCACGTAGGTGGAGCTCTCGTCCCACTGGAAGATCTCGCCCTCCGGCACGGGCAGACTGCGCCAGTTGTCGTCGCCGGCGAACAGGTCGGCATACCCCGTGGTGAACATGTCGGCGCGCAGCGAGCCGTCGACCAGCTCGGCGACCTCCTGCTCGGTCGGCCAGATGTCACGCAGGTAGACCGGCTTGCCGTCCGGGTCCGTGCCCAGCGCGTCGCGGAGCAGGTTGACGTGCATCGTGCCGGCCAGGGCGTAGGCGATCACCAGGGGAGGGGAGCACAGGAAGTTCATCCGCGTCTCCGGGTGGATGCGGCCCTCGAAGTTGCGGTTGCCGGAGAGCACCGAGCACACGGTGAGGTCGCTCCCGGTCACGGCCGTGCTGACTTCGGGGATGAGCGGGCCGGAGTTGCCGATGCACGTGGTGCAGCCGTAGCCGACCAGGTTGAAGCCGAGCTTCTCGAGCGACGGGGTCAGGCCGGCCCGGTCCAGGTAGTCGGTGACCACCCGGGAACCGGGCGCGAGAGAGGTCTTGACCCACGGCTGGCTGACGAGGCCGCGCTCGACGGCCTTCTGGGCCAGCAGCCCGGCGCCCACCATCACCGAGGGGTTGGAGGTGTTGGTGCAGGAGGTGATGGCGGCGATGACGACGTGGCCGTTGTCGACGCTGGCGCTCCTGCCGTCGGCGAGGGTGATCGGGGTGGTCTTGGAGGGCCACTCGTGCGCGGACTCGCAGGAGCAGGGGGTGTGCGGTTCGTCCTCCGGGCTGTCGTGGTCGATCGCGATCGGGTCGCTGGCGGGGAAGGACTCGCTCGAGGCCTCGTCCAGACCCTGGAGGGCCTCCTCGACGGAGCTGCCGGTGAGCAGCTGGGAGATGGCGTGCGGCACCAGTTTGAGCGGGATCCGGTCCTGGGGACGCTTCGGTCCGGCGATCGAGGGCTCGACGGTGGACAGGTCGAGCTCCAGGCGGACCGAGTACTCCGGCTCGTGCTCGGGGTCGTGCCACATCCCCTGCTCCTTGGCGTAGGCCTCCACCAGGGCGATCTGCTTCTCCTCCCGACCGGTCAGCCGCAAGTAGTCCAGCGTCACCTGGTCGATCGGGAAGATCGCGCAGGTGGAGCCGTACTCCGGGCTCATGTTGCCGATCGTCGCGCGGTTGGCCAGCGGCACGTTGGCCACGCCCGGCCCGTAGAACTCCACGAACTTGCCGACCACGCCGGTCTGACGCAGGAGCTCGGCGATCGTGAGGACCAGGTCGGTGGCGGTCGTGCCGGCCGGCAGCTCACCGATCAGCTTCAGGCCCACCACTTGCGGGACGAGCATGCTCATCGGCTGACCGAGCATGGCGGCCTCGGCCTCGATGCCGCCGACGCCCCAGCCGAGCACACCGAGCCCGTTGACCATCGGGGTGTGCGAGTCGGTGCCGACCAGGGTGTCGGGATAGGCGAGCGTGCCGCCCTGGCCGTCCTCCCGCGTGAAGACGGTCCGAGCCAGGTGCTCGAGGTTCACCTGGTGGCAGATGCCGGTGTCCGGGGGCACCACCGCGAAGTCGCGGAACGCCTGCTGGGCCCAGCGCAGCAGCTGGTAGCGCTCCTGGTTGCGCTCGAACTCCAGCTGCGCGTTGAGCTTGAACGCATCCGCCCGGCCGAAGACGTCGGCGATGACGGAGTGGTCGATGACCAGCTCGGTCGGAATGAGTGGGTTGATCTTGGTCGGGTCGCCACCGAGGTCGGTGATGGCATCGCGCATCGCCACGAGGTCGACCACGCAGGGCACGCCGGTGAAGTCCTGCATCAGCACCCGCGCCGGCGTGAACTGGATCTCGCGGCCGTGCGCTGCGCTCGGGTCCCACTGGGCCACCGCGTCGATCTGTTCGGTGTTCACCAGGTGCCCGTCCTCGCAGCGCAACAGGTTCTCCAGCAGCACCTTGAGGCTGTAGGGCAGCCGCGCGGACCCCTCGATCCGGTCCAGTCGGTGGATCGTGTAGGTCAGGTCGTCCACGACCAGCTTGCCTTCGGTCCCGTAGCTGTTGGTGCTCATGGCTCTCCATCCTTGGTCGCCGGTCAGGTGGTCGGTGGGCTGGTCAGGTTGGTTCAGTAGGGCGTCCCGATCTTGCGCCACTTGCGTCCGCCGGTGCCCGGCTCGGGCGGAGGGGTGGCCTTGCGGCTGCGGTAGACGACATACGGACGCCACAGGTACCACAGCGGATAGCTCCAGGCGTGGACGAGCCGGGTGAACGGCCACAGCAGGAACAGCAGCCAGGCCGCGACCGCATGGATCTGGAAGTAGAGCGGGGCCTGCAGGGCGACCGACACGTCCGCACTGCCGGTGAACAAGCTGCGGAACCAGATCGAGATGGTGTCGCGGTACTCGTGCCCGAGGGGTGCGTTGATGGCGGTCACGACGATCCCGAGGATGACCATGATCCCCAGCAGTACCATGGCGACCCAGTCCACCGGGCTGGTGGTGGCCTTCACCCGGGGCACGAACAGCCGACGGGTGGCGAGGATCCCCATCCCGACGATCACCAGCGCGGCCGCGATCAGGCCGGCGGTGGCGGAGAACAGGTGGTAGACGTGCTCGTCGATTCCGATGGCGTCGATCCACGACTTGGGGACGAGGATGCCGAGGACGTGACCGCCGATCGCGGCGAAGGTGCCGTAGTGGAACAGCGGCGCCCCCCACTTCAGCCGGCGCCGCTCCTGCAGCTGCGTGGAGTAGCTGGTCCAGCCGTACTGGTCGTAGCGCCAGCGCCAGATGTGGCCGACGATGAAGACGGCCATCGCGACGTAGGGCAGGATCACCCACCAGAAGTATGCCCACGTGCTGCTCATCGCCGTGCCTCCGTCCCGGTGAGGTACTCCGGTGGCGCGAAGGGCTCCAGCCCCACCTCTTCCGCGGGTGGGCCCTCCGACCAGGCCCGCGCCACCTGGGCAGCCTCCCGCCGCCCGAGCGAGGGCAGCCCCGCCTGGACTGCCGCCACGAGGTGCGCATAGGGCGACTGGGCGTCGTCCAGGGCCTTGCGGAGCAGCTCGAGGTCGGCACGGTGGGAGGTCAGCAGCTCCGCGCCGCGCCGGTTCATGGAGGCGAATTCCAGCACCAGGGGCAGGTAGTCGGGCAGCTCGTCGTCCGTCGGGGTGAAGCCCTCCACCCGGTATGCCGTCTTGAAGGCGATCATCGCCAGTCCCCGGCGCCTGGTGTCACCGAAGCGGTAGTAGGTCAGGTAGAGCGCGCAGCGGCGGCGCAGGTCGAAGGTCTCGACGTAATGGCGTGCCACCTCGGTCGGTGGGGTGTCGCGCAGCCACGCGAGGAACGTCGCGAACGCGGTGCGCGAGCTTTGCGGTGAGGTGGCCGCGGCGGCCTCCTCCAGGGCCGCCATGCCCTCGAAGAACGAAGCGGTCGGATATTGCAGCAGGACGGAGGCCAGCTTCCACGCGGGTGCCGGGTTGCGGCGTCTCACGGGGCGCTCTCCTCGGGAAAGAGGCCCGGCGCGGACCCGCTGCCGTCCCAACCGAAGAGGTTGAACCGTTGGCGCCCGGCATCGTCGCGGAACTGGTGGCTCGCGCCCGGGGAGGCGCCACCGTGGAACGCGTCGACGCCCTCGGGGCCGGTGCCGCCCATCCCCGGCCCGCCCGGGGTGTCCAGGCTGCAGAAGAGCTGTTCGTGCTGGGCCATCAACCGGCCGGCGTCCTCGGTGTGCGCCGGGGGGATGACGTAGCGCTCGTCGTACTTGGCGATGGCCAGCAGCCGGTAGAGGTCGTCCAGGTCGTCCGGCGACGCGCCCACCTGCTCGGGCAGGTCGTCGGCGGGGTCGATGCCGAGCTGGGCGGCGCGCTGGTAGCCGCGAATCGCCGCGAGCTTGCGCAGGACCCGGCGGATGTGGCTGGTGTCCCCGGCGGTGAACAGGTTGGCGAGGTACTCCATGGGGATGCGCAACGACTCGATCGTGGCGAAGACGCGATCCGGGTCGTTCTCGTCATACCCCTCGGCGTGGGCCACGTCGGCGACCGGCGACAGCGGCGGGATGTACCAGACCATGGGCAGCGTCCGATACTCCGGGTGCAGGGGGAGGGCCACCTTGTGCCGGCAGGCGAGGGCGTAGACCGGCGAACGGCGAGCGGCCTCGATCCAGTCGGTGGGGATGCCGGCGCGCTCCGCCTCGGTGCGGACCTGCGGGTCCTCCGGGTCGAGGAAGACCGACAGCTGCGCCTCGTAGAGGTCCTGCGGATCGGGGGTGGCAGCCGCCTCGAGGACCTTGTCCGCGTCATACAGGAACAACCCCAGGTAGCGCAGTCGACCGACGCACGTCTCCGAGCAGATGGTGGGTTGGCCCTGCTCGATGCGGGGGAAGCAGAAGGTGCACTTCTCCGCCTTGCCGGTGCGGTGGTTGAAGTAGACCTTCTTGTACGGGCACCCCGAGACGCAGAATCGCCAGCCGCGACACCGGTCCTGGTCGACGAGCACGATGCCGTCCTCGTCCCGCTTGTACATCGCGCCGGACGGGCAGGACGCCACACAGGACGGGTTGAGGCAGTGCTCGCAGATGCGCGGCAGGTAGAACATGAAGACGTCCTCGAACTCCATCCGCACCCGGTCCTCGAGCCCGGCGAGGTTGGGATCGGCCATCGCCCGCGCGGGCGCGCCGGCCAGGTCGTCCTCCCAGTTCGGGCCCCAGTGGAGGTTGACGTCCTTGCCGGTCAGCGCCGAGATCGAGTGGGCCGTGGGGTTGTGGGCACCGAGAGGCGCGTCGATGACGGTCTGGTAGTCGTAGGTCCACGGGTCGCCGTAGTCGTCGATCGAGGGCAGGTTGGGGTTCCAGAATATCTGCAGCAGCTTGCGCACCCGGCCACCGGCCTTGAGCTGCAACCGACCCCGCTTGTCCAGGGTCCAGCCGCCGTGCCACTGCTCCTGGTCCTCGTAGCGGCGGGGGTAGCCGACCCCGGGCTTGGTCTCGACGTTGTTGAAGTAGACGTATTCCATGCCTGGCCGGTTGGTCCACGTCTGCT
Organism: Segeticoccus rhizosphaerae; assembly: GCF_005222685.1. NCBI lineage: Bacteria > Bacillati > Actinomycetota > Actinomycetes > Micrococcales > Intrasporangiaceae > Segeticoccus > Segeticoccus rhizosphaerae. Next base: position 69,244 of record NZ_SWMA01000006.1, read on the forward strand.
TGCAGGTGACCGAGCAGGTGTGGCAACCGATGCACTTGTCGAGGTTCATCACCATCGCGACCTGCGCCATGGGCCTCATGTGTTCTACCTGCCTTCCGTCGGACCGGGTTCCGCGAATCGCCGAGCGAAGAACGAGTCAGGACTTCGTGGGGTGCGCCTGTTGGGGTGTCAGTACTCGACCTCCTGGGCACGCCGGCGGATCACGGTGATCTCGTCGCGCTGGTTGCCCGTGGGGCCGTAGTAGTTGAATCCCCAGGAGAACTGGCCGTACCCGCCGATCATGTGGGTGGGCTTGACGACCAGCCGGGTCAGGGAGTTGTCGCCACCGCCGTGCCAGCCGGACACCTCCGACTTGGGCACCATCAGGTGGCGGTCCTTCGCGTGGTACATGAACACGGTGCCCTCGGGCATGCGGTGGGTCACGACGGCGCGGCAGGCCACGACACCGTTGCGGTTGTAGGCCTCGATCCAGTCGTTGTCCTCGACCCCGATCTTCCCGGCATCCCTGGGGCTCATCCAGATGACCGGACCACCGCGGAAGAGTCGCAGCATGTGCAGGTTGTCCTGGTACTCCGAGTGGATCGACCACTTCGAGTGAGGGGTGAGGTATCGGACGGTGATCTCGGGCCGGTCCCGCTCCCGCAGTCCCTGCTCCCCGTAGTGGCGCACATAGTCGAGGGGCGGCCGGTAGGTGGGCAGGCCCTCCCCGTACTCGGCGATCCAGTCGTGGTCGAGGAAGAAGTGCATGCGCCCGGTCAGGGTGTGCCACGGCTTCTTCCGCTCCACGTTGACGACGAAGGCGGAGTAGCGCCGTCCGCCGGTCTCGCTGCCGGACCACTCCGGGGAGGTGATGACGGCGCGCGGCTGGTTCTGGGTGTCGGCGAAGGTGATCCGGTCGCCGGAGCGTTCCTCGGCGAGGTCGGCCAGCGGCATCCCGGTGCGCTTCTCGTACTCGTGCCAGCCCTGCACGGCGACCTCGCCGTTGGTGGTGCCGGACAGCGCCAGGATGCCCTCGGCCAGGTGGATGTCCCGGGTCAGCTTCGGCCGGCCGTCCGCGACGCCTCCTCGCACCCGGCCGTTGGTCCTGCCCAGGAAGTCGACCGCGGCCGTCGGCTTCCAGCTGATCCCCTTCACTCCGGTCCCCAACGTCTCCACCAGGGGCCCGAGTGCTGCCATCTTCTGCGCCACGGCGCCGTAGTCGCGCTCGACGGTGACCAGCCTCGGCATCGTCACCCCGGGCACCGGCTCGCACTCGCCGAGCGTCCAGTCACGGACCCGGCCGCCCGGCTGGGCGAGCTCGTCGGGGGAGTCGTGCATGAGGGGCGTGGCCATGAGGTCGGTGCGGGTCCCCAGGTGGGTCGCCGCAAGGCCGGAGAACCTCTCGCCGACCAGGCGGAACCACTCGAAGTCGGTGCGGGAGTCCCAGGGCGGTGAGATGGCCGGGTTGAACGAGTGCACGAACGGGTGCATGTCGGTGGTGGAGATGTCGTGCTTCTCGTACCACGTGGCAGCCGGCAGCACGATGTCGGAATAGGTGCAGGTGCTGGTCATCCGGAAGTCGAGGGTGGTGACCAGGTCGAGCTTGGCCCGGGGCGCCTCGTCGTGCCACTTCACCTCGAGGGGGCGCAGGCGCTTCGGCGACTCCTCTGCTCGGACGGCGTCCTCGACGCCGAGCAGGTGGCGCATGAAGTACTCCATCCCCTTGCCCGACGACCCGAGCAGGTTGGCCCGCCAGACCGTCATCACGCGGGGGAAGTTGGCCGGGTTGTCCGGGTCGGTGTCGGCGAAGTGCAGCCGGCCCGCCTTGAGCTCGTCCACCACGTGCTCCGCCACCGGTCGACCCGCCGCGGCGGCCTCGTCGGCCACGTCCAGCGGGTTGCGGTCGAACGCGGGGTGCGACGGGGTCCACCCGAGCCGGGACGCCTGGACCAGGCAGTCGGCGAAGGCCCGGCCGCGCAGCCGTCCCGGGCCCAGCGGGCTGGCCAGCTCCTCGGCTCCGAAGCTTTCGTAGCGCCACTGGTCGGTGTGCAGGTAGAAGAACGACGTGCCCGTCATGTGGCGGGTGGGGCGCTGCCAGTCCAGCGCGAACGCCAGGGTCTGGAAACCGGTGAGCGGCCGGACCTTCTCCTGCCCGACGTAGTGGGCCCAGCCGCCACCGTTGACCCCTTGGCACCCGCACAGCATGGTGAGCGTGAAGAAGGTGCGGTAGATCTGGTCGGAGTGGTACCAGTGGTTGGTGCCTGCCCCCATCGTGATCATCGAGCGGCCCTTGGACAGCTCGGCGTTGCGCGCGAACTCGCGTGCCACCCGGGTCGCCGCGACGGCCGGGACCGACGTGATCGTCTCCTGCCACGCGGGCGTGTAGGGGACGGGATCGTCGTAGCCCGTGGGCCACTCGCCGGGCAGCCCGTCCCGCGGCACGGCATACTGCGCCATCAGCAGGTCGAAGACCGTGGTGACCAGGTGTCCGTTGATCCGGCGGGCGGGCACCCCTCGCCGGATCGCGGTGCCGCCCTCGGTCTCGCCCTCGTCGAAGCGAGGCAGGTCGACGGTGACCGCCTCGTCGTGCCGGCCGTAGAGGGTCAGCAGCGGGTCGATCCCGCGCAGGTCGAGGTTCCAGTGCCCCATGCCCGCCTCGCCGTAGCGCTGGGCGACGGTGCCGTCCGGCAGGAACGCCTCGCCGGTCGCCGCGTCGAGCATGACGGTCTGCAGTGCGGCGTTCTCGCGCTCGGCGTCCGCGCCGCCCAGGTCCTCGGCGGTCAGGAAGCGCCCCATCACGTGGGAGTCGCCTCGCTCGGGCAGGGTCACGAGGAAGGGTAGGTCGGTGTAGGTCTTGACGTAGGTGTCGAAGTAGGGCACCGAACGGTCGCGGAAGAACTCCGTCAGGACCACGTGCCCCATCGCCATCGCCAGGGCCGCGTCGGTGCCGGGGGCGCAGGGCAGCCAGTCGTCGGCGAACTTGGTGTGGTCGGAGTAGTCGGGGCTCACGACCACGACCTTCTGCCCGCGGTAGCGCGCCTCGGTCATGAAGTGCGCGTCCGGTGTCCGGGTGATCGGCAGGTTGGTGCCCCAGATGATCAGGTATGACGAGTTCCACCAGTCCCCGGACTCCGGCACGTCGGTCTGGTCGCCGAAGACCTGGGGTGAGGCGATCGGCATGTCGGCGTACCAGTCGTAGAAGGACAGGATCGTGCCGCCGATCATGGACAGGAACCGGGTGCCCGCGGAGTAGGAGACCTGCGACATCGCCGGGATCGGCGAGAACCCCACGACCCGGTCGGGGCCGAAGGTCTTGATCGTGTGCACGTGAGCCGCCGCGATGATGTCGGTGACCTCGTCGGTGGTGGCTCGCACCATCCCGCCCCGCCCACGCATGAACTTGTAGCGCGCGGCCTTGTCCGGGTCGGAGACGATGCTGGCCCAGGCGTCCACGGGGTCGGCGAACTCGCGACGGGCCTCGCGCCAGAGCTCGAGCAGGGGGCTGCGGACGTAGGGGTAGCGCACCCGGGACGGGGAGTAGGTGTACCAGGAGAAGGACGCGCCGCGGGGGCAGCCACGCGGTTCGTACTCCGGCGAGTCGGGCCCGACGGACGGGTAGTCGGTCTGCTGGGTCTCCCAGGAGATGATCCCGTCCTTGACGTAGACCTTCCAGGAACAGGAGCCCGTGCAGTTGACGCCGTGGGTGGAACGGACGACCTTGTCGTGCCGCCAGCGCTCGTGGTAGAACGCCTCGGCGTCTCTCCCGCCCGACCGGTGCAGCTCCCGATGGTCCTTCGTCGGCTCGCCCGGGAGGAAGAACTGGGCCTTGCGCAGGAGCGTCTCGACCGGTTCCCCGGCCGGCAGCAACGGTGCCAATCGGGCGTCCTCGGATCGCGGTTCGGGTGCTGGGAGCGACATGCAACCTCCTCGCGTCGGCACCCGGCGCTGTCGGCCCGGCACCATTCCCCCGGCACCTTAGCGCCGACCTGCGAACTCGGCGAGGTGAAAATCGCCTCGTGCTCACGCGGGCGCAGTCCCCGGTCGTGCGCGGGAGGCCCCCGGGCCCTGCCTAGACTGTGTTCATGAACGAGGAACGGTCGGCGGCGCTGCCGTCCTCGCCTGCCTCCTCGCGGGTCCGCGCCCGCCTCGCGCGCCTGGGTGGGCCGAGGCCGGGCAACCATGCCGTCCTCGAGCCGATGCTGCGCACCGTGCGTCGGACCCACCCCAAGGCCGACCTGTCGGTGATCGAACGTGCGTATGCCGTGGCGGAGCGCGCGCACCGCGGGCAGCTGCGCAAGAGCGGTGACCCCTACATCACCCACCCGCTCGCGGTGACGACCATCCTGGCGGAGCTCGGCATGACGCCGGACACGCTCGCCGCGGCCCTGCTGCACGACACGGTGGAGGACACCGACTACGGCCTCGAGCAGCTGACCCGCGAGTTCGGCCAGGACATCGCAGGCCTGGTCGACGGGGTGACCAAGCTGGAGAAGGTCAAGTACGGCGACGCGGCCCAGGCCGAGACGGTGCGCAAGATGGTGGTCGCGATGGCCCGGGACATCCGGGTCCTGGTGATCAAGCTCGCCGACCGCCTGCACAACGCGCGCACCTGGCGCTACGTCTCGGTGGAGTCGGCCCAGCGCAAGGCCAACGAGACCCTCGAGATCTACGCGCCGCTGGCCCACCGGCTGGGCATGAACACCATCAAGTGGGAACTCGAGGACCTGTCCTTCGCCACCCTCTATCCGAAGGTCTACGACGAGATCGTCCGCCTCGTCGCCGAACGCGCGCCGGCCCGCGAGGAGTACCTCGCCGGCGTCCGCGAGCACATCAAGAACGACCTGCGCGCCGCGAAGATCAAGGCGACCGTGACCGGGCGGCCCAAGCACTACTACTCCGTCTACCAGAAGATGATCGTCCGCGGTCGCGACTTCGAGGAGATCTACGACCTCGTCGCGGTGCGCGTCCTGGTCGACAGCGTCCGCGACTGCTATGCCGTCCTCGGTGCGCTGCACGCGCGCTGGAACCCGGTGCCGGGCCGGTTCAAGGACTACATCGCGATGCCCAAGTTCAACATGTACCAGTCGCTGCACACGACGGTCATCGGGCCCGGCGGCAACCCGGTCGAGATCCAGATCCGCACCCACCAGATGCACCGGCGGGCGGAGTACGGCGTGGCCGCGCACTGGAAGTACAAGGAGGACGGCACCGCCACCACCTCCGTCGGCAAGGACGGCGACTCCGGCGCCATCAACGACATGACCTGGCTGCGCCAGCTGCTCGAGTGGCAGCGGGAGACGTCCGACCCGGGGGAGTTCCTCGACTCGCTGCGCTTCGAGATCAACGCGCGCGAGGTCTATGTCTTCACCCCTCAGGGGGAGGTCATGGGCCTGCCGGCAGGGTCGACCCCGGTGGACTTCGCCTACGCGGTCCACACCGAGGTGGGCCACCACTGCATCGGCGGCCGGGTCAACGGGCGGCTCGTGCCCCTGGAGAGCCCGCTCGAGAACGGCGACGTCGTCGAGATCCTCACCTCCAAGGCGGACGGCGCCGGCCCCAGCCGCGACTGGCTGACCTTCGTCAAGAGTCCTCGCGCGCGCAACAAGATCCGCCAGTGGTTCTCCAAGGAACGTCGTGAAGAGGCGATCGAGAACGGCAAGGAGCAGATCGCCAAGGTGCTGCGCAAGCAGGGGCTGCCCCTGCAGCGCCTGATGTCGCACGAGAGCCTGACCGCGCTCGCCGGCGAGCTGCGCTATGCGGACATCGACGGGCTGTATGCCGCAGTGGGGCAGGGCCACGTCTCCGCGCAGCACGTCGTCACCACCCTGGTGGCCACGGCAGGCGGTGAGGACGGCGCCACCGAGGACCTGGCGGAGGCGACCAACCCCAGGTCGGTGCGCAAGCGCGGCCAGGACCCCGGCGTGGTCGTGGTCGGCACCGCCGACGTCTGGGTCAAGCTGGCCCGCTGCTGCACGCCGGTGCCCGGCGACCCGATCATCGGCTTCGTCACCACGGGCAGCGGTGTCTCGGTGCACCGGGCCGACTGCACCAACGCCGAATCGCTGAAGGCGCAGCCGGACCGACTGATCGACGTGGCGTGGTCGCCCTCGGCGGCCAGCGTCTTCCTCGTCGCGCTGCAGGTCGAGGCGCTCGACCGCAACCGGCTCCTGTCCGACATCACCCGGGTGCTGTCGGAGCAACACGTCAACATCCTGTCGGCGAGCGTGCAGACCTCACGCGACCGCGTCGCCATCTCCAAGTTCACCTTCGAGATGGGCGACCCGAGCCACCTCGACCACGTCATCAAGGCCGTCCGCCGGATCGACGGGGTCTTCGACGTCTACCGCATCACCGGTGGCAGGCACCAGCGCGGGGCCGAGGAGCAGTCCCGGTCGGCGAGCTGACCGGGTCCGCGTGAGGCGAAACGGGACCGTCGACCTCTCCGGGCCGGTTCAGGCGGGGGAGAGGAAGGCCGCCAGCGCCGCGGCATACATCGCCTGGTCCTGGGCGCCGGCCAGCTCCCGGGTTGAGTGCATCGCCAGTGTCGGGGCCCCGAAGTCCACGGTCGTCGCGCCCGTGAGGGCCGCGGTCATCGGGCCCACGGTCGAGCCGCAGGGCAGGTCGGATCGGGTCACGAACTTCTGCACGGGCACGTCCGCCTGGGCGCACGCCTCCAAGAACGCGGCCGCTCCGAGGGAGTCGGTGGCGTAGCGCAGCTGCTGGTTGACCTTGAGCACGGGTCCGCCGTTCATCGCGATCTGGTGCTGCGGCTCGTGGCGGTCTGCGTAGTTGGGGTGCGTGGCGTGGGCCATGTCGCCAGAGGCGATCACCGTGCCGGCGAGCGCCCGCAGGTAGGCGTCGCGGTCACCACCTTGGCTGATCACGATCCGCTCGAGCACGGTGGGCAGGAGCCGGGAGAACGCACCGCGCTCGGACATGCTGCCGACCTCCTCGTGGTCGAAGAGGACGAGCACCGGGGTCCAGGGCCGGGCGGGCGCCTGTTCGGCGGCCGCGAGGAGCGCCTGCACGCCGGCGTAGCTCGTGGCCTGGTTGTCCAGACGCGGAGCGGCCACCAGCTCGCGGTCGCGTCCCACCCGGCGCGAAGGCGTCAGGTCGTGGGTCATCAGGTCCCAGCCGAGGACGTCCTGCTTCTCGACGTCCACCTGCTCTGCGACGTATGCCGTGAAGTCACCCGGTCCGTCTCCGATGCCCCAGATGGGCGACAGGTGCTGCTGGCGATTGAGCTTGAGGCCGTCCTGGTCGAGGCTGCGGTCGAGGTGGATGGCCAGTTGCGGGACGCGCAGCACCGGGTCGTCGATCCGCACCAGACGGCCCTCGACGCCGGCCGCGGTCCGCACCGCCACCCGGCCGGAGAGGCCCAGGTCGCGGTCGAGCCAGGAGTTGAGGAGGGGTCCGCCGTAGACCTCGACCCCGAGCAGCTGCCAACCCGCTCGGGCCAGGTCCGGCTGCGGCTTGATCCGCAGGTTGGGGCTGTCGGTGTGCGCGCCGACGACCCGGAAGGGGGTCGCCGCGCCGTCCGCGTACTCGGTGGTCCACGCCACCAGAGACCCGCCCCGCACCAGGTAGTGCCGGCCCGCGGTGGTCGGCCACGGCTCGGTCTCCGTCACCCGGCGAAAGCCCTGCTCCTCCAGCTGCCGACCGGCCTCGGCGCACGCGTGGAACGGGGACGGCGAGGCGTCGACGTAGGCGCACAGCCCATCGACCGCGGTGTCGGTGTCGAAGCTGAACGCCATGGATGGACTCCTCCTGGTGGGTGGTCGACCGGTGCATCGGCGGGACGAGGTTTGCCCCTCACTGGCCCGAGCCCCACCTTGGCACAGCCCCAACGGGCGAGGCGGAGCCAGTGGTGCGAGTCAGGCGCCGAACTCCTGAAGGCCGCGGCGGGCCTGCTGCAGCCACTGCTCCCGCGCCTCCAGCGCGGACCGCGCCTCCTTCACCGTGCGCTCGTTGCCCGAGGCCTCGGCCTTGGTGAGGTCGGCGCGCAGGTCCGTGACGGCGGACTCCAGTTGCTCCACCAGTGACTGGGCTCGCGCAGCAGCCTCCGGATTGCTGCTGGCCCAACGCTTCTCGTCCGCCTCACGGACCTGGGACTCGACACGCCGCAGTGACTTCTCGATGCGGGCCATGTCCTTGCGCGGGACCTTGCCAGCGGCGTCCCACCGGTCCTGGATGCCGCGCAGCGCTTGCTTGGCCGCGTCGAGATCGGCAACGGGCAGGATCGACTCGGCCTCGGCGAGAAGCTTCTCCTTGACGGCGAGGTTCGCCTCGAACTCGACGTTCTCCGCGGCGACGACCTGGTCCTTGGCCTGGAAGAACGCGTCCTGAGCGCTGCGGAAGCGTTCCCAGAGCGCGTCGTCGTCGGCCCGGGCTGCGCGACCGGCCTTGCGCCAGCGGTCCATCAGCTGCTTGTATGCCGTGGCCGTCGGGCCCCAGTCCTTGCTCCCCGACAGTGCCTCGGCCTCCTTGACCAGCTTCTCCTTGGCCCGCTTGGCCTCTGCGTGGGTCTCCTCGAGCCGGGCGAAGTGCACGCGGCGCAGCTTGTCGAAGCCGTTGCGGGCTGCGCTGAACCGCTGCCAGAGAGCGGTCTCGGTCTCCCGGTCCAGACGGGCCCCGGTGCGCTGCAGCTGCTTCCACTCGTCCAGCAGTGCCCGCATCCGGGCACCGCTCGCCTTCCACTGAATCTTGCTCTCCGGCTGGGCGGCGATCTGCTCGGCCTGCGTCACGAGCTCCTCGCGCTGGGCACGGCTGCGCTCCCGTGCCGCGGTCCGCTCGGCTCCCTCGAGCTTGCGCTTGACGGCGTTGGCGTCGGCGATCTGCTCCACGGTCGCATCGAGTGCGGCCAGGTCGCCCACCACGTTTGCCGAGCGCACTTGGGCGCGAAGCTTCTTCAGCGCCTCCGCGGCGTCATGGGTCGACAGGTCGGTCTGGGTGACCCGCTGCAGGAGCAGGTCGGCGGACGCGGCCAGCTCGTCGTACTTGCGGGCAAAGTAGGCGAGCGCCTCCTGCGGAGTGGCGTCCGGGTAGGACCCGACCTCGCGCTCACCGTCGGGGGAGCGGACGAAGACCGTGCCGTCCTCCGCGACCCGCCCGAACGACGCCGAGACAGAGGCCGGTTGGTGCACGTGCGGCGCGGGAACGGGCACCGCCGCGGCCGGCGCGCTCGGCATCACCCGAGGGGTGGGCACCGGGCCGGGTTTCGGCGTCGCGGCCGCCCGCTCGGCCGGCTCGGCGACCTCCGGCTGCCGGGGCTGCGGCGTCTCCGGCTCGACCTGCTCGGGCTGGTCAGCCTGCTGTGCCTGCTCGGGCTGGTCAGCCTGTTGCGGCTGCTCGGGCTGGTCCACCTGTTGCGGCTGCTCTGCCTGCTCCTTCTGGTCGACCTGCTGCTGCGTCTGCTCGGACACGTGACTCACGCCTTCTGCTCGGTGACGACGACCTTGAGGATGCTGATCGGCTGGACGGGCGAACCGTCCTGCGGGTTCTGCGAGCCGGGGTCGACTCCCTGCTGCGCGACCGCCTTGACGATGTCGAGGCCCTCGGTGACCTTCCCGAAGATCGAGTAGCCACCGCCCTGCGTGGGCAGCGAGGTGTCGTCGTAGACGATGAAGAACTGGCCGCCGTTGCTGTTCGGGTCCTGGGTGCGGGCCATGGCCAGGGTGCCGCTCGGGTAGCGGCCGTCGGCCGGCGCGTTCTCGATGCCGAAGCCGTAGCCCGGGCTGCCCGATCCCGTGCCCGTCGGGTCGCCGCACTGCAGCACGAAGATGCCTGCCGTGGTCAGCCGGAAGCACGGGCTGTCGTCCCAGTAGCCCGCCTGCGCGAGCTGCTCGAAGGAGGCGACGGTCTGCGGTGCCCGGTCGGCATACAGCTCGAGGGTGATGTCGCCGCAGTTGGTGGTGATCGTGGCCGTGACCGTCGTGCCCCGCACGGAGGCCGGGTCGGGGGCGGCGTCGAAGGTCTGGACGTCGGTCGGCAGGGCCGGGGCCGGCGAGCACGATCCCGATCCCGATCCCGTGGCGAGGCTGGTCGTCGTCGCCGACCCGGAGGCGTCCGCGCCGCCACCGCAGCCGCTGAGCCCGACCGCCCCTGTCGCCAGCCCTACGACGAACAGGGTCCGTAGGCGCGGGGAGGGCATGGACCGGGCTCCTTGCATGGATGCTGCCGCGGCGCGGAGCCTGGGCAGCGGACGACAGCTGGTGAACGAACACGGCCTCCTGCGTGCGGGCGGCCGACGGCCAGTCTAGGCAGGGGAGTGGCTCCGGCGCTTCCCAAAAACGGTCACGACCGTGTGACAGTTGTGCGAGGACGACGACCATCGGGCGGCGCCTGAGCCGTCGAGACCGTCTCCGCCGGGCCCGGCCGCCTGCCGTAGGCTCGCGACCGTGTTCACGCTCGGATTCCCTGCCGCCGCCTTCGGCACCAACTGCTACGTGCTCGCGCCCGGCCCCGGCCAGGAGTGCCTCGTGGTCGACCCGGGTGTCGGCGTGGAGGCCCAGCTCGGCGAGGTGCTGGCCGAGCACGGGCTTAAGCCCACCGCCGTCCTGCTCACCCACGGCCACCTGGACCACGTCTACTCCGTGACGCCGGTCTGCGGCGGCGTCCTCGGCGCCTACATCCACGGCGACGACCGCTATCGGCTGAAGGACCCGCTCGCCACGCTGGACCCAGGCCTCGTCGGCATGCTCGAGCAGCAGTTCGGGCGCAGCGCCACCTGGCAGGAACCCGAGGACGTCGTGGAGGTGTCCGACGGCGAGCACCTCGAGCTCGCGGGCCTGTCGCTGGCCGTGCGACACGCTCCCGGCCACACCGAGGGCTCGGTCATGTTCTCCTTGGGGGAGGTCCCCGACGGGGTCGCCGGACAGGTCGACGTCGACGCCACCGTCCTCTCCGGCGACGTGCTCTTCGCCGGCTCCATCGGCCGCACCGATCTTCCGGGAGGGGACGGCAACGCGATGCAGCGCTCGCTGCGCGACGTCGTCCTCCCGCTGCCAGACAGCACGCTCGTCCTCCCCGGCCACGGGCCGGCGACGACCGTCGAGCACGAGCGCGCGACGAACCCATACCTGCAAGGACTCTGAGCCCATGGCCAAAGTGACGCCGATCAGCGGCTTCCCCGAGTGGCTGCCCGACGGCCGCATCATCGAGCAACGCTTCCTCGACGTGATCCGGGAGACCTTCGAGGTGCACGGCTTCTCCTCGATCAACACCCGCGCCGTCGAGCCCATCGAGCGGCTCGGCGCACAGGGCGAGGACGCCGACAAGGAGATCTACGCCGTCTCCCGGCTCGCCGGTGGCGAAGGGGACGCCCGCTGGGGACTGCGGTTCGACCTGACCGTGCCGCTCGCGCGCTACGTCCTCGAGCACGCGGGCAAACTCGCTTTTCCCTTCCGCCGCTACCAGATCCAGGAGGTATGGCGTGGCGAACGCCCCCAGGAGGGGCGCTACCGGGAGTTCACCCAGGCCGACATCGACGTCGTGGACGTCGGCGAGCTGTCGCCACACTTCGAGGCGGAGATGCCGCTGGTGATCGCCGACGTGTTCCGCCGGTTCCCGGTGGGGGACTTCGTGATCCAGGTCAACAACCGCAAGATCGCCAGCGGCTTCTACCAGGGCATCGGGCTGGAAGACGTCGCGGGCACGCTGCGCATCGTCGACAAGCTCGACAAGATCGGCCCCGAGAAGGTGGCGGCGCTGCTGGTCGAGGCGGGCGCCACCGACGAACAGGCCCGGCAGTGCCTCGCGCTCGCGCAGATCCGCACGCCGGACCTCGGATTCGTCGAGGCGGTGCGAGCGCTCGGCGTCGAGCACGCAGAGCTCGACCAGGGGCTCGAGGCGCTGGTGGCGGTGATCCGCACCGGGATGCGCAACGCGCCGGGGACGCTGGTGGCCGACCTGCGGATCGCCCGCGGCCTGGACTACTACACCGGCACCGTCTACGAGACTCAGCTGATCGGTCACGAGGAGTGGGGATCGTTCTGCTCCGGCGGACGTTACGACGCCCTGGCCTCGGACGGGAAGACGACCTACCCCGGGGTGGGGATCTCGATCGGGGTCACGCGGATCCTCGGGCTGCTGATCGGCAACGGGCTGCTCAGCGCGTCACGGTCGACGCCGGCCGCCGTCCTGGTCGCGCTCAACGACGACGAGTCGCGCGACGCCGCGGTCTCCATCGCCACCGCCCTGCGGCAACGCGGCATCGCCTGCGAGGTGGCGCCGGCGGCCAGCAGGTTCGGCAAGCAGATCCGCTACGCCGAGCGACGCGGCATACCGTTCGTCTGGTTCCCGGGCAGGGACGGTGGCTCCGACGCAGTCAAGGACATCCGCTCCGGGGAGCAGCTCGACGCCGACGCCGCGACCTGGTCGCCGCCCGAGGAGGACCTCGTCCCGCAGGTGCTCCGGACCGACGGGTGAACAGACCTTGCGCCGACGCCGTGGGCCGTAGCATGGAGCGAGAGACCACGACCCCGCACGGGGGCCGTCCGAGGCAGGTTGAGGTGGTCACCAGATATGAGGATCGGGATCCCGCGGGAGATCAAGCCGGGTGAGTTCCGCGTCGCCATCACCCCGTCCGGGGTGCACGAGCTGAGCGCACACGGACACGACGTCTACGTCGAGGCAGGCGCGGGGGAGGGCAGCGCGATCACCGACGACGACTACGTCTCGGCGGGCGCCAAGATCGCCGACTCGGCCGACGAGGTCTGGGAGGCAGGCGAACTCATCCTCAAGGTGAAGGAGCCGGTGGCCGACGAGTTCCACCGGATCCGGTCGGGGCAGACGCTGTTCACCTACCTGCACCTCGCGGCCGACGCCGGGCTCACTCGTGAGCTGATGGACCGGGGGGTGACGGCGATCGCCTACGAGACGGTCGAGGAGCCGGATCACTCGCTCCCCCTGCTCGCGCCGATGAGCGAGATCGCTGGACGCCTCGCGCCCCAGGTGGGCGCCTACACGTTGATGCGGGCCCAGGGCGGCCGCGGCATCCTGCTCGGCGGCGTCTCCGGGGTCTACGCGGCCAAGGTCGTGGTGATCGGTGCCGGCGTCTCGGGCATGAACGCCGCCGCGATCGCCCTGGGCATGCAGGCCGAGGTGCTGCTGCTCGACCGCGACATCAGCAAGCTGCGCCGCGCCGACGCGATCTACCAGGGCCACTGCCAGACCGTCGCGTCCAACACGCTCGAGGTCGAACGAGCCATCGCCGACGCCGACCTGGTCATCGGTGCGGTGCTGGTGCCCGGCGCCCGGACGCCCTCGCTGGTCAGCAACGAGCAGGTCTCGCGGATGCGACCGGGCAGCGTCCTGGTCGACATCTCCATCGACCAGGGCGGCTGCTTCGAGGACTCCCGTCCGACGACCCACGACGACCCGACCTTCCGCGTCCACGACTCGGTCTTCTACTGCGTGGCCAACATGCCCGGCGCGGTGCCCCACACCTCCACCTATGCCCTCACCAACGTGACTCTCCCGTATGCCGTCTCACTCGCCAATGAGGGCTGGCGCGACGCTCTGCGGCAGGACCACGCCCTGGCCCAGGGCCTCAACGTGCACGCCGGCGCGGTGACCTGCCCGCCGGTGGCGCAGGCACACGGCTTCGACCTGACCCCGGTCGAGGACGTCCTCACCTGACCGGACCCCGCCTCACCGCAGGGTCGGAAGGCCCTGGTCGGTCGTCAGCGCACCGCGGAACAGGTCGCCGCGCGAGGCGAGCCGGTCCAGCACGGTGCGGAGGGTCCACCGGTCAGGACGGAGGTCTGGATCGTCCAGCTCGTCCCACGCGATCGGCGTCGACACCGGGGCGCCCGGTGCCGGACGCGTGCTGTAGGGCGCCACGAGCGTCTTGTTCACGGCGTTCTGGGTGTAGTCGAGCCGCGCGAGGCCCTTGCGTTCGCGCTTCTCCCACTTCCAGCTGACCAGGTCCGGCATCACCCGGCCGACGGTCTTGGAGACCTGCTCGACCCAGGCGCGGGTCTGGTCGAACGTCGGTCCGCGCCGGATCGGCACCCAGATCTGGATGCCGCGCCGCCCCGTCACCTTGGGGTAGGCGCGGATGTGCAGGTGCTCGAACGCGGTGCGGTGCAGCCTGGCGAGCACGAGCACCTCCTCCCACGACGTGCGTTCGCCGGGGTCGAGGTCGAACAGCGCGTAGGTGGGGTGGTCCGGCTCGTCGGTCCGCGAGGTCCACGGATGCCACTCCAGGCCACCGAAGTTCGCAGCCCACACCAGCGCCGCGGGCTCGTCCACCACCAGGTAGGTGCGCGTCTCGCCGGGGTCGGCGTCGGGGTTGTCCCAGCGCGGAAGCCACTCCGGCGCATGGCCGGGCAGCTCCTTGTGCCAGAAGCCCTTGTGGTCGGCGCCCTCCGGGTAGCGGTGCAGGTTCAGCGCCCGGCCGGAGAGGTAGGGCAGCAGCGTCGGCGCAATCTGGGCGCTGTAGCGAAGGAAGTCCCGCTTGGTGACCGGCTCCTCGCCCTCGCGGGCCGGAAAGAGGACCTTGTCCAGGTTGGTGACGCGCAGGGAGCGTCCGAAGATCTCCCACGTGCCCTGCCGGCCGAGGTCGTCCAGAGCGGTGAGCTCGTCGTCACGGGGCCACTCGACGGCCGCGGACTCGACCGCGACGGAGGCCTCCGCAGCCGGCAGGTCCGAGCGCCAGAGGCGTTCGGGGGAGGCCTTGACCTCCTCATTGGTGCGTCCGGACAGGACCGAACGTGGGTGGTCCTCCGGGTCCCAGCCCTTGACGGCGTCGTCGTCGTGCTTGTGCAGCATCAGCCACTGCTCCTTGCCCGAGTCACCGTCCTGGCCGGGGCCGCCCCGCCGGACGAGGACGAACCGGCCACGCAGCTTCTCCCCGTGCAGGTCGGCGTGGAAGTCACCGGCCCGAACGGCCGCGGCCGGGTCGTCGGTGGCGTGCGGCTCCCAGGGCCCACGGTCCCAGACGATGACGTCGCCACCGCCGTACTCGCCCTTGGGGATGACCCCTTCGAAGTCCTCGTACTCCAGCGGGTGGTCCTCGACGTGGACCGCCATCCGGCGGACGTCGGGGTCGAGGGTCGGACCCTTTGGCACCGCCCAGCTGACCAGCACCCCGTCGATCTCGAAGCGCACGTCGTAGTGCAGCCGGCGCGCCCGGTGGCGCTGCACGACGAACCGCCGGACGCCTTCTGGTGCCGGTGGCGCGGCAGCCTCGCCCGACGGTTCGGGTGTCCGGTCGAACCGTCGCTTCTCCCGGTAGGTGGTGAGCGGCTCGTCCTGCCGGGCGTCGCGCCCAGCCGGACGGCCGCCTCGGGTGGCCGACATACCAGCACCTCCTGGTGGCCATCCTCGCAGCAGGTCGATCGCACCACGACCGGACGCGGATAGAGTCGGCCACGTGTCAGCGACCGGGGCCGCGCATCGCCTGACCGCCCTGGACCGGGCGGTGCAGGGATGGCTCGACCACCTGCGGGTGGAGCGTGGCGCCTCACCGCACACCATGACCGCCTACCGCAGGGACCTGCGCCGGTATGCCTGGTTCCTCGCCTCCCGGGGAGTCACCCGGCCCGAGGACGTGCGGGAGGAGCACGTCGCCGCCTTCCTGGTCTCGTTGCGCGAGGGAGGTCCGGAACAGCGCCCGCTGGCCGCGTCGTCGGCCGCCAGGACCCTGGTGGCGGTGCGTGGCCTGCACAAGTTCCTCGCCCTCGAGGGGGAGTCGACCGCCGACCCGGCAGGAGCGGTGGCGCCACCTCGACCCCCGCGTCGCCTGCCCAAGGCGATCTCGGTCGAGCAGGTGGAGCGGCTGCTGCAGGCCGCGAGCGTGGGCGACACCCCCGCGTCGTTGCGGGACCGTGCCCTGCTCGAGCTGCTCTACGGCGCCGGGGCCAGGGTGAGCGAGGCGATCGGGTTGGACGTCGACGACGTGGACCTGGCCCTCGAGGCGGTCCGGCTCTTCGGCAAGGGCAGCAAGGAACGGGTCGTGCCGCTGGGACGCTACGCGCGCGAGGCGGTCTCCGCCTACCTGGTCCGGGGTCGACCGGCGCTGGCCACGCGCGGCAGGGGGACCCCGGCACTCTTCCTCAACCAGCGCGGCGGGCGGCTGTCGCGCCAGAGTGCCTGGAACGTCATACGCGCTGCGGCCGACCGGGCGGACCTGTCCGGTCACATCAGCCCCCACACGCTGCGGCACTCGTTTGCCACGCACCTGCTCGACGGTGGCGCCGACGTGCGGGTCGTGCAAGAGCTGCTCGGCCACGCCTCGGTGACGACAACGCAGATCTACACGATGGTCTCGGTGCAGCAGCTGCGCGAGGTCTTCGCCCAGGCCCACCCACGCGCACGATGACCTGCGGGCCGACCTGCCGGCATCGGACGGCGACGAGCCGGGCCCTGCCTTGATGCAGGGACGCGGCCGCGACTAGTGTCGGACCGATCTGCGGGAGGCTGACCGAGTTGAGCGACGGTGGGAGTGACACGTCTGTGAGTGCCGAGGTGACCACGGAGGCCGAGGGCCCTGCTGCCGTCCCCACGGCGAGCGAGCCGGCGCCGCGGCCCTCGCACGACCGGCTCCCCGGGACCGAGAGCGCCGGCACGGGGCAGACCGGACCGACGGGACGGCCGCTGCCCGACTTCCCCACGCCGCCGCCGCTGGCGCACCACGGCCCTGCGCGCGTCATCGCGATGTGCAACCAGAAGGGTGGGGTCGGCAAGACCACCACCACGATCAACCTCGGCGCCGCGCTCGCGGAGTACGGCCGCAAGGTGCTGCTGGTCGACTTCGACCCCCAGGGCGCGCTCTCGGTCGGCCTCGGCATCCGCACCCACGAGCTCGACAACACCATCTACAACCTGCTCGTCGAGCGCGGCCACGACGTGCACGACCTCGTGCAGCGCACCCGCACCGAGGGCCTCGACCTCATCCCGGCCAACATCGACCTGTCCGCCGCCGAGGTGCAGCTGGTGGGCGAGGTCGCCCGCGAGATGGTGCTCGCCCGTGTGCTGCGGCCGCTGCTCGACGACTACGACGTCATCCTGATCGACTGCCAGCCCTCGCTCGGGCTGCTCACGGTCAACGCCCTCACCGCGGCGCACGGGGTCATCGTGCCGCTGGAGTGCGAGTTCTTCGCGATGCGCGGGGTCGCCCTGCTCGTCGAGACGATCGAGAAGATCACCGACCGGCTCAACCCGCGCCTCGAGATCGACGGGATCCTGGCGACGATGTATGACGGCCGCACCCTGCACAGCAAGGAGGTCGTCCGCAGCGTCGTGGACCACTTCGGCGACACGGTGTTCCACACCGTCATCAGCCGCACGGTGAAGTTCCCCGACGCGACGCTCGCCGCCGAGCCGATCACCACCTACGCCTCCACCCACGGTGCCGCGGAGTCCTACCGCCAGCTGGCCCGGGAGCTGGTCGCCCGCGGCGGGGCGGCCTGAGACCCATGACCGGGGCCGAGCCCCCTCACCTGCACACCGTGGAGCCACCGGCGCCCGCGCCGGTCGAGGACGTGTCACCCACCGATCCGGAGGCCCTGGACGCCCCGGCGGCTCCGCCGGAGCCGGAGGGGCTGGCGGCGTCCGAGGCCCCCGGAGGAGTGCTCACCAAGCGGGCCGCCGGCACGCCGTTCGAGGTGCACCTCGACGTGTTCTCGGGGCCCTTTGACCTGCTGCTCGGGCTGATCTCCAAGCACAAGCTCGACATCACCGAGATCGCGCTGGCGAAGGTCACCGACGAGTTCATCGTCCACATCAAGGCCGCCCAGACCGCGCACACCGAGTGGGACCTCGGGCAGGCCTCGGAGTTCCTGCTCGTCGCCTCCACGCTCCTCGACCTCAAGGCCTCGCGGCTGCTGCCGCAGCTCGGCCCGGAGGACGAGGAGGACCTCGCCCTGATCGAGGCCCGCGACCTGCTCTTCGCCCGGCTCCTGCAGTACCGCGCGTTCAAGGACATCGCGGCTGCCTTCGGCGCGCGGATGGCGACCGCGAGCCGGATGGCACCTCGTCAGGCGGGTCTCGACGAGCGTTTCACCAGCCTGCTGCCCGAGCTGATCATGGGGGTGACGCCAGAGCAGCTGGCCATGGTGGCGGCCCGGGCGCTCACCCCGAGGCCCGAGCCCACGGTGGGGCTGGACCACCTGCACGCACCTGCCGTCAGCGTGAGGGAGCAGGCCGCTCTCGTCGTCGCCCGGCTCCGCCGCGAGCGGACCTGCTCCTTCCGCGAGCTCGTGGCCGACGCGGGAGAGACCGTGATCATCGTGGCGCGCTTCCTTGCGCTGCTCGAGCTCTTCCGCGAGGCCGCCGTGGCCCTCGAGCAGGAGCAGGCCCTCGGTGAGCTCACCGTCCGCTGGACCGGTGACGACGAGGGAGACGTGGACATCACCGATGAGTTCGACGAGCCGGAGAGCCCGGACGAACCCAGCACCGACCAAGGAGGACCCTCGTGACGGATGACCCGATCGAGACGGCCGGACCCGAGCCTGAGGTCGAGCCGGAGCAGGTGGCGTTCGACGTCAACGACTTCCCGGGCGGCGCACGCAGCGCCATCGAGGCGGTGCTCATGGTGGTCGACGGGCCGGTGACGGAGATGGCGCTGGCCACGGCGCTCGAGCTGCCCGTGGACGACGTCGTAGCGCACCTGACCGACCTGCAGCAGGACTATGAACAGGCGCAGCGCGGCTTCACCCTGCGCAACGTGGCGGGGGGCTGGCGGGTCTACAGCGGCAGCGCCTATGCGCCGGTGGTGGAGAAGTTCCTGCTCGACGGCCAGCAGGCGAAACTGACCCAGGCCTCCCTCGAGACCCTCGCGGTGATCGCCTACCGGCAGCCGATCTCCCGCTCCCGGGTGAGCTCGGTGCGAGGCGTCAACGTGGACGGGGTGGTGCGGACGCTGTTGTCGCGGGACCTGATCGAGGAGGTCGGCGCCGAGGGGGAGAACGGCGCCACGCTCTACGGCACGACCTCCTACTTCCTCGAACGGCTCGGCCTCGGCTCGTTGGACGACCTGCCGGCGCTGGCCCCCTACCTACCCGAAGTGGACATGCTGGACGAGCTGGCGGAACGAGGACGCGGATGAGCGGCGACGACGGCGTGAGGAAACGAGCGGAGCGAGGACGCGGCCCGGGGCCGGGTGGTCGGAGCGGGAGGGGTAAGCCGGGAGCCGGCGCCCGCGGCCGAGGACACGGGGCAGCGGGCCGCGCCGCCGGCGCGCGCACGGGCGGACCAGGCGGCAAGTCGGGCCGGCCGGACCGTGAGCGCGCGGCCCGGCCCAGCGTGGACGTGCACGATCCCGACGGGGTGCGCCTGCAGAAGCTGCTGGCCGCAGCCGGAGTGGGCAGCCGACGGGCCTGCGAGAACCTGATCAGCGAGGGCCGGGTCGAGGTCGACGGCCACGTGGTGCGCGAGCTCGGTGTGCGGATCGACCCCGGCCGCCAGGTCGTCCACGTCGACGGCACGCGGGTGCAGCTGGACGAGTCGCGCCTCTACCTGGCCTTCAACAAGCCGCTCGGCGTGGTCTCGACCATGAACGACGAGCTCGGGCGTCCCTCGATCAGCGACTACGTGGGCGACCGCAAGGAGCGGCTCTTCCACGTGGGCCGCCTGGACGCGGACACCGAGGGCCTGCTCCTGCTCACCAACGACGGTGACCTGGCCCACCGGCTGCAGCACCCGGCATACGGCGTCCGCAAGACCTATCTCGCGCAGATCCCCGGGCCGGTGCCCCGTGACCTGGGCAAGCGGCTGCGTGCCGGTGTCGAGCTCGAGGACGGGCCGGTGGCGGTCGACTCGTTCAAGGTGGTGGACTCCCGGCCCGGCAAGGCGCTGGTGGAGGTGGTCCTGCACGAGGGTCGCAAGCACGTGGTGCGGCGAATGCTGGACGCGGTCGGGCATCCGGTCGAGTCGCTCGTGCGCACCGATGTGGGGCCGATCCGGCTGGGCGACCTGCGACCGGGCAAGATGCGGCCGCTCAACAGCCAGGAGATCGGGGCGCTCTACTCGGCCGCCGGCCTGTAGCAAGCGGGAGTCGCTCGGGCGACCTGCCGGCGGGACCGGCCCAGGCCCTGCAGGCGCCGCGTGAGGCATATTGGGGCCACTACGTGACCCGCCCTTGGAGGTATGCCGTGAACGACGCTCCCGTCCCCATTGGCCCCCTGGGGCCGCCGGACGCCAGTCTGAACCCGCGCTACGCCGGCTTTGCGACCTTTGCTCGCCTGCCCAGGATCGACCAGGTGGACCGCGCCGACCTCGCCGTGCTCGGTGTGCCGTTCGACAGCGGGGTGAGCTACCGGCCCGGCGCCCGCTTCGGGCCGTCGCACGTGCGGGAGTCCTCCCGGCTGCTGCGGCCTTACAACCCGGTGCAGGACGTCGAGCCCTTCGCGGCCGCGCAGGTCGTGGATGCGGGAGACGTGGTGGCCAACCCGTTCGACATCGGCGAGGCGGTGCACCAGGTCGAGACCGCAGCCCATGCGCTGACCAGCTCCGGCGCGCGCCTGGTCACCATCGGTGGTGACCACACCATCGCGCTGCCGCTGCTGCGCAACGCCGCCGCGGAGCACGGACCGCTGGCCGTGCTGCACTTCGACGCGCACCTGGACACATGGGACACCTACTTCGGCGCCAGCACCACGCACGGGACACCGTTCCGTCGCGCCTCCGAGGAGGGCCTGGTTGACCTGGAAGCCAGCATCCACATGGGGATCCGCGGATCGCTCTACGGTCGCAGCGACCTGCGTGACGACAAGCGGCTGGGTTTCACCATCGTGGGGTGCGACGAGGTCGAACAGGACGGGGCCGGGGCAGCGATCGAGCGAATGCTTGCCCGGCTGGGGGACCGGCCCACCTACGTCTCCATCGACATCGACGTGCTCGACCCGTCGCACGCGCCCGGGACCGGCACGCCGGAGGCCGGCGGCCTCACCAGCCGGGAGCTGCTGCGGATGGTGCGTGCGCTGCGCGGCCGACAGCTCGTGGGCGCAGACGTCGTCGAGGTGGCTCCCGCCTACGACCACGCCCAGATCACCGCCATCGCCGCGTCGCACGTCATCTACGAGCTGCTGTCGGCGATGACGCCCGACGCCCCGGCCGAGAGCCTTGATGCGGGGGGGTGAACGCGGCGTTGGGCTCCGGGCGCGGTGCTGTCCTGTGGGTGGACGGGCGCCCGGTCGCACGCGGCGATTCGCTACCGTGCCACGCGTGAGTGAGCAGGCGACGGCGGTGCGTGCGGTCCGTGGGGCCATCCAACTCGACGTGGACGAGCGCGAGCACGTGCTGGCCTCGACCCGTGAGCTCGTGACGGCGGTGCTCGAGGCCAACGGCATCGATCTGGCCGACGTCATCTCGGTGTGGTTCACCGCGACACCCGACGTGCGCAGCGAGTTCCCGGCCGTGGCGGCGCGCGAGCTCGGCATGGGGGACATCCCGCTGATGTGCACACAGGAGCTCGATGTCGTCGGCGCGATGCCCCTGGTGATTCGGCTGATGGCTCACGTCAACACGGCACTGCCGCGCTCGGAGATCACCCACGTCTACCTGCGGGGTGCGGCGGCGCTGCGCCGGGACCTTGCCCAGTGAGGGCCCGATGAGCGCCGCCGGGACACTCCGATGACGGTGGGGCACGTCCGCATCGTCGGCACCGGGCTGATCGGCACGAGCCTGGGGCTGGCGCTGCGGCGCCTCGACGTGACCGTGTCCCTCGCGGACCCGTCGCCGACGGCGGTGGCGCTGGCCCGGGACCTCGGGGCCGGCGAGCTGGCAGAGAGGGTCGCGGCGGCACCGGACCTGGTCGTGGTGGCCGCACCCCCCGACGTCACGGCGGCGGTGGTCGCCGACGAGCTGCGGCACTGGCGCGACTGCGTGGTCACGGACGTCGCCTCGGTCAAGGGGTCCGTCCTCGAGGCGCTCCGGGCCACCGGCGTGCCACTGGACAGGTATGTCGGGTCCCATCCCATGGCCGGTCGCGAGCGCTCCGGTGCGGTGGCCGCCGAGGCTGACCTCTTCGAGGGACGCACCTGGGTTGTGGTGCCGGGGCCGGAGTCGACCCCGGCCGCCGTCGAGCTCGTCACCGGCGTGGCGGCCTCGGTCGGCGCCGCACCGGTGCGACTTGCACCCGGAGAGCACGACGAGGCCGTGGCCGCCGTCTCCCACGTGCCCCAGATCGTGGCCAGCCTGGTCGCGGGCCGCCTGCGTGACCTGCCGGCGAGCGCTGTCGCCTTGTCCGGGCAAGGGATTCGCGACGTCACACGCATCGCGGCGAGCGACCCCCTGCTGTGGACGCAGATCCTCGCGGCCAACGCGCCGGCGGTGCGGCAGGTGCTGGTCGCACTGGCCGCCGACCTCGCCGAAACGGTCGCGGCGCTCGCCGACCTGGCCCCGGGGTCGCGGGCGACCCTGGCCAGGATGGTCGCCCACGGCAACACGGGGCACGCCCGCATCCCGGGCAAGCACGGGGCGGAGCCCACGGCATACGCCACCGTTCTCGTCGTGGTGCCCGACGAGCCGGGGGCACTGGGTCGTCTCTTCCAGGACATGGGCGACGCGGGCATCAACCTCGAGGACCTGCGCCTCGAGCACGGGGTCGGGGCGCCCTTCGGGATCGCCGAGCTGGCCGTGCTGCCGGCAGTGGGAGAGCGCCTCGAGGACGAGCTGCTGGCCCGCGGGTGGCGCGTCCACACGTGAGCGCGCGCGGGCTGTGTCCGGGCCGGACCGCGAGCACCACTAAACTCCCTCGAATGACCGACGCCTCCTCCCCACCCCTCACGATCGCCATCGACGGCCCCTCCGGCACCGGCAAGTCCAGCGTCTCCAAGGCCGTTGCCGCGCGGCTCGGCCTGGCCTTCCTGGACACGGGGGCGATGTACCGGGCGCTCACCTGGTGGTGCGTGCAGCGGCAGATCGACCTGGCGGACAAGGACGCCGTCGCCGCGGCAGCTCGCGACCTCCCGCTCGTGATGGGCACGGACCCGGCGGCTCCGTCGGTCACGGTCGACGGTGTCAGCGTGGACCAGGCGATCCGCACGACGTCGATCTCGGAGTCGGTCTCACAGGTGGCAACGAACCTTGACGTGCGCGAGGAGCTGCAGGACCGGCAGCGGGTGCTGATCCTCGAGGCGCGCCGCACGGTGGGCGGAGTCGTCGCCGAGGGCCGCGACATCACCACGGTCGTTGCCCCCGACGCCGAGGTGCGGGTCCTGCTCATGGCCGACGAGAGGGCGCGGCTCGCCCGTCGCTCGACCGAGCTGCACGGAGGCAGCGACCGGGCGTCGGTGGAGGCGACCCGCGAGCAGATCATCCGACGCGACCGCGACGACTCGACGGTCTCGCAGTTCATGGAGGCGGCGCCCGGGGTGGAGACCGTCGACACCTCTGCCCTGACCTTCGAGCAGTCGGTCGAGGCGGTCCTGGGCGTGGTGGCCACCAAGACCGGGCAGCACTGTGGCTGAACGCTACCCGGCGCCGCACCGACGCCGGTCGATCATCGGGTGGCGGCTCGGGCAGGTCGTCTTCCGCACGCTGTATGACGTGCAGGTGGTCGACAGGGACCGGGTGCCGCGGCGCGGAGCGGCAATCCTCGTGTCCAACCACCTCGGGTTCCTCGACGGCCCACTGCTGTTCGGCACAGCCCCCCGCGCCGCCAACATCATCGTCAAGAAGGAGCTGTTCCACGGTTTCGTCGGCTGGTTGCTGCGGGCCCTCGGCCAGATCCCGATCGACCGCACCACCGGTGACCGCAACGCCCTCATGACGGCCGTGTCGGCCCTCGATGACGACCGGGTGGTCGGGGTCTTTCCGGAAGGCACCCGCGGTCGCGGCGACGTCGCGCACATCCACCAGGGGGCGACGTGGCTCGCACTGCGCACCGGAGCCCCGGTCGTGCCGGTCACCTTGCTCGGCACCCGCAAGCGGGACGCCCGTGGCTCGCTGCCGGGCCCCAGGAGTCGGGTCATCGTGGCCTTCGGCGAGCCGTTCACCCTCAAGGGGCAGCCCGGACTCCCGGGTCGTGACCAGCGACGGATCGCTACCGAGCAGATGCGCGTCGCCATGACCGAGCACGTGCAGACCACCGTCGAGCGGGTCGGCATGGCGCTGCCGGAGCGACCACCGTCCGACGTGAGCGACAATGGGTAGTTCAACCCCCCGCACCACGACCTGAAGGGCCCCTGCCCGTGAACGAGCAGCAGACCGACACCCCCGCCGACGACGCGAGCGCCGCGCCGCCGCAGGACGACGGTGGGGGCGACGTCGAGCGCGTCCTGCGTGCGGGGCTGGAGGAGTTCGAGCTCAGCGACGAGGACCGCGACCTCATCGAGCGGGAAGACTCCGGCGCTGAGCTGGAGGCGGGGGAGACCCGACCCGTGGTGGCGGTCGTCGGCCGCCCGAACGTCGGCAAGTCGACCCTGGTCAATCGGATCCTCGGCCGCCGCGAGGCCGTGGTCGAGGACGTGCCCGGAGTGACTCGTGACCGGGTCGCCTACGACGCCGAGTGGACCGGCCACCGCTTCACGCTGGTCGACACCGGGGGATGGGAGGTGGACGCCCGCGGCATCCACCTGCGGGTCGCCGAGCAGGCGGAGGTCGCCGTCGAGATGGCGGACGTCGTCATGTTCGTCGTGGACGCGACGGTCGGCGCGACCGACACCGACGAGGCGGTCGTCAAGCTGTTGCGGCGGTCGGGCAAGCCCGTCGTGCTGGTCGCCAACAAGGTGGACGACCTGCGCGCGGAGGCCGACGCCGCCATGCTGTGGTCGCTCGGGCTCGGGCAGCCTTGGCCGGTCTCGGCGCTGCACGGCCGCGGCAGCGGAGACGTGCTCGACGCACTGCTCGAGGCCCTGCCCGACGTCTCGGGCGTCTCCGGTGCCTACTCACGGGGCGGCCCGCGACGCGTGGCGCTCCTCGGCCGGCCGAACGTCGGCAAGTCCAGCCTGCTCAACCAGCTCGCGGGGGAGGACCGGGTCGTGGTCGACCCCGTCGCCGGGACCACCCGCGACCCGGTCGACGAGATGATCGAGCTCGGCGGCAAGACCTGGCGGTTCGTCGACACCGCGGGAATCCGGCGCCGGGTGCACCAGACCCGCGGCGCGGACTTCTACGCCTCGCTACGCACCCAGACCGCACTCGAGAAGGCCGAGGTGGCGGTGGTGCTCATCGACGCCGAGGAACCGATCGCCGAGCAGGACGTGCGCGTGATCCAGCAGGTCGTCGACTCCGGCCGCGCCCTCGTCATCGCCTACAACAAGTGGGACCTGCTCGACGAGGAGCGCCGCTACTACCTCGAGCGCGAAATCGAGAAGGAGCTCGTGCAGGTGCCCTGGGCGCCCCGGGTCAACATCTCGGCCCGCACCGGCCGGCACATGGACCGGCTCGTCCCGGCGATCGAGACCGCGCTGGACTCCTGGGACACCCGGATTCCGACCGGCCGCCTCAATGCCTTCCTGGGCGAGATCGTGGCCGGCCACCCGCACCCGGTGCGCTCCGGCAAGCAACCGCGGATCCTGTTCGCGACGCAGGCGTCGACCCGGCCGCCACGGTTCGTGGTCTTCGCGAGCGGCTTCCTCGAGGCCGGCTACCGCCGCTTCATCGAGCGGCGGTTGCGTGAGGAGTTCGGCTTCGAAGGCAGCCCGATCGAAGTGTCCGTCAGGGTGCGCGAGAAGCGTCGTCGCCGGTGAGTCACCACCCCGCCACGGCCGGGCCGGACATGCGCTGTGGCGATTCGGAACCGGGGGAGTGCGTGCGCTAGAGTTCTGATCGCTCCTTCGGGAGCTTCCCGGGACGTGGCGCAGCTTGGTAGCGCCCTCGACTGGTGGGGTTGATTGAGTTTGGCCCTCTGCCACGCCCGACAACTGAACAACGGGATGTGGCGCAGCTTGGTAGCGCACCTGACTGGGGGTCAGGGGGTCGCAGGTTCAAATCCTGTCATCCCGACTGGGAGCACTCGAGGTCGAGGGCCCACACAACAGGTCGGTGTGTGGGCCCTTGCCATGCCCCGAACCGGTGGGTGCGCAACGTTCCGGAGCGCGGCGGAGTAGATTAGTTAACCGAAGGCAACTAATCGCACGCTGGAGGCCTCGGTCGGGCCGCGGAGGGACACAGATGAGCGGACGGCATACCGAGTCGACGAGGGCACGAGCGCGACAGGAGAGGGCCGCGCGCGACGTCGCGAGCCCTCGTTACAAGTGGGTGGTGCTGTCCAACACCACGCTCGGGGTCCTGATGGCCACCATCAACATGTCGATCCTGCTGATCGCGCTGCCGGACATCTTCCGGGGTGTGGGCATCAACCCGCTCGAGCCGGGCAACACCAGTCTGCTGCTCTGGCTGATCATGGGTTACATGGTGGTCACCGCCGTGCTGGTGGTGGGCTTCGGGCGACTCGGGGACATGTACGGCCGGGTCAAGATGTACAACGCCGGGTTCGCGGTCTTCACCGTGTTCTCCATCCTGCTGTCGGTGACCTGGATGCACGGTACGCCGGCGGTGCTCTGGCTGATCCTGATGCGGATCCTGCAGGGGGTCGGCGGGGCGATGCTGATGGCCAACTCCAACGCGATCATCACCGACGCCTTCCCGGTCGACCAGCGCGGTCTGGGACTGGGCCTCAACCAGGTTGCCGGGATTGCCGGTTCGTTCATCGGGCTGATCGTCGGTGGCCTGCTCGCTCCCATCGAGTGGCACCTGGTCTTCCTGG
Organism: Segeticoccus rhizosphaerae; assembly: GCF_005222685.1. Taxonomy (NCBI): domain Bacteria; kingdom Bacillati; phylum Actinomycetota; class Actinomycetes; order Micrococcales; family Intrasporangiaceae; genus Segeticoccus; species Segeticoccus rhizosphaerae. The sequence continues at coordinate 95,879 of NZ_SWMA01000006.1, forward strand.
TCTCGGTGCCGATCGGGCTGTTCGGCACGGTGTGGGCCTACCTCAAGCTGCACGACACGGGGGTGCGCAGACATGCGGAGATGGACTGGTGGGGCAACGCGACCTTCGCGGCGGGTCTGATCGCCGTCCTGGTCGGCATCACCTACGGCATCCAGCCCTACGGCGGGCACACCATGGGCTGGACCAACCCGTGGGTGCTCGTCGCGCTGGTCGGGGGGGTGGTGGTGCTGGGCGTCTTCGGTGTCGTGGAGACGCGGGTCCGCGAGCCGATGTTCCACCTGGGACTGTTCCGGATCCGGGCCTTCCTGGCGGGCAACCTGGCAAGCCTGCTCGGGGCTCTGGGTCGCGGCGGCCTGATGTTCATCTTGATCATCTGGTTGCAGGGGATCTGGCTGCCCCAGCACGGCTACACCTTTGAGTCGACGCCGTTGTGGGCCGGCATCTACATGCTGCCGTTGACGGCGGGGTTCCTCGTCGCGGGTCCCACCTCGGGTTGGCTCTCCGACCGGTTCGGTGCCCGCACGTTCGCGACCGTCGGCATGCTGGTAGCCGCCGGCAGCTTCGTGTGGCTGCTGCTGCTTCCCGTCGACTTCAGCTACTGGCTGTTCGCCCTGGCCCTGCTGGTCAACGGCATCGGGATGGGGCTGTTCGCCGCGCCCAACCGCGCGGGCATCATGAACAGCCTTCCGCCGGGCCAGCGCGGCGTCGGCGCCGGGATGAGCACCACCTTCCAGAACTCCGCCATGGTGCTGTCCATCGGCATCTTCTTCTCGCTGATGATCACCGGCCTCGCGAGGTCGCTCCCGCACACGCTGGCCACCGGCCTCACCGCTCAGGGCGTCCCGGCCGACGCGGCCGACAAGGTGGCGCAGCTCCCGCCGGTGGGGGTGCTCTTCTCCTCACTGCTCGGCTACAACCCGGTGCAGACGCTCCTCGGTCCGCAGGTCCTTGGCCAGCTGCCCGCCGCGAACGCGCACTACCTGACCGGTCGCCGCTTCTTCCCCTCGCTGATCTCCGGTCCCTTCTCCGACGGCCTGGGGGTCGCCTTCGCGTTTGCGATCGCGGCGTGCGTGATCGCTGCGCTGGCCTCGGCCCTGCGTGGCGGGAAGTACGTGCACACCGAGCCGCAGGAGCAGGCCCCCGGGAGCGCCGCCCCACAGCCCGCGGCCGTGGGGCACCGCGCCCAGGGGGGCGTTCGGGACGGCGTCCTCACCTCCTTGGCTGGTGGCGATCCCGACCGGCCCGCGGCACAGGGCCACCACGGTCTGAGGTAGCGGCAGGGCGGCGCTGGTCGTAGGGTCGAGTCAGTTCCCACTGGGAGGAGTGCAGACATGCACATCGCACGGTTTGTCGCACGGGCGTTCATCGGTGGCCTTTTCATCGGCCACGGAACGCAGAAGCTCTTCGGCTGGTTCGAGGGACCGGGAATGGAGGGCACCGAGGGGATGATGCGATCCCTGAGGCTGCACCCGACCCGCCGCAACGCGTTCGCGGCCGGTGCGACCGAGACGGCCGGCGGAGCTCTGCTGGCCGCCGGCCTGGCCACCCCGGTGGCCACTGCCGCCCTGACCGGTGTCATGGCCACCGCCATCCGCACGGTCCACCTGCCCAACGGGTTCTGGAACGCCAACGGCGGCTACGAGTTCAACGGCACGATCATCGCCGCGCTCACCGCCTTGGCCGAGACCGGTCCGGGCGACCTGTCGCTCGACGCGGTGATGGGCCGCAAGATGTCGGGTCCCTGGTGGGCGCTGGCCTCGCTGGCGACTGGCGTGGCGGCCTCCACGGCCGTGGTCGCCCTCGGGCGGCAGGCGGCACCCCCGCAGGTGCCCGACCCAGGGCCGTCTGCCGAAGGCAACCCCGACGGCGACGGAGTCGCGCCGGCCTGAGCGCGCTGCACCCGAGCTGCACCCGGTCAGAGGGAACGGAACGCGTCCCTGACCTTCACCCTGGCTCCCGTGCGGAGCACGGCGTTGCTGTAGATCCGGGCGGCGAGCCAGATCAGCCCCGGGATCGCCAGCACGATGAGGGCGACCGCGAGCACCAGCTCCCAGGCCGGCACCCCGCCCATCGCCACCCGGATCGGCATCAGCGTCGGGGAGAAGACGGGCAGCCAGGAGAGCACGCGCACGACCCCGTTGGCGGGGTCGCTGGGCAGGACCGACACCCCGATGACATAACCGAGGATGACGAGCATCAGGGGCGGCATCACGACACCGCCGACGTCCTCCTGACGCGAGACCAGGGCTCCGGCCGCCGCGAAGACCAGGGCGTAGGCGAAGAACCCGAGGACGAACCAGACGACCAGCCAGACCACCACGTTCAGGGTGGCCGCGATCGAGATGGTCAGGACCCCGGTGGCGACGGCGGCGATCGCTCCGCCGCCGGCGATGACGACCATCTGTGCGAGTCCCAGCAAGCCGATGCCCAGGACCTTGCCGGCCATGAGCTGCCAGGGCCGGACCGCTGCCAGCAGCAGCTCGACGACGCGGCTGGACTTCTCCTCCACGACTCCCTGCGCCACGATCTGACCGTTCATCATCAGCGAGAGGTAGATGAGGACGCCTGCGATGACGCCCAGCGCCAGCTGATCCGGTGAGAACGTGCGCGGTGGCTCCAGGTTGGTCACCTGCGGATGGGCCGCCGCCACCGCCCGCTCGAAGGTCGCCGGGTCGCCGCCGAGCTTGGTGACCTGCTCGTGGATGGCGGTCTGCTGGGCCAGCGCGGTCACCGCCGCCTCGACGTCGCTGCCCAGCTCCCGCTTCGCCGTGACGTGGACCACGCCTCGAGGGTCGATGCGCACCAAGGCGTCGAGGTCGCCGTCGCGGACCTGCTGCCGTCCCGCGTCCGCACTCACCTTCCTGGTCTCCACGTCCAGGCCGGTCGCCTTCCCGCTCGCCGTGATCTGCTGTCCGACCGCCTGTCCGCCGACATAGCCGACAGTCGCGTCCGGGCCACCACCGGAGACGAACTTCATGACGACCACGAAGCCGACGACTGCGATCAGGGTGACCAGGGTGATGAGGCGCCAGGCCTTCGACTCCCACCGTGTGCGGATCTCACGGGTGGCCACGAGCCAGACCGGTCCGAAGCGCCCGGGGGCGGCGGAGGAGGTGCCCGTCATGCCGTCACCTCCTCGGAGACGACGTGGCGGAACAACTCGGCGAGCGAGGGCTGCCGCGGCGCGAACGAGCGGACCGGGCCGGTGGCGAGCGCCGCCTTCAGCACGGCCTGCTCGTCCGTGCCGGGCGACAGCTCGAGGACAGTCACCGTCCCGCCGCTGTCGTGGACGGCGACCCCGGCGAGCCCGTCGGCCCACCCCGGTCGCGCGCCGGGCGCATCGATGACCAGCTGCATCGCGCTGCCAGAGCGCAGTTCGTCAACCGTGCCGGCCGCCACGACCCGGCCACGGCGGACGATCGCGACCCGGTCGCACAGCCGCTCGACGAGCTCGAGCTGATGACTCGAGAAGATGACGGGGACCCCCCGGGCAGCGGTGTCACGCAGCACTTGGCTCATCACGTCCACGGCGATCGGGTCCAGGCCGGAGAACGGCTCGTCCAGCACGAGGAGGACAGGGTCGTGGACCATCGCCGCCGCCAGTTGCACGCGCTGCTGGTTGCCGAGGCTGAGCTTCTGCACCTCGCTGCCGCGGTAGTGGGCGATGCCGAGGCGTGCGAGCCACCGGTCCACCGAGGTGTCGGCGTCGGAGGATGACAGGCCGTGCAGCCGCGCCAGGTAGTGCAGCTGGTCGCCGACCCTCATCCGCGGGTAGAGCCCGCGCTCCTCAGGCATGTAACCGATCTGTCGCCGACCGTCGGCGGTGATGGGTGTGCCCTGCCACAGGACCTGCCCGGAGTCGGACGCCAGCACCCCCAGGATGATCCGCATCAGTGTGCTCTTGCCGGCGCCGTTGCTCCCGACGAACCCGAGGACCTCACCGGGCGCCAGGTCGAGCGACATGGCATCGGCCGCGAGCGTGTCGCCATACCGCTTGGTGACGTCGCGGACGGTCAGGCCGACACCAGGTGTGGGGGAAGCGGGCAGCAGGGACCCATCCTGCGAAGGTGGCATGCGCTCGAGACTCACAGGGGCGGTGCACAGGGTCAAGCAGATTCACAGCGTGTTGGGCGGGAGGTCGCCTACGCGGGAATCGCCGAGCACCGCTTAGGCTCTGGGGCGTGAGGGATGATGTCGGCGGGCCACCGTCGCAGCGGGCGCGGCCGGTCGACGGCCACGAGGGCCACCTCGTGGTGAGCAACCGGGTCCTGACCGTGCCCAACGTCCTGTCCCTGCTCCGGCTGGTCGGCGTGCCGCTGTTCCTGTGGCTGCTGATCGACGGCTCACACACCACCTGGGCGGCGGTGGTGCTCATGGTCTCGGGGGTCACCGACTACCTCGACGGCAAGATCGCGCGCCGCTACGGGCTGGTCACCCGCGTCGGCCAGGTCCTCGATCCGCTCGCCGACCGCCTCTACATCCTGGCGACGTTGCTCGGACTCGGCTGGGTCGACGCGATCCCGTGGTGGCTGGTGGGCGTGCTGCTCGCCCGCGAGGTCTTCATCGCCGCGCTGGGTCCGGTGCTCCGGGCCCACCACCTTCCGCTGCCACCCGTCCACTTCATCGGCAAGGCAGCCACGTTCAACCTGCTCAGCGCCTTCCCCCTCATCCTGCTCGGCCAGGGTGGGAGCACGGCGGCGACGGTGGTCCAGGTCATCGGTTGGGCCTTCGCCTGGTGGGGAACGGTCCTCTACTGGGTTGCTGGGATCATGTATGCCGTGCACGTGCGCCAGATGGTGCGTGACGCCGCGGGCGGCCGGGAGCGACGGTGAGCGACCAGTTCCGACCGGCCGCGCGTCGCCCGGTCGACGCCTCGATGACCCTGCTCAACGAGATGATGCGCCGACCCCTGGATCCGGGATATGCCGCCGAGGCCGACGCCCGGGAGCGCGCGGGCAGGCCCCGGACGTCGGGCACGCGGACCCCGATGCTGCTGCTCACGGCGGTCGTCATCGGCTTCCTCGTGGCCGTGGCGGCGTTGTCCCTGCGGGTGCCGACCACCGCCGCCGCCGAGGCCAAGCAGCGCCTGATCGCCCAGATCGAGTCCCGGCAGGCGGATGGCGACCGGCAGGCCGCCACCATCGCGGCGCTGCGGGCGCAGATCCAGCAGGCCCAGCAGCAGGCGCTGGTCCGGGGCCACGAGTCCCAGCTCGCCGAGCAGCTCACCGCGATCGCGCGAGGAGTCGGCGCCGTGCCGCTGACCGGGCCGGGAGTGCTCCTGACCATCGACGACGCCAGGCCGGACCAGGCCGCGGCGGACGGCGACGTCGACCCCAGGACCCAGACGGAGGAGAACGCCGGACGGGTCACGTCGGGGGACCTGCAGATCATCGTCAACGGCTTGTGGAAGTCGGGGGCGGAGGCGGTCTCGATCAACGGGCAACGGCTCACCGCCCAGTCCGCGATCCGGTTCGCCGGCGAGGCGATCCTGGTCAACTTCCGGCCGTTGACCCGGCCCTACGTGATCACGGCGATCGGCGACCCCGATACGATGCCCACCACCTTCTCGCGGGGCAGCGGCGGGCACTACCTCTCGTCGCTGCAGGAGACCTTCGGCATCCAGGCGACGGTCAAGACGGAGCAGTCGCTGCAGGTCTCGGCGTCGCCGGCCCTGCAGCTGCGCGTGGCCAAGCCCGTGCCCACGAGGAGCACCGCCTCGACCCCACCGACCACGCCCACCTCCGAGGACGCATCGTGATCCCAGCCATCGGCATGGTCGTCGGCATCCTCGTCGGGCTGCTGTTCCATCCCACCGTGCCGGTGTGGATGCAGCCCTACCTGCCGATCGCGGTGATCGCCGCCCTGGACGCCGTCTTCGGCGCGGTCCGGGCGGTGCTCGACGGCATCTTCAACGACAAGGTCTTCGTCATCTCGTTCCTGTCCAACGTGGTCGTCGCCGCCTTCATCGTCTTCCTCGGCGACCAGCTCGGGGTGGGTTCGCAGCTGTCCACGGGGGTCGTGGTCGTGCTCGGCATTCGGATCTTCTCCAACGTGGCCAGCATCCGTCGACACCTCTTCCACGCATGAACCACCCCACACAGAGCCGCGGCGACGATGAGCGGCGAGAAGGAGGCGGAGCGAACCCGCCGCCGAGGAGCGCGACCACGAGCATGAGCGGCGGCGCGACCGGGTGGCGCCGGCTCGTGCGCATGGGCGCGCCGCGCGCCACCAAGGCGAACGCGCTGGCCACCGTCCTCGCCCTGCTGCTGGGCTTCGCCATCGTGACCCAGGTGCGCCAGACCCGCTCGGAGGGCCTGGACGCCCTGCGCCAGACCGAGCTGGTCGGCCTCCTCGACGACGTGAGCCAGCGGTCCGACCGGCTCGACAAGGACGCGGCGCAGCTGCGGCGCACCCGCGACGAGCTGGTCAGCGGTGGGGCCAGCGACCGCGAGGCCCGCAAGGCCGCGAGGGAGCGGCTGTCCTCGCTGGAGGTCCTCGCGGGCACGGTGCCCGCCAAGGGCCCGGGGATCACCATCACCATCGGCGATCCGCGTCACGAGATCACCGACTCGGTCCTGCTCGACGCGTTGCAGGAACTGCGGGACGCGGGGGCGGAGGCGGTGCAGATCGGTCCGGTGCGCGTCGTCGCGAGCACCTACTTCGGCACGGCCCAGGACGGGACGGTGCAGGTGGACGGTGTGGGCGTGCGACCGCCATACCGGATCCTGGCGATCGGTGACCCGCACACCATGGCGGCGGCGATGGCGATCCCCGGCGGGCTGGCGGAGAATGTGCGTCAGCTCGGGGGACACCCCACGATCACCCAGTCCCAGACCGTCCACATCGATGCATTGCACTCGCCTCCCGCGCATCGTTACGCTCAGCCGGTACCCACGGCCACCCCCACCCAGTGACCCGTCACCCTTCTCGAGGAGCGTCATGAGCGATTTGGACTACCCGCAGGATCTGCGTTACACCGCAGAGCACGAGTGGGTGCGCGACCAGGGCGACGGCGTGGCTCGGGTCGGCATCACGGCCTTCGCTCAGGACGCGCTCGGTGACGTCGTCTACGTGAGCCTGCCCTCGGTGGGGGACACCATCGCCGTCGGGGACGCGTGCGGTGAGGTGGAGTCGACCAAGTCGGTCAGCGACCTCTACGCGCCACTCGCCGGTGAAGTGGTCGGGGTCAACGAGGGACTCGACGCCGCCCCCGAGCAGATCAACACCGACCCCTACGGCGAGGGCTGGATGTATGACGTGAAGCTCGCCGACCCGGACGCAACCCAGGAGCTGCTCGACGTCGAGGCCTACCGCGCCCAGCTCGGTTGAGCCCCCGCGCGGAGCCAGGTTCCAGGCTGGCTCCGCAGACGCACCGGGCAGGATGCCGACTTCTCGCCCGGGTTGACCCGGAATCGGTGGATACCCCTCACGCGGCGGGGCCGCCGTCATCTAGGGTTGAGGTGTCGGCGCCCCTTCCGCCAGTCCCGCCGCCCCGAAAGCAGGTGCCCTTCATGACCGAGCACGATTCCGAGCACCCGTCCTCGTCGTCAAGCGACCGGACGACGGTGCACCTGCCCGGCGTCGAAGAGCCGGAGCTGCGGGAGAAGGCGTTCGAGGGCGAACCCCCTCTTCCGTCGGAGGACCAGGCAACCATCGAGGCGCTCCGCCCCGGCACGGCGCTGCTGGTGGTGCTGCGTGGACCCAACACCGGCGCGCGGTTCCTGCTGGACGCGCAGGAGATCACCGTCGGGCGCAACCCCGACAGCGACATCTTCCTCGACGACGTGACCGTTTCCCGCAAGCACGCCGTCTTCCGCCGCGAGGGTGACGGCTACGCCGTCGCAGACGTCGGTTCGCTCAACGGCAGCTACGTCAACCGCGAGCGTATCGACCAGGCCACGCTGGTCACGGGCGACGAGGTGCAGATCGGCAAGTTCCGGCTGGTCTACTACGGCGCGGCCCGACGCGGTCAGTGAGTGCCCGCGGGCTGAGCATCGGCGCCGTCCTCGCCCAGCTGCAGCCGGAATTCCCCGACGTCAGCATCTCCAAGATTCGCTTCCTCGAGGCCGAGGGGCTGATCACGCCGCAACGCACCGGGTCGGGCTACCGCTCCTTCTCCCCGGAGGATGTGGAGCGACTGCGCTACATCCTCACCGCCCAGCGCGACCGGTTCTGGCCGCTCAAGGTGATCCGCGAGGCGCTCGACGCGCTCGATCGGGGCCTCACGCCTCCGGGTGACGGATCAGGCGGTGCCCGACCGGCCGTACCTCCGGCCGAGCCGGACCCGACCCTCCCGACTCCTGAGCAGTTGCGTCCGCGCTCTGACCTGCGGCTGACCGCTGCCGAGCTGCGCGAGGCCGCCGAGCTCGACGGCCCGACCTTCGAGGCCCTCTCCACCTTCGGGCTCCTGCGCACGGACGGGGACGGTCACTACGGCGAGGGCGATCTGGCCGTGGCCCGCGCGGCCGGCGCGCTCGCGGCATACGGCGTCGAACCACGACACCTGCGGCCCTTCCGCACCGCCGCCGACCGCGAGATCGGCCTGGTGCAGCAGGTGGTCAGCCCCCTGCGCCGGCGTCGGGGCAGCGCGTCGGCGCACGGCACGGCGGAGGACCCCACGACCGAGGTCCTCGCCTGGTGCGTGGCGCTGCACACCGGGTTGGTGCGGTCCGGCCTGGCCTCGGGCTGACCGATTGCCCTGAGCGGCCGCACGATCCGCCGCTGAACCCGCCGCCTCGCGCGACGACACGGGCTGCCCGAGCGGGTACGGTGAAGGGGTGAGAGAGCTCGATGTCCTCGGCGTCCGTGTCGAGATGCCGACCAACAACCCGATCGTGCTGCTGCGGGAGCGCGGCGGCGAGCGCTACCTGCCCATCTGGATCGGCGCGCCGGAGGCCACCGCGATCGCCTACGCACAGCAGGGGGTCGAGCCGCCCAGGCCGTTGACCCACGACCTGATGAAGAACCTCCTGGACGCCCTCGGTCACACGTTGACCGAGGTCCGCATCGTGGCCCTCACGGACAACATCTACTTCGCCAGCCTGGTCGTCGACGGAGGGCTCGAGATCAGCGCCCGGTCCTCCGACGCCATCGCCCTGGCCCTGCGCACCGGCAGCCCCATCCTGGTCGAGGACAGCCTGCTGGACGAGGCCGGCGTCGCGATCACCCCGGACGAGGACGACGAGGTCGAGCGCTTCCGCGAGTTCCTGGACCACGTCACGCCCGAAGACTTCGAGAAGGGCGGCGAACCACCGCCGTGACCCGAGTCCATCCTCTACCTCAACTTGACGGTAAGGGTGCCGACACGCCGGGACGGTTCGCCTCAGGGTGATTGACGTGGCACCGGCCCGACCGTAACGTCTGCAGAAATCACCACGGTGTCGTTTCCGTCGGCCGCCTCCCGCGTCCCAGACAGTCCCACGGCACCACGGACACGGAGGTATGGCGTGAGCTCCACCGGACACGCGCAGCAACCGGCCCAGAAGGTGCCCGCTGCCGCCCAGGGCCTGCTGTTCACCGACGACCTCCCCGAGCTGCGCGAGGACGTCGGCTACCGCGGACCGACGGCCTGCCGGGCGACCGGCGTGACCTACCGGCAGCTGGACTACTGGGCGCGCACCGGTCTGCTCGAGCCGACGGTGCGCAATCCGTCCGGCTCCGGCACCCAGCGGCTCTACAGCTTCCGCGACATCCTGGTCCTCAAGATCATCAAGCGACTCCTGGACACCGGCGTCTCGCTGCAGCAGATCCGGGTGGCGGTGACCCAGCTGCGTGAACGCGGCGTGTCCGAGCTGGCCGAGATCACCCTGATGAGCGATGGCGCCAGCGTCTACGAGTGCACGTCCGACGACGAGGTCATCGACCTGGTCAAGGGCGGGCAGGGCGTCTTCGGCATCGCGGTGGGCAAGGTCTGGCACGAGGTCGAGGGCGAGCTCGCGCAGCTGCCGGGCGAGCGGGCCGACGACGATGTGCCGGCTGCCCACCCCGACGATGAGCTGCGTGCCCGTCGCCAGGCCCGCAAGACCGGCTGAGCGGCGACGCAGGGCAGCGAGGATGGAGCGCAGCGACCCCGCTGCCAAGGAGCGCGACGCCGTGGCCGGGAAGAGCGTGTGGCGCTGATAGATTGAGGGCGCTGACAACCCTGCGTGGGAGAGACCTCGCCGCACCGGCGAGGCGCCGAAGGGGCAAACTCCCCGGAACCTCTCAGGCGCCAGGACCACGTGGGTGAGGCAACTCTGGAACCAGGCACCCGGCATACCGTCGTCTGCACGGTGACAGAGGGGGAGGCGCCAGCCACGCCTGCGACAGGAGCCCTCGTGTCCGACCACGTCACCCCCACTTCCGCCACCGACGACCTCTTCGCCAGCCCCGACTTCGTGTCCCGTCACGTCGGCCCGTCGAGCTCCGACGTCGAGACGATGCTCCGAGCCATCGGGCAGCCGTCGATCGAGGCGATGCTCGAGACCGCGATGCCTTCGCAGATCCGCAGCGCCGAGCCGCTGCGGGTCGAGCCCGCCCCCTCCGAGCCGGCGGTGATCGAGGAGCTGCGCGGCCTGGCCGCGCGCAACACCGTGCTCACCTCGATGATCGGCCTCGGCTACTACGGCACCCACACCCCGGCGGTGATCCGGCGCAACATCCTCGAGAACCCGGCGTGGTACACCGCCTACACCCCCTACCAGCCCGAGATCTCCCAGGGACGGCTCGAGGCGCTGCTCAACTTCCAGACCATCGTCAGCGATCTGACCGGTTTGCCGACCGCGGGGGCGTCGCTGCTCGACGAGGGGACGGCTGCGGCCGAGGCGATGACCCTGATGCGCCGGGCCAGCAAGGCCCCGAGCGATGCCGTGCTGCTGGTGGATCGGCACACCATGCCGCAGTCGGTCGCCGTGATCTCGACCCGTGCCGAGCCGTTGGGTCTCGACGTCGTCGTGGCCGACCTCGAAGGCGTCTTTGACCAGGACTCTCTGGAGCGAGCGGCCGGCGGCCGGTCGGTGTTCGGCGTGCTGGTGCAGTACCCCGGCGCCGACGGGCAGGTCCGGGACTGGCGGGCGCTGACGGAGGCGGCCCACGCCGCCGGTGCGCTGGTGACGGCAGCGGCCGACCTGCTGGCGCTGACCCTGCTGCGCGAGCCGGCGCAGTGGGGTGCGGACGTCGCGGTCGGCACCACGCAGCGGTTCGGGGTGCCGATGGGCTTCGGCGGACCGCACGCGGGTTACATGAGCGTGCGGAAGGGGCTGGAGCGGACGCTGCCCGGCCGACTGGTCGGCGTCAGCGTCGACGCCGACGGTGCCCCCGCCTACCGGCTCGCCCTGCAGACGCGCGAGCAGCACATCCGGCGCGAGAAGGCGACCTCCAACATCTGCACCGCACAGGTGCTGCTCGCGGTGATGGCGTCGATGTATGCCGTGTGGCACGGGCCGGACGGTCTGCGCCGCATCGGCCGAGCGGTGCATGCCCACGCTGCCGCGTTGGCGACCTGTTTATCTCAGGGTGGAGTAGAGGTTGAGACATCCTCCTTCTTCGACACCCTCACGGTGCGCGTGCCCGGCCGGGCACGGCCGGTCGTCGCCGCGGCCGCGGAGCGGGGCGTCAACCTGTGGGCGGTCGACGACGACCGGATCTCGATCAGCACCGACGAGACGATCACCCTGACGCACCTGAGCGCGGTCTGCGCCGCCTTCGGTGTGGAGGAGCCGACGCCGGAGTCGCTCCGGGAGGCGATGGCGGCCGGCCCGGTCTGGTCGGCCGAGCAGCAGCGGGAGACCGACTTCCTCACCCACCCGGTCTTCCACAGCCACCGCAGCGAGACGGCCATGCTTCGCTACCTGCGCACGTTGGCCGACCGGGACTACGCACTCGACCGCGGCATGATCCCGCTCGGCTCCTGCACGATGAAGCTGAACGCCACGACCGAGATGGAGCCGATCACCTGGCCGGAGTTCGCCAACCTGCACCCGTTCGCACCGGCCGATCAGACCGAGGGGCTGCGGGCACTGATCGGGCAGCTGGGAGACTGGCTCGCCGAGATCACCGGCTACGACGAGGTCTCGCTACAACCCAACGCGGGCTCGCAGGGGGAGCTCGCGGGACTGCTGGCGATCCACGCCTACCACCGCTCTCGCGGGGAGACCGGTCGCAACGTCTGCCTGATCCCCGCCAGCGCCCACGGCACCAATGCCGCCAGCGCGGTGATGGCCGGGCTCAAGGTGGTCGTGGTCAAGACCGCCACCAGTGGCGAGATCGACATGGAGGACCTCGCGGCGAAGGTCGACCAGCACCGCGACAGCCTTGCCGCGATCATGGTGACCTATCCCTCCACCCACGGGGTCTTCGAGGACACCATCAGCGACCTGTGTGCTCTCGTGCACGACGCCGGAGGCCAGGTCTACCTCGACGGGGCCAACCTCAACGCGATGATGGGCCTGGCCCGACCCGGCCACTTCGGCGGCGACGTGTCGCACCTCAACCTGCACAAGACCTTCTGCATCCCGCACGGCGGAGGTGGGCCCGGCGTCGGCCCGATCGGGGTGCGCTCCCACCTCGCGCCGTTCCTCCCCAACCACCCCTTCTCCGAGGAAGCCGGCCCCAAGTCCGGTGTCGGCCCCATCTCGGCCGCGCCGTTCGGCTCGGCGAGCATCCTGCCGATCTCGTGGGCCTACGTGCGGTTGATGGGCGGCGAGGGTCTGACCCGGGCCTCGCAGGTGGCCGTGCTGTCCGCGAACTACATCGCGGCGCGGCTACGTGAGCACTTTCCCGTGCTCTACGCCGGCGCCGACGGTCTGGTGGCACACGAGTGCATCCTCGACCTGCGAGACCTCACCAAGCGCACCGGCGTCACCGTCGATGACGTGGCCAAGCGGCTGATCGACTACGGCTTCCACGCGCCAACCATGTCGTTCCCGGTCGCCGGCACCCTGATGGTCGAGCCGACCGAGTCCGAGGACCTGACCGAGCTCGACCGGTTCATCGAGGCGATGATCGCGATTCGCGAGGAGATCGCGCAGGTGGAGTCGGGATCGGTGGAGGCCGCCGAGAGCGTGCTGCGGCACGCCCCCTACACGGCCCAGTCGATCGCGGGGGAGTGGTCGCATCCGTTCGACCGGATGACCGCGGCCTACCCGAAGGGCGTGGACCCGACGGCGAAGTACTGGTCTCCGGTCCGCCGCGTCGATGGCGCCTACGGTGACCGCCACCTGGTCTGCTCCTGCCCGCCGCCCGAGGCCTTCGAGGACTGACCCCACCAGGGACCCTCACTGAGCAGCGGAACGTCAGGCGGCGGCCTCGTCGGCGAGGGTGGTGCAGACCGACAGGTGCGACCCGGCCGGGGTCTTGGTGACCCGGACCTGAGCGCGGATGCGCTGGCGCAGCTCCGGCACGTGGCTGACGATGCCGACGGCACGGCCGCCGGCACGCAGGTCGTCGAGGATGCCCATGACGTGTTCGAGGCTCTCCTCGTCGAGGCTGCCGAAACCCTCGTCGACGAAGAGCGTCTGCAGGTCGAGGCCGCCGGCCTCGGCGCGGACGGCGTCGCCGAGGCCGAGAGCGAGCGCGAGCGAGGCGAGGAAGGCCTCGCCCCCGGACAGGGTGTTCGTCTCGCGCTCGATGCCGGTCCAGGCGTCGGTGACCCGCAGGCCAAGGCCGCTGCGCGCCCCACGTGCTGCCCGCGCGTCCGAGTGCCGCAGGGTGTAGCGGCCGTCGCTCATCACCCCGAGCCGCTCGTTGGCGTAACGCGCAACCTCCTCGAGACGTGCGGCCAGGACGAACGCTGACAGCCGCATCTTGAGCTCGTTGTCCGGCCCGGTGCCGGCCACACACTCAGCGAGGTCCTGCAGACTCCTGTGTGCGGCCTCCTGGGTGTCGAGCCGCTCGAGCGTCGTGTGGATCTCACGCGACAGCTGACGCAGCCTGCTCTCGGCGCGCGCGTAGTGCGCGGCAGCGCGGTCGGCGGCCGTGTGTGACTCGCGTGCGTCGCGCTCGAGCTGGGTCAGCGCTTCCAGGTCGGGGACTTCCTTCGCCTGTGCCGCCATGACCTCCGGCTCCGCGAGCACCGCCGCCGCCGTCTCCCGCCGTCGGTCGAACTCGCGCAGCTCTCGCTCCAGGGCGGCCATCTGGTCATCCGACCGCGACGCGGCGCGGGCCGCCTCGGCATCGGCGAAACCGTTCTCAGTCAGTGCCGTCTGCAGTGCGTCCCGCGCCCGGGCCAGGACACGGTGCGCCGACGCCCGCTCCTGCAGCGCAGCGGCCAGCCCGGCCAGCAGCTCGGTGGCAGCGCGGTGTCGGGCAACGATGTCCTGTAGCTGCTGGCCGGACATCTCCAGGCTGCTGGCCGGTGGTTCGTCGAGGCCGCCGGCGGCCGGTTCGCTGTCCGGCCCGTCCGGAGGCAGCGCAGGGTCTGCGCAAGGGCAGTGCTCGTGGTGCTCCCTCATCAGCTTGGTGAGGTCCCTGACGGCACTCCTCGCCTCCGCCAGTGCGGCATCCCGCGTGGCGGCAGCCGCCGCGAGGGTGTTCCGTGCGGCCTCTTGGTCTGCTCGGGTGCGTTCGGCGGAGGTGGCCAGCGCCTGCCGCTCCTGCTCGGCGTCGTCGCGCGCCTGACCCGCCTCCTGCGCCTCGGTGGCTGCGCGCCTCGTCTCGTCGGTCAGGCCCTGCAGCTGATCGATCGTCACGTCCGCTGGGTCATAGGCCAGGCCCAGACCGCTCAGACACGCGCCCAACTGCTCGACCTGGGTGTCGTGCCGAGCCCGGACCGTGGCCAGCTCGTGCCGGACCTCGTCGTGCACCGTGCGGGACGCTGCTGCACGCCGCTCGGCCGCTTCGATCTGGTGTGAGGACACGGTCGCGGTGCCCTCTGCGGGGCGCGGGTGCTCCGCAGATCCACAGACGGGGCAGTCCTGCCCGTCGGCCAGGCCGATGGCCAGCTCGGCGGCCATCCCCTCGATGCGCAGCCGGTGCAGGCGCACCACCTCCTCGCCGTCGGCCAGGGAGGCTGGCGCGAGCACGGACTCCTGATCCGTCAGAACGTCGATCCGCTCTGCAGCCTGAGAGCGTGAGGTGGCCAACGACACGGCCCGGCGCAGCGCGGAGTCACGGGAGCGATGCGCTTCGAGTTTCGAGGCCACGGCAGACAGCGCCTCGAGCTGCGCGGCGAGGGTCTTGCGGCGCTCCTCGTGCTGACACGCGACCTGCTGCAACCGCTCCACCTCCGCCGATTGCGCCGTCACCAGGGCGGCGTGCTCATCGGCCCGTGACCGGCTCGATCGCCCACGGTCGAGGGCGGCCCCTGCGCGGGTGAGGGCGGCTGCCGCCGAGCCGACCTCTTCGGCGAGGAGGCGCACCGCGGGCAGGTCGGTCCCGTCGTCCGGCTCGGCGAGGGCGCGGCACACCTCGGCCACGGCCGCCCGGGCGGCGGCCACTCGCCGCTCGGTGTCGGCCGCCTCCGTCGTCGCCGTGTCGAGGCCGCTCAGGTGGGCCGCGAGCTCCCGAGCCCGACGGGCCTGCTCCAGGATCTGCGCACTCAGGTCACGCTGCCCCGCCAGTTCGGCGACCGCGGCCAGGGTGTCCTGCGCCTGCCTGGCGCGGGCCTGCAACGTGTCGGTCCGCTCGGCATCAGCGAGCCTGGCCGATGCACGGTCGCGTTCACCGGCGGCGTGGTCGGCCCGCGCCAGCGCGATGCTGGCCAGGTCCACGACGCGGGAAACGCTGCCGTCGAGCTCCTGGCCGACCTGGCGGGCGTCGAGCTCCGACCACGGCGGTGACAGCTCCTCCTCGGCCGGGCCGACCGTCAGCCCCGTGGCGTCGTCACCAGGACCGGACCCGGCCGTCGTCTCCGCCGGCCCGAGAGGGTCGAGATCGCCCAGGACGTCGTCGACCCGCTGCAGGCCCGCCCGCAGCTCGGTCCGGGCGGACTCGACGCTTGCGGCCGACTCGCGACGACGCGTCGCCAGCCAGTCCTCGACGTCGGTGAAGCGGCTGGTGTCGAAGAGCCGCTCCAGCAGCCCCCTACGGTCCTCCGGCGTCGCACGCAGGAAGGCAGCGAACTCGCCCTGCGGCAGCAGCACCACCTTGACGAACTGTTCGAGACCGAGGCCGACGACGTCGTCGACGACCTGGGCCACCTCGTCGAGTCGGGTGCCCTTGGTTGTCCACTCGTCGCCGACGAGCTCCTGCAGCAGCACCGTGGCCTGCACGGTGGTTTCACCCTCGCCCCGCATCTTCGGCCGGCTGAAGGCGGGGCTGCGGGTGATCCTCATCCGCCGCCCTCTGACCGTCAGCTCGAGCTCGACCCGTGGGAGCGTGCCTGCTGCTGCGTGGTCGCTGCGCAGGGTGCCGCGGGAACCGGCGCGTGAGCCGGGCACCGCGGCATACAGGGCGAAGCAGATCGCGTCGAGGATGCTGGTCTTGCCTGCCCCGGTGGGGCCCTGGATCAGGTAGAGACCGGCCCGGGCAAGGTCCTCGAAGTCGACGGTCTCGGTGCCCGCGAACGGCCCGAATGCGGTCATGCTCAGCCGGTGCAGCTTCATGCCACGCCCCGATCGCCCGACCGGGCGCCGACCTCGGACGCACCATCGGTCCCGGCTGCTCCCTCGTCGTCACGGCGGCTGCGCTCGCGCCGCGACTGCTCCACCGCCTCGGCCAGCAGCGCCCGCTCGGTCTCGTCGGCACCGGCGCCACCACGGACGTGCTCGAGGAAGTCACAGCAGACCTCGAGGTCGTCGCGCCGGCGCAGTCGGCCCGCATAGGACCGTGCCTGCGAGAACGGCGTCGGCCCGTCGAACTGCAACGACAGCGTGCCGGGAAACCGGCGTTGCAGCCGCTCCATCGCGCCCCGGGGGCGCGTCTGGTCGGTGAGAGTGACCTGGCACCAAGCCGATTCGGCGGTGGTGTGGGCAGGATCGGCGAGCAGTTCCTCGAGCGTGCCGCGCAGCCTGGCCAGTGGCTTGGCCACCGGCGCCTCGATCGCGGTCACCATCGGCTCGGCGCCGGACAGGTCGACCAGGAACGAACCCTTGGTGTGGTCGGCCTCGCTGAACGACATGGCGACCGGTGACCCGGAGTAGCGCACGGAGTCGGTGACCCGCTGCGGTCCGTGCAGGTGCCCCAGCGCCACGTAGTCGACCCCCTGGAACGTCTCGGGGCGCACCGCGCTCACGCCGCCGACGCTGATGTCGCGCTCGGAGTCGCTGGAGGCTCCGCCGGTCACGAAGGCATGCGACATCACGACCGAGCGGGTGGCGCGCCCCTCGAGGTCGGCGCGCACCCGGGCCATCGCGGCGCGGAGCACGCCGGCGTGCGTGACCTCGGCGGCGCCCAGGTGGGTGGCCGTGGCCGGCGGCTCCAGGTAGGGGAGGGGATAGACGGCGACGTCGCCGAGCAGCACCGGGGTGCCGATGGTGTCGACGGTGGTGCGGATGTGCAGACCTGCCCGGCCCAGCAGCTCCGCGGCGAAGCCCAGCCGGATCGCGGAGTCGTGGTTGCCGCTGGAGAGCACCACCTGGGCGCCCGCGTCGATGATCCGCCGGACCGCTTCGGACAGGAGCGCCACGGTGTCGGGGCCCGGCAGCGCACGGTCGTAGATGTCGCCGGACACGAGCACGGCCTCCACCGACTCGGAACGGACCACCTCGACCAGGTGGTCGATGAACGTCGCCTGGGCATCGAGCAGTCCCACCCGGTGGAAGGACCGCCCCAGGTGCCAGTCGGAGGTGTGGATCAGGCGCACACCCGCAGGCTAGGACGGTCCGCCGACAGACCGGCTCATTTGGGCGGCGCGCCGGTCGAACCGGGGCCAACTCCTTCCCCGCACGGGCAGGTTGTGGTTGGGTCGAGCACAAGCGCTGGCAGATGCGCGGGCACAGGAGGCTCCATGGGCGAGGACGTCACCGGCACGGCATACACGCGCGAGCAGCGGCAGCGCTATCGCGAGAAGGTGCAGCAGGATCTCGACGTGTTCGAGCGCATGCTCGCGACGAGCGTCTTCGAGTTCGAGCGGCCGATGACCGGCATGGAGATCGAGCTCAACCTGGTCGACACCGACTACCAGCCGACGATGACCAACGCCGCGGTGCTCGAGAGCATCGCCGACCCGGGCTACCAGACCGAGCTCGGGCAGTACAACATCGAGCTCAACGTCAATCCCCGGCCGCTGCCCGGGGACGCGGCGCTGGTGCTGGAGGAGGACCTGCGCACGAGCCTCAACCACGCCGAGAGCAAGGCCAACGAGACCGGCGCGCGCCTCGTCACGGTGGGCATCCTGCCCACCCTCATGCCCGACGACTTCCACGCGGAGTGGATGAGCGCCAACGCCCGCTACGCGGCGCTCAACGACGCCATCTTCATCGCCCGCGGCGAGGACCTGTTCATCGACATCGAGGGTCCCGACGGCGAGCGGCTCGCGATGTATTCCGACACGATCGCCCCGGAGAGCGCCTGCACCTCCGTGCAACTGCACCTGCAGGTCGCGCCGCAGGACTTCGCGCCCCACTGGAACGCGGCGCAGGCGCTCGCCGGCCCGCAGATCGGCTTGGGTGCCAACTCGCCGTACTTCTTCGGCAAGCGGCTGTGGGCCGAGACGCGAATCGCGTTGTTCGAGCAGGCGACCGACACCCGGGCCGTGGAGCTGAAGAACCAGGGAGTGCGCCCGCGCGTCTTCTTCGGGGAGCGGTGGATCACCTCGATCTTCGACCTGTTCGAGGAGAACGTCCGCTACTTCCCGTCGCTGCTGCCCGAGGTGAGCGACGAGGACCCGGTGGCCGTGCTGGAGGCGGGCGAGGCCCCACGCCTCTCGGAGCTGCGGCTGCACAACGGCACGGTCTACCGCTGGAATCGGCCGATCTACGACATCGTCAAGGGCCGCCCGCACCTGCGCGTCGAGAACCGCGTGCTGCCGGCCGGCCCGAGCATCGTTGACACCATGGCCAACTCGGCGTTCTACTACGGCACGCTGCGGATGCTCGCGGAGGAGGATCGTCCGGTCTGGACGCAGATGAGCTTCGCCGCGGCCGCGGACAACTTCCGGTCGGCCGCCCAGCGCGGCATGGACGCCCGGGTCTACTGGCCGGGATACGGCGAAGTGCCGATCCCCGAGCTGGTGCTGCGGCACCTGCTGCCGCTGGCCCACGAGGGGCTCGCGCGCTGGGGCGTGTCTGCGGCGGTGCGCGACCGCTTCCTCGGCGTGATCGCCGACCGGTGCAGGTCCGGAGTGAACGGCTCGGCGTGGCAGGTGGCCGCGGTCGAGCGCCTCGAGGCGCAGGGACTGGACCGGGTGGCCGCGCTGCGCGCGATGCTGGAGCGCTACGTCGAGGGGATGCACAGCAACGAGCCGGTCCACACCTGGAAGCTCCCGGGCGGCTGAGACTGCGCCGTGGCGCGCCTGCTGGTGTGCCCTGTCCCGGCATTCCCGGCATTCACGAAGGAGCGGGACGGGCAGGTCGGGGCGAGGGTCAGAGGCGGGGGGAGCGGTTCCAGGTGACGATCGCGGGATCCTCGTGCTTGTGGCCCAGCACGCTCACCGATCCGGCGTGCAGGTCGAGCTGGGCGCCGAACCGCGGCTCCTGCCGCAACCACACGGAGGCGAGGATGCGCAGGCAGTGTCCGTGCCCGGCCAGTGCGACGTCGCCCTCCGCCAGGGCGGGCAGTGCGCGGTCGATGACCTTGCGGGCGCGGGCCGCGACGTCCTCGACAGTCTCGCCCGGCGTGTCGCCCGGCACCACGCCCTGGTGGAAGACGTTCCAGTCGTAGCCGAGCTCGGCGCGGATCTCCTCGGTCGTGCGACCTTCGTAGCCGCCGTAGTCCCACTCGAGGAGGTTCTCGTCCACCTGCGCCCCGGTGAGGCCGGCGAGCTCTGCGGTACGCCGGGCGCGCTGCAAGGGAGAGGTGAGGACCAGCGCGAAGTCGCGGCTCGCCAGCAGCGGCGCGGTCGCCCGGGCCGCCATCTCACCGTTCTCGGTGAGGGGCAAGTCGGTGAGTCCGGTGTGCCTGCCGGAGAGGGACCACTCGGTCTCGCCGTGGCGCAACAGCACGAGCTTGCCGGGGGGTGGCTGGGGGATTCCCGTGGTCGTCACTCTGGCAGGCTAGGCCCATGGCCACGTCTGACGCCCACCGCTCCGTCTCTCTCACGCGCACCAGCTCAGGCCGGTATGTCGCCGCGAACGCCCGCGGGGGCGAGCTCGCCTTCGGCAGTGGTGCGGATGACGACTTCACCCCGGTCGAGTTGCTGCTGGCCGCGATCGCCGGGTGCTCGGCCGTCGACGTTGACATCCTGACCACTCGGCGGGCGGAGCCGGAGACGTTCGACGTGACCGTGGGGGCCGAAAAGGTGCGGGACGACCAGGGCAACCACCTCGGCCCGGTCGACATGGTCTTCCGGGTGCGCTTCCCCGAGGGGGACGACGGCGATGCCGCCCGCGACCTGCTGCCTGACGCGGTGCGCAAGTCGCACGACCGCCTCTGCACGGTCAGCCGCACGGTGGAGCTGTCCGCGCCCGTGCGTGTCCACATCGAGAGCGGGCACTGACCCGGTGGCCGCACGCACCGTCGGGATCGAGGAGGAGCTCCTCCTGGTCGACGCCGAGACGGGCGCTGCCAGGGCGGTCGCCAACGTCGTGCTCCAGGAGCTCGCCGCCGACGAACGGCGCTCGTCCCCGGACGGTGATCGGGAGGAGCAGTCCGAGCAAGTGCTCGAAGCCGAGCTGCATCGGCAACAGATCGAGACCCACACCCAACCCCGGGAACGGCTGGGTGACCTGGTGGACGAGCTGCGGTCGCGTCGGGCGGAGGCCGACCGGCGTGCCCGTCGCAGCGGGGCACGCGTTGCGGCACTGGCCACCTCGCCGCTACCGGTGGATGCGGAGGTCATGCCGGTCGCCCGTTACCAGCGGATGATCGGACACCTCGGCCTGACCACGAGGCAGCAGCTGATCTGTGGCGCGCACGTCCACGTCTCGGTGGAGTCCGACGAGGAGGCGATCGCGGTGCTCGACCGCATTCGCCCCTGGCTGCCGGTATTGCTGGCCCTCAGCACCAACTCGCCGTTCTGGCAGGGCGAGGACACGGCATACGCCAGCTTCCGCTCCCAGGTGGCGAGCCGGTGGCCCTCCCACGGGCCGATGGACGTGTTCGGATCCGTCCAGGACTACCGGCGGATCGTCGAGGCGATGGTGGCCACCGGCGTGCTGTTGGACTCCGCTATGGTCTCGTTCGACGCCCGGTCCTCCGAGCGCTATCCCACCGTCGAGATCCGGGTTGCGGACATCTGCCTCGACGTGCGCGACTCAGTTGTCATCGCCGGATTGACGCGCGCCTTGGTGGAAACCGCCGCCCGGGAGTGGCGAGCGGGCCAGGCTCCGGCCGACGTGCCGACGGCGGTCCTGCGCCTGGCCAACTGGCGCGCCGGCCGTTCCTCCGTCGACGGGCCGCTGCTCGATCCCCTGACCGGACGGCCCCGGGCGGCCGGCGACGTGGTCGGCAAGCTGGTGGAGCACGTCCTCGACGCCCTGCACTCCACCGGTGACCAGTCCTGGGTCGTCGACGGAGTCAAACGCATCCTCACCGAGGGCACCGGGGCGCACCAGCAGCGTGCGGCGTTCGAGCGTGGCGGTGACCTGCGGTCGGTGGTGCTGTCGGCAGCCGAGGCGACCCGGCAGTGAGCCGCAGCCGCCTCGGTCACTAACCTGACGTCGAGACGACCACTGGGCGCCGTCCCCGGTCTGGTCCGCGGGGGCACTGACGGCGCTCTCGGACCGAAGGAGCCGATATGCCAGCAGCACCGCTTTCAGCCGACGCGCTCGAAATGCTCCGGCAGCCCAATCCCGCCGTCATCACGTCCGTTCGCGCGGACGGTCAGCCTGTCTCCGTCGCCACGTGGTACCTCGTCGAGGAAGACGGCCGGATTCTCGTCAACATGGATGCCCGACGTGCGCGCCTGAAGTACCTACGTGCCGACCCTCGGGTCTCGCTCACCGCGCTCGCCGAGGGCAACTGGTACGACCACGTCAGCGTCCAGGGCCGGGTCGTCGAGTTCGCCGACGACACCGACCTCTCCGACATCGACCGGCTCTCCCGGCTCTACGGGGGAGACGCCTACCCCAACCGGGAGCGTCCCCGCGTGAGCGCCTGGATCGAGGTCGAGCGCTGGCACGGCTGGGGCGCCTACAGCTGACTTCCGACCGGTCCGGCGGCGCGCGCTGCCCAGCAGCACCCCGGTCACCACGATGAGGCCGCCGACGATCTCGGTGCGGCTCACCGACTCGTCCAGGAGCAACCACGCGGCCGACATGCCGACCACCGGCACGAGCATCGAGAAGGGCGCGACGATCCCGGCGGGGTGCCGGGCCATCAGCCACGTCCACACGCCCGAGCCCACCACAGTGCCGATGACGACCGTGTAGAGCAGGCCGAGCAGGGCGGGGACTGCGGCGGCGCTGCCGGCGGTGGCGAGAGATGTGCCGATGCGGTGCGGCCCCTCGAACGCCAGGGCCAGGGCGAGCATCGGGAGCGGTGGCACGACCGACATCCACAGGGTGAGGTGCAGCGGACTCGGAGGACGCGCCTGACGGTTGCAGAGGTTGCCGACCGCCCAGCCGAAGGCCCCGGCGAGGGTGAGCAGGAAGGGCGTGAGGTCGGCCACCTCGGCCCGGTACGACCCGACCAGGGCCAGGCCGGCCACGGCGATGAGTATGCCGGCCACCTGGCGACCGGAGACGCGCTCGCGAAGCACCGTGGCACCCAGCACGACGGTGAACGGCGCGGAGGCCTGCAGCACCAGCGAGGCGAGCCCGGTCGGCATGCCCGCAGCCATGCCCCAGTAGAGGAACAGGAACTGCAGGGTGCCGAAGCCCAGGCCGTAACCCACCAGCCACCGCAGCCGCACGTGCGGGCGAGGCACGAGCAGCACGGTCGGGACGGCGATGAGCCCGAAGCGCAGGGCGACGAGGAAGAGCGGCGGGAAGTGCTCCAGCGACAGGTGGATCGCCAGGAAGTTCAGGCCCCACATCACCGCGACGGAGGCGGCGAGGGCCCGGTGGCTGAGCGGCATTGCTCCAGAATCACCTTGAACCGGAGTTGAGCACAAGCGAATAGATGTGCACCTATTGTGTAGCATCGCTACATGGACGTTCGGCACCTCGAGCTGCTGCGTGACCTGGCCGAGCGGGGGAGTGTGACGGCCGTCGCCGCAGCCACGCGCCGCACGCCTTCGGCGGTGTCGCAGCAGTTGAAGGTGGCATCTCGTGAATTCGGTGCGATGCTGGTGGAACCGGCCGGTCGCGGGCTGCGGTTGACCGAGGCCGGCCGGCTGTTGGCGGGCGGTGGCCTCGAGGTCGCGGAGGCGGTCGAGCGGGTGCAGGCCACGTGGGACAAGTTCCGCAATGCTCCCAGCGGCGCCGTGGCCCTCGCGATGCTGCCGAGCGCCGCCACCTTCCTGCTTCCCCAGGTGATGCACGAGCTTCGCGGGGAGCGGATCGAGCTGCGCTGCACCGACGTGGACCTGGCCGAGGCCGAGTTCGGTGGGCTGGTGGCCGATCACGACATCGTGCTGGCGCACAGCCTGACCAGCCGTGCTCCGGCCGGGACCGAGGGCCTGCGGGCCGTACGACTCGTCCGGGAGCCGCTCGACATCGCCCTCCCTGCCAAGCACCCACTCACCCGGCGGCAGGCGGTCAGCGCCGAGGATCTCGTGGACGAGGACTGGATCGGTGTGCCTGTCGGCTATCCCTTCGACACGGTGCTGCAGGCGATCGAGCGGAAGACCGGAAACAGCCTGCGGGTCACCCAGCGCTTGCGCGACAACAGGCTCATCGAGGCCCTGGTCGCCTCTGGGCAGGGCCTCGCGGTGCTGCCACGGTTCACCACGCGGGAGGAGCGCGGTCTGGCTCTTCGACCATTGCTTGGGATCCCCTCCAGGCGCTACGTCTTCGCCGTCATGCGACGCGACCGAGCCGAGCGGCTGGCTGTGCGGCGCGTCCTGGACGCGTTCGTCCGGGTCGCGGACGCCGTGACGCAGATGGGAGCGTGAGGCAGGGCTTCGACCCGCCCGCCGGCGGCTCAGCCGACCTAGACTGCCCGCATGGCCACCTCACCGACCTTGCGCATCGCCCAGGAGCCTGCCGCCGACGAGCTGCTCAGCAAGGATCCCTTCGCCCTGCTCACCGGAATGCTGCTCGACCAGCAGTTCCCCATGGAGCACGCCTTCCGCGGACCGGCCAAGGTGCTGGAGCGCTTCGGGACGCTGGCCCCGGCCGCGATCGCCGCCGCCGAGCCGGAGGCGTTCGCCGACCTGTGCGCGACACCACCGGCGGTGCACCGTTACGGGCGTTCGATGGCGGCTCGCATCCAGGCCCTGGCGAGCGTCGTGGTGCAGGAGTACGAGGGACAGGCAGAGCGGATCTGGACGGAGGCGAAGAACGGCAAGGACCTGGTGGCCCGGCTGCGGGCCCTGCCCGGCTTCGGGGAGCAGAAGGCGAGGATCTTCGCCGCACTCGTCGGCAAGCAGCTCGGTGTCGCTCCCGAGGGGTGGCGGGAGGCGGCCGGTGCCTACGGCGACGAGGGCTCGTTCCGCTCGGTCGCGGACGTGGTGGACGAGGAGTCGCTGCAGAAGGTGCGCACGTTCAAGAAGCAGGCGAAAGCCGCCGCCAAGGCAAAGGACTGAACCGGGTCGGTCCGGCTGCGGTCGGGCTCATCCGTCGCTCCCTTCCGGGGGCGCCGTCTTCGGGCCGGACCCGACGCGGCCGCCTGGCAGGCGACCCAGCACCGCAAGTGCGACCACCGCCAAAGCCAGCGCGACGGCCAGCGCGCCCACGAAGGGCCAGCGGCCCCCCGTGCCGACCAGCAGCCCGAAGGCCAGCCCGGCCGCTGCGATCGCCAGCGCCGAGCCGATGGCGTCGGCGATGGCGAGTGCCGAGCTGTTGAAGCCACGGTCGCGCTCGCTCGAGAGCGCCAGCATGCTGGTCGACAGCCGTGGATAGGTCAGGCCCATGCCGAAGCCACCCAGGGTCCAGCCGACCACGGCCACGAGCGCCGGAAGTCCGACGATGGTCGTCACCCACGTGTTCGCGATCGCGATGGAGACGAGCACCGCGCCGATGCTCACCGCGCGTCGGTGGGTGAGCTGCACGGCATACCGGCCCTGGATCGCTGAGCCGACCGACCAGGCGAGCGCGCCTGCGGTCAGCGCCAGTCCGGCGACCGACGGCGTCCACCGGTAGTGCCTGGTCAGGAGGTAGGGCAGGTAGACCTCGGCGCTGCCGAAGGCACCGCCCACCAGACCTCGCAGCAGGATCACGGTCGGCAGACCGGCCGCCGCCCGCAGGGTGTGGCGGGGGAGCAGGGGCCGGAGCGCCAGCAGGGCCAGCGCGGCCGCAGCCATCGTGCAGATCCACCGCAGGGCGGTCGGCAGCGGCGAGACGAGGTCGACGGCGAGCACCGCGCCGGCGGCGATGGCCGACCAGGACAGGCGCTTGAGGCTCCACGGGACGTCTGTCGCCGGCGCCGGGCGGCCCACCATGCGCAAGGCAGGGAGCACCATGATCATCGCGGGTACCACGAGCACGATGACGCCGAGGAAGACCCACTGCCAGCCGATGTACTGCGCGACGAGCCCTGCTGCGAAGGGTCCGATGAGCGAGGGAATCACCCAGGCCGCAGCGAATCCCGCGAAGATGCTCGGATGCAGGCGGGCGGGATAGATCTGCGCGAGCATGACGTAGAGCGCCACCGTCAGGCCGCCCCCACCCAGTCCGTGGACGAGGCGTCCCACCACCAGCATCGGCATCGTGTGCGACAGGCCGGCCAGCAGCAGCCCCGTGGCGAAGAGACCGACGGCCGTGAACAGCGGGGGAGTGGGGCCGGCGCGGTCCGACCAGTTTCCCGCGAGCACCATGCCGATGACGCCGACGGCGAGCGGCCCCGCGAACGCGAGTGCGTAGAGGGACGCGCCGTCGAGCTCCCGGCTGATGGTCGGCATGACGGTGGTGACCGCCAGGGCCTCGAAGGCAGCGAGGAACACCAGCGCACACATGCCGATGGTGATCCAACGGAAGCGTGCGCCGAGCACTCTGTCCACCGGGTGGTCCGGTGCGAGCGCGGGATCGGTCAGCACAGGGGGACTGTAGAGCCTCAACCGGACTTGAGGTCAATCAGTTTGCGCCCTCCCGCAACGGTGGCGGGCCCCGTCGCCGGCGACGCTACTTCTTCTCCCGGGGGACCCGCCCCATGAGGTAGAACTCCGGATTCGGCATCGTGCGGGTGACGCTGGCCACCCGGTTGCTCAGCCCGAAGAACGCGGTGATGGCGGCGATGTCCCACGCGTCCTCGTCGTCCAGCCCGTGTTCGCGCAGGGCCGCGAAGTCGGCGTCCCCGACGTCGTGACTGTGGGTGTTGACCTTGTGCGCGAAATCGAGCACCGCGTGCTGTCTCGGCGTGATGTCGGCGGTGTGGTGGTTGACCGCGACCTGGTCGGCGACGAGAGGTTTCTTCTCGAAGATCCGCAGCAGCGCACCGTGCGCGACAACGCAGTAGGTGCACCGGTTGATGCCGGAGATGCTGACCACGATCATCTCGCGGTCGCCCTTGGTCAGGTGCGATTCCTCTCTCTCCATGAGCGCGTCGTGGTAGGCGAAGAATGCGCGGAACTCTGCGGGACGGCGGGCGAGCAGCAGGAAGACGTTGGGGACGAAGCCCGACTTCTCCTGCACCTGGAGGATGGCCTCCCGGATGTCGTCAGGGACGTCGGAGAGCTGGGCGGGAGGAAACCGTGTGGACATGGCTCGATGGTGCCACTTCCCGCTGCGAAGATCGGCGCCCCACAAGGGGTGTACGACCGCGTCGGCTGGGTACTGTGCGGGCAGGCGAGACACGCCGAGGAGGAGGCTCGACATGGGACTCAGCGACAAGATGAAGCACTCTGCGGAAGACGCGAAGGGCAAGGTCAAGGAAGGTACCGGTAAGGCCACCGACGACGAGCAGCTCGAGGCCGAGGGTCAGACGGACCAGACCTCTGCGAAGGTCAAGAAGGTCGGTGACGACGTCAAGGACGTCTTCAACAAGTGACGACGGCCCGCCCGGCGCCCCACCCACGGGACGTCGGGCGGAGTTGTGCCCGGTCAGCCGTGCTCCGCGGAGCACGGCTGTCTCATTCTGTGGCCATCGAGTGCGCGAGCTCTACGTGCGTCGGTAATCTCCTGTGCTACAACCGAATACCGCTCATCCCGAGGGGCAGAGGGAACGGCCCGCTGAAGCCCCGGCAACCCGACCGCATGCTGGTCGGCCTCCACCGGAGGCCAGCGGTCGACAGGTGCCACGTCCGTCCCGCACTGCGGGAGAGATGAGGAAGACCACATCATGTCCCACACGATCGCCCTGCTGCTGACGCGTCGACGCCACGTCGACCTCTCTCGCGTCACCAGCAGCAGTTGTCGCCACTGACCGCCCGAGCGCCCTTGCGGCCCACGCGAGCCGACGCAGGTCGGTGACGCCCCCAATTCACAGCACGAATGGCACGCGGTATGCCGCTGCGTCGCCCTGCCCGGAGAGAGGCACCATGACCACCACGACCACCACCACGACCACCCACGAGCCCCAGCTCATCCACCCCGAGGTGCTCGCCAGCCATGTGTCGGGAACACCCACCGAGGTGTCCGTCCGGGCTGGCCGCCACGCCTTCACGATCGACGAACCGTCCACCCTCGGCGGCACGGACCTCGGCGCGAACCCCGTGGAGCACCTGCTGGCGGCGCTCGGCTCCTGCCAGGTGATCACCTTCCAGGTCTGGGCCGCCCAGCTGGGCATCACCGTGGACGACGTCGACGTGACGTTGACCGGTGAACTCGACCTGCGCGGCTTCTTGGGGCTGGATGACGAGGTGCGACCCGGGTTCTCGTCGGTCGACGTCTCGGTGCAGCTCACCGGGCCGGAGAGCCCCGAGCGCTACCAGGAACTCATCGACGCGGTCGAGAAGCACTGCCCGGTGCTGGACAGCCTCGCCGGCACGGTCCCCGTGCGCTCCACCTACGCGACCGCCTGAAGCCTTCGTAGCCCACCGCACCGGCGCCTTCCCGGCAGCGACGCGTGGTCGTGGCCGGGAAGGTGCCCTGCGGTCCTGCTCCGGATCGTCCTCGTGGCAGGCCGTCAGGTGACGATCCGCAGCGGCTGCTCGAGCAGGCGGACCAGGTCGCGCAGGAACCTCGCGCCGGTGGCGCCGTCGAGGACGCGGTGGTCGACGGTCAGGTTCAATCGCATGATGGTGGTGGTGCTGAGCTCGCCGTCCTTCAGCACCGGTGCCGGGGCCCCGGCGCCGACGGCGAGGATGGCTGCCTCGGGCGGGTTGATCACGGCGGTGAACTCGGTGATGCCGAACATCCCAAGGTTGCTCACCGTGAAGGTGCCACCGGTGAACTCGTCGAGCTTGAGCTTGCCGGCACGGGCGCGGTCCCCGAGGTCGTGCGCCTCTTCGGCGATCTCCCGGAGCGTCTTGCGGTCCGCATCCGTGACGACCGGGACGATGAGACCGTCCTCGATGGCGACCGCGATGCCCACGTTGACGTGACCCCGCCGGATGATGTGGTCGCCGGCCCACGCAGCGTTGACCTCCGGGTGGGATCGCAGGGCCACTGCGCACGCACGCACCAGCAGGTCGGTCACGCTGACCCGGACCCCGTCGTCGGTGAGCTGCTCGTTGAGCTGTTTGCGGAAGGCGAGCAGGGCGGTCAGGTCGACCGGCATGGTTAGGTGGAAGTGTGGCGCGGCGGCGCTCTCGGTCAGCCGCTGTGCGGTGACGCGACGCATCTGGCTGAGGGGCACCGTCTCGTCGTCGGGGCCAGCGGTGGGGGCAGGCCCGGAGGGTGTAGAGGGTGCGGAGGGTGCAGGCGTCGACGTCGCAGGTGCCGGTGCGGTGGCGTCCTCGCCAGCCCCCTGACCGGTGAGGACCGTGTCCAGGTCGGCCCTGACGATCCGGCCGCCGGGGCCGGACCCCCGAACGGTGGTGAGGTCGATGCCGCGTTCACGAGCCAGGGAGCGCACCAGCGGCGTCGCACGGATCTGGTCGGCTGGCGTGCGCGTGGCCGCCGGGGCACCCTGTCGGCCGGTCGGCTCCGCCGATGGCGGGGCCTGTGACTCGGTCGAGGCGGACGCCGCCTCCTGTCCGGCCTGGGTCTCGGCGTCCTCCGACCTGGCCGCCTCGGAATTCGCTCCGCTGGCGTCGGATTCGCTCTCGCCGCCGGTGGCCTGCTGATCGTCCCCGGATCCGGAGGAACTGACCGCGCCCGGCTCACCGATGACCGCCAGGGGCTCGCCGATCGGCACGGTGGAGCCGGCCTGGGCGATGATCCGTGTCAGCGTGCCGGTGTCGTAGGCCTCCAGGTCCATGGTGGCCTTGTCGGTCTCGATCTCGGCGAGGACGTCGCCGCGGTGGACCTCGTCGCCCTCGGACATGAGCCACTGCGAGACGACGCCCTCGGTCATCGTGTCGGACAGGCGAGGCATGAGCACGTCAGGCATGTGATCTCTCCTAGCGGGTGAACCTGGTCGCGTCGAGGACCTCGCCCACGACCTTCGTCAGGTCCTGGGCGGTCGGCAGGGCAGCATTCTCCAGGGGCTTGGCGTAGGGGAGGGGGACCTCCGCAGCAGCCACGCGCCGCACCGGCGCGTCGAGCCGGTCGAAGGCTCCCTCCTGGATGGTCGCGGCGATCTCCGCGCCCACCCCGTAGGTCAGCCAGTCGTCCTCGAGGACCACGGCTCGGGTGGTCTTGCGGACCGATGCGCAGACCGTTTCCCGGTCCAGGGGCCGGAGGCTGCGCAGGTCGACGACCTCGACGGAGACGCCTTCGGACTCGAACTGACGGGCCACCTCGAGCGCGATGAGGGTGGCCCGCGAGTAGCTGATGACCGTGATGTCGGAGCCCTCCCGGGCGATGGCGGCGCGGCCGATCTCCCCGACCTGCTCACCGTCCGGCACCTCGCCCTTGGTGTTGTAGAGGGACAGGTTCTCCAGGAAGAGGACGGGGTCGTCGTCGCGGATGGACGCGGTGAGCAGGGCCTTGGCGTCGGCCGGGTTGGAGGGCGCGACGACCTTCAGACCGGGGACGTGGGCATACCAGACCTCGAGGTTCTGCGAGTGCGTAGCCGCCAGCTGCTGCCCGCCGCCACCGGGAGTCCGGATGACCATGGGCACCGAGGTCTGGCCGCCGAACATACCGAAGATCTTGGCGCCGTGATTGACGATCTGGTCGATCGCCAGCAGGGTGAAGTTGAGCGTCATGATCTCCACGACCGGGCGCAGGCCGAGCATCGCCATACCGACCGCGGCGCCGGTGAAGCCCTCTTCGGCGATCGGCGTGTCGATGACCCGCTGGTCGCCGAATTCGGTGAGCATGCCCGCGGTGATCTTGTAGGAGCCCTCGAAGATCCCGATCTCCTCGCCGAGGAGGACGACCGCGTCGTCGCGCAGCATCTCGGCTCGCAGGGTGTCGTGCAACGCCTGCCGGTAGGTCATCTCGGTCATGAGGCACCTCCGGTCGAGTCGTCGGCAACGGGGAAGACGGGCTCAGCAGGGAGGCGCCTCGACGCGTTGGCAACGTCCGTCGCGTAGGCGTAGTTGAACAGGTCCTTCACCTGGGGGTCCGGGCTCTTGTCGGCGAAGTCCACCGCCTCGGCGACCTGCTGCTCGGCTTCCTCCTCGAGCGCCTTCGCGTCGTCGTCGTCCAGGACGCCGGCCTCGATGAGCCGGCTGCGAAAGGCGGGAAGCGGGTCGAGGTCGCGGACCCGTTGCGACTCCTCCCGCGAGCGGTAGGTGGCCGGGTCCACCACGGAGTGGCCCTTGAGCCGGTAGCTCATGGTCTCCAGGAGGGACGGCTGACGCTCGGTGCGTGCCCGCGTCAGCGCCGCGCGGGCTGCCTCGCGGACGGCCACCGGGTCGTCGCCGTCGACGCGTTCGCCGGGCATCCGGTAGGAACAGCCCCGCTTGAACAGCTCCGGCTCGGCCGAGGCACGCTCCACCGTGGTGCCCATGCCGAGCCTGTTGTTCACGATGACGTAGACGATCGGGAGGTGCCAGATGGCCGCCAGGTTCAGCGACTCGTGGAAGGCGCCGATGTTGGTGGTGCCGTCACCGAGCAGACACATCACGGCCTCGGCGTCGGGGCCGGGGTCCCCGCGATAGGTCAGAGCCTTGGCGGCGCCGGTGGCCGGCGGGATCTGCCCACCCACGATGCCATAGCCGCCGAGCATCCGCGCCTTGGCATCGAACAGGTGCATCGAGCCGCCGAGGCCCTTGGAGACTCCGGTCGACTTCCCGAACAACTCGGCCATGACGGCGCCGGGGGCAAGCCCTCGAGCGAGCGCATATCCGTGGTCCCGGTAGGTCGTGAACAGGTAGTCGCGCTTCTCCAGCGCCGACATGAGGCCGACGACCGTCGCCTCCTCGCCGAGGTTCAGGTGGCAGTAGCCACCGATCTTCGCGCGTCGGTACATCTCGTTGGCCCGCAGCTCGAACGCCCGGATCAAGGTCATCTGTCGGTAGTAGTCGCGGAGGGTCGCGGGCGGTTCGGCGCGAAGATCCGGGGGCGCGAAACCGGAGTCGGCCTTGCCCTTTGTCCTGCTCGCCATCACCTCTCCTGTCTGCCGGTCGTATGCCGTGCGACCACCTGAGTGCTGACCATCAGAATCCGGGGGACTGCTCCACGAGGTCGAACCGGTTGCTCGTGGCGTGGCAGCGTGGGCACGTCTCCGGGGCGCGGTCGCCACGGACCGACTCACCGCAGACCTGGCACACCCACTCCGTCGCCAACAGCGCGATGACGTCACCGCGGCTGACGATGCCGACCAGTGTGCCGCCCTCCACGACGGGGACGCGCCGGATCCGCCGATCCACAAGCAGGTGGCGCACGTCCGAGATGAGCGTGCCCGTGCTGACACTGATCACGCTCTTGGTCATGACATCCGCCGCGGTGGTGCCCGAACGGGCAAGCAGGTCGTACTCACTGACCAAACCCGCCAGTGCGCCGTTCGACCCGAGGACCGGCGCGCCGCTGATCCGGTTGGCTCGCAGCGTGTCTGCGACCGCACCGACCGTCGACTCGAGGGACACCGTGATCACCGGAGACGTCATGATCTCTCCCGCAGTGGTCGCAGGGTGCCCGGAGACGCTGGATTCAGGTGACACGCTGAGAGTCTATCGGCAGGGGAGTGCGAAGCCGGGGCACACACCCCACGTCTCGTCCGGGTCGATTCAGGCGACGAGGAGGCAGAACGGGTGGCCGGCCGGATCGGCCAGCACGTAGAGCGGTTCGTCGAGGTCGTCCGTGCGATCGAGCAGGACTCGCGCGCCGAGCAGCTCGGCGCGCGCCCGGTGCCGCTCGAGCTCGTCGACATCAGAGACGCTGTAGTCGATGTGCAGCTGCATCGGGACCGCATGAGACGGCCAGGTCGACGGGGTCAGCTGCTCGACCTTCTGGATCGCGAGCACGCGGCGGCCCTGGTCGTCCACCAGCACCAGCCAGTCCGCGTCCGTGTCCTGGCTGCCGTCAGTCGGCGGCTCGTCACCGGGCCGGTAGCGCAGGCCCAGGAGATCGCGATAGAACTCGGCCAGTCCACGGGCGTCGGTCGTGTCCAGCACCGTGTGCAGGAATCGGGGATAGGTGGCCATGGCAACTCCTCGCGCGGGTCACAGGCGGCTGGAATCGGTTCTGCCCGACGCTGTCGCAACTGACGCTGGCATTACTCGACGACACGCCGAACGACACACCTGTATGACGCCCGCTCACCGAAGTAACGCCAGCGCGAGTTGCGCTCCAACCGGCCCGATCCAGATCAGGGGAGTGACCTCGTTGGCGCACGACCGGTGGTGCAGTGGGATCGCTTTAGTTGACATAATGTCGATTATCGGCGTCTCTACACGAGGGTCTCGGGACTGCTGGCGCTGCCATCAATCGCTGCCTTCCGCACGTGGCATCGCGGAGCCCATCATCGGGTGACGGTGAAGCTGTCGCTGAAGGCCGTGTCCTGGCTGGAGGTGCCGACATACACGGTGTAGTCACCGGGTTGGACCACGAAGTCCCTTTCCGCGTGGCTCCACACCGACAACGGATGGTGCGTCGCGGCCGGGTCGACCAGCAGCTTCTGGAACCCCGACGAGCCGCTTCGGCGGCTGGTTCTCGGCCCGCAGCCCGGCCACCGCCGTGCGGTGCAGGCAGGCCCCCGGCCCTCGAGGACGTGCTGGCCGAGAGTGGCCGTCTCGGATCCGATGATCGACCCATAGTCGCGCGCCAGCTCGCGGTCGAAGCCGGCGGCCAACCCGATCGTCGTGGGTAGTGACGTGGCGGGCGGGCTCGGGGTTCCGCCAGCGAGTCCAGGTCCTCGCCGGCCTCCTGGGCCCGACGGCTGAGCTCGTAGATGTCGATGGTCTCCATGGCGCCGTGCAGCTGCGCGATCTTCTGCTCGAGCGACATCGCCGCGACGAGCGCCTCGGCACGGCGGCGCGGGCTCTTCGTCTGGTCCTCCCAGAGCCGGGTCCGGTCGTCACTGCCGTTGTGCTGTGGCACGCGGATCACTTCCTTCATGGATTCGGGTGCGGAGCATGCCGCCGACCCCATAGTGCCGTGATCGCAGCGCTCTGGCACCCGAGGGCGCCGAAGGCGCCGGCACGGACCTCGCCGTCACGCCCCCACGTAGGCCGCGAGGTGCTGCCCGGTGAGGGTGGAGCGGTCGGCCACGACTTTGCCGGGGGTTCCCTCGAAGACGAGGCGTCCGCCGTCGTGCCCGGCGCCGGGGCCGAGGTCGATGATCCAGTCGGCATGAGCCATCACGGCCTGATGGTGCTCGATGACGATGACCGACTTGCCGGAGTCGACGATGCGGTCCAGCAGGCCGAGCAGCTGCTCGACGTCGGCGAGGTGGAGGCCGGTCGTCGGCTCGTCGAGGATGTAGACGCCGCCCTTCTCCCCCAGGTGGGTTGCCAGCTTGAGCCGCTGCCGCTCCCCGCCCGACAGGGTGGTGAGCGGCTGGCCGAGGGTCAGGTACCCCAGCCCCACGTCCTCCAGCCGCTGCAGGATCTTCGCGGCGGCAGCCACACCCACGCCCTCGTCGCCGAAGAAGGCATGCGCGTCGGCGACGGACATCGCGAGCACCTGGCTGATGTCCTTGCCGCCGAGCTCGTACTCGAGCACTTCGGCCTGGAACCGCTTGCCGCCGCACTCCTCGCAGGGGGACTCGACGGTCGCCATGATGCCCAGTTCGGTGTAGACCACGCCTGCACCGTTGCACGTTGGGCAGGCGCCCTCCGAGTTCGCAGAGAAGAGAGCCGGTTTCACGCCGTTCGCCTTCGCGAAGGCCTTGCGGATGGGGTCGAGGACGCCTGTGTAGGTCGCCGGGTTGCTCCGGCGGGAACCCTTGATCGCTCCCTGGTCGACCGAGACGACGCCGTCCCGGCTTGCCACCGAGCCGGTGATCAACGAGCTCTTGCCCGAACCCGCCACCCCGGTGACGACCACCAGCACGCCGAGCGGGAGGTCGACGTCCACGCCCTGCAGGTTGTGGGTGCGGGCGTCGCGCACCTCCAGCGCACCCGACGGCTCGCGGACCGAGGCCTTGAGGGAGGCGCGGTCGTCCAGGTGCTTGCCGGTCAGGGTGCCGCTGCTCCGCAGCTCGTCCACCGTCCCCTCGAACACGACCTCTCCCCCGGCGCTGCCGGCACCCGGACCGAGGTCGACGACGTGGTCGGCGATCTCGATCGTTTCCGGCTTGTGCTCCACCACGAGCACCGTGTTGCCCTTGTCACGCAGTCGCAGCAGCAGCTCGTTCATCCGCTGTATGTCGTGCGGGTGCAGCCCGATGGTGGGCTCGTCGAAGACGTACGTAACGTCGGTGAGAGAGGACCCGAGGTGGCGAATCATCTTGGTGCGCTGGGCCTCTCCCCCGGACAGGGTGCCTGCGGGTCGCTCGAGGGAGAGATATCCCAGCCCGATCTCGGTGAACGAGTCGAGCAGGTGCTGCAGCCCGGTCAGCAGCGGGGCGATCGACCGCTCGTCCAGCTCGCGGAGCCAGTCGGCCAGATCGCTGATCTGCATCGAGCACAGGTCGGCGATGCTCTTGCCGCGGATCTTCGACGACCGCGCCTCCGGCGTGAGCCGGGTGCCTTCGCAGTCCGGGCAGGTCTGGAATGCCACCGCCCTCTCCACGAAGCGACGCACGTGCGGCTGCATCGCCTCCGGGTCCTTGGACAGCATGGACTTCTGGATCCGGGGGACGATCCCTTCGAAGGTCAGGTTGACCCCTTCGACCTTGATCTTTGTCGGCTCGGCGTAGAGCATCGTCTCGAGCTGCTTCTTGGTGAACGTGGCGATCGGCTTGTCCATCGGCAGTCCGATGCCTTCGAAGAGTCGGCCGTACCAGCCGTCCATCGAGTATCCGGGCACGGTGAGCGCACCGTCCCGCAGCGACTTCGAGTCGTCATAGAGCGCCGTCAGGTCGATGTCGCTGACGTGGCCCATGCCTTCGCAGCGCGGGCACATGCCACCCAGGTACACGGCCTGCTTCACCACGTTCTTCTCGACTCGGCCAGCCTTCTCCGTCGACATCACCCCGCTGGCCCTGCGGGTGGGCACGTTGAAGGAGTAGGCCGTCGGCGGCCCGACGTGCGGGTCTCCCAGCCGGCTGAACAGGATGCGCAGCATCGCGTTGGCGTCCGTGGCGGTGCCGACGGTCGAGCGCGGGTTGGCACCCATCCGCTCCTGGTCGACGATGATCGCGGTGGTGAGCCCCTCGAGGTGATCGACGTCCGGTCGGGCCAGTGTGGGCATGAACCCCTGGACGAAGGCGCTGTAGGTCTCGTTGATCATCCGCTGCGACTCCGCGGCGATCGTGTCGAAGACGAGCGAGCTCTTGCCGGAGCCGGAGACGCCCGTGAACACCGATAGCCGTCGCTTCGGCAGCTCGACGCTGATGTCCTTGAGGTTGTTCTCCCGGGCGCCCTGCACACGGAGCAGGTCGTGGCTGTCCGCAGCGGGCAGTGCGTTCTTCTTCGCGGGCCTGTTCATCGTGTCTTCTCCTCGTGCGGGACAGCTGGCGAAAGGTGTCCCCGGCCGCCGATCTCACCAGTGTGCAGGTCGCGTTGAGTCACCGTGCCACGCGGCTCAGTGCACTTCCTGGATGCGCACGAGGTTGCCGGCGGGGTCGCGGAAGGCGCAGTCCCGGACGCCATACGGCTGCTGGGTGGGCTCCTGCACCACCTCCGCGTGGCTGGCCTGGATCTGCTCGAAAGTCGCGTCGAGGTCCTTCGTCGCCAACATGATCCAGCCGTAGGTGCCCTTGGCCATCATCTCGAGGATGGTGCGGCGCTCGTCGTCGGTGACGCCGGGATCGGTGACCGGCGGAGCCAGGAGGATGGAGGTGCCTGGCTGGCCCTCGGGCCCCACCGTGATCCAGCGCATCGTTCCCTTGCCGACGTCGATCCGTACCTCGAAACCGAGCGTGTCGCGGTAGAACGCCACTGACGCCTCCGGGTCATCGTGGGGAAGGACAGTGGTGTGAATGGTGAGGTCCATGTCGGCCAGATTAGCGGCGGCTCGAGGACGGCTGCTTCTCGATTCCTGATCAGTGCAGCGCCGGCGCGAAGCTGCGGCCGCAGGATCCGGACGGCTTCCGCGAGGCGTGGGCGATCCTGGAGCGTCTCTGGGAGGACACGATCGCGCGAGCCCGGTCGTTTCCCCCCGAAGCGCTGCACGCCACCGTCGACGACGAGTGGTCCTTCATCCAGACCCTGCGGCACCTGAACTTCGCCAGTGCGGCGTGGGTCGGTCGGATGATCCTCGGCGACCCCTCACCGTGGCATCGCCTCGACCTTCCGTGGGACGAGGCGCCCGGGTGGGACGGGATCCCGCGGGACCGCGAGGCGCGACCGTCGCTCGACGACGTCCTCGCGGTGCGCCGGCAGCGCCAGGACATGGTGCGCGACGTCATCGAGGCCCTCACCGCTGACCAGCTCGCCGCCACCGTGAGCCGCACCGAGCCGGGTTGGCCACAGCAGCAGGACTTTCCGGTCAGGCAGTGCCTGCTCATCGCCTTGAACGAGGAGTGGGAGCACCGCCTGTATGCCGAGCGCGACCTGAGCCGGTTGGAGCAGCGATGACTCGCACCATCATGGCGCCCGGCGCGGCCGGAGGCCCCTGGCCGAGCTCGGCGGATCAGGCGTCCGGAAGGGAGACCGCACCCAGGAGCCGCTCCCCCAGTTCTCGCACCGCCGCCCGGATCTCGGGACCGCCCTCGACCCGGAAGGGTGCCGGGATGCGGGTGAGCTGCTCGGCATACCAGGGTGGATTGCTCGTGCTTCCGAGGAGGCGGGTCACCTCGCCGTCGACCGGCTCGAGCCGCCCCAGCGGCCCGGGGACCAGCCCGGACAGCCGCTCGATGGGCGCATCGATGAGCACCTCAGCAGCGAACTCCCAGCCGGCCCCGAGGTGATGCTCCAGCTCGCTGACCGGGTCGAGTCCGTCCGGCGGGTCGAACCCGCGGTCGAGCACCTCGACGTGCTGGACGCGGTCGATCCGGAACGCGCGAACCGCCTCAGCCGGCAGCGAGAGGCACAGGAGGTACCAGCGACCGTAGCGGACCACGACCGCCCACGGCTCGGCCTCGAGGCTCCACTGCGACCCCGCCTCGGACCGGTAGTCGAGCCGCACGACGCGGCGCTCCGAACATGCGGTCACGAGCGTCGCGGCCTTCAGCGGATCCGGCCGGACGGCAGTGCGGTTCGGCGCCGGCGCAGTGGCCCGTCGGACGGCGTCCGCCTGGGTGGCCACCGACTTGGGCATGGCCCGCAGGATCTTGCCCAGGGCGTCGCCCACGGGGTCACCGGGATCGGTGGCCTCGTGACGTCCCTCGAGGACGGCCATCACCAGGCCCAGCGCCTCTGCGTGGTTGAACAGCAGCGGTGGCAGCCGCAGACCACGACCGGGAC
The DNA here is from genome assembly GCF_005222685.1 of Segeticoccus rhizosphaerae. Taxonomy (NCBI): domain Bacteria; kingdom Bacillati; phylum Actinomycetota; class Actinomycetes; order Micrococcales; family Intrasporangiaceae; genus Segeticoccus; species Segeticoccus rhizosphaerae. Next base: position 133,818 of record NZ_SWMA01000006.1, read on the forward strand.
GGTATCCCCCGGCCGGCCCGCTGACCGAGTCGATCGGGATCTCTGCCTCGCGCAGGATGGCGATGTAGCGCCGCGCCGCACGCGAGGTGACTCCGAGCCGTTCGGCGATCCGGTCGGCCGTGATGCCGGGTCGGTTCTGCACCAGCTCGAGGGTCAGCAGCGCCCGAGCGGTGGGGCTCACCTCGGATCGCATGGCCTCTCCTCGCAACTCGGAAGCAGAATGTCCGCGATGAAGTCTACCGGCCTGCCACCATTCCGAGTGGTCTTCGAGGGGGACCGGGTCAGGGCCAGCCTGCGCCGGCCGCCGGCGCCGGATAGGCCCAGACCTGCCCGGTGGGCTCGGCGCCTTCAGTCCCGCCGTAGGCCTGGCCGACGATGAAGAGCACAGGACGCTCGTCACGGCTGAGTGCACACGCGAACGCGCCACGGTCCACCTCGATCGTCTGGAGCACCTCGCCGCCCTCCCGGACCCGCACGCAGTGCCGGTTGCCGACGTCGGCGTACCAGACCGCGCCCTCGACATCGACACAGATGCCGTCGGGGTGGTCGCCGGGCGTCTCGGCCCAGGCCTTCGGTGGTCGAGTGTGCCGTCCGGGCCGAGGTCGAAGGCGGTGAGTCGGCAGCCGTGGGACTCGGCGACGATCAAGGTGCTCTCGTCGGCCGTGATCGCCATCCCGTTGGGGAAGGCCAGGTCATCGGCGACGACACGGGCCACTCCCCCCGGCGAGATCAGGGCGACGAGGCCGGGTGCGGGTTCGCCACCGGGGAAGTCGAAGCCGATGCTGTTGACGTAGGCGTTGCCGTTGCGGTCGACGACGATGTCGTTCCATGGCTTGTCGGAGATCGCCGAGAGGTCGGCGTGCGTGGTCATCGAGCCGACGGCATTGCGACGCAACAGCTGACGACCTGCCGAGTCCACCACGAGCAGCTGACCGTCCGGCAGGAAGTCGATGCACATCGGGAAGGACTCGACGCGAGCCACCACCTCATGGCGACCCTCCCGGTCGAGGGCAATCACCTGGTGCGCGCCCCAGTCGGAGAACCAGAGCCTGCCTGCGTGCCAGCGGGGCGACTCACCGAAGACGATGCCCTTCATCAACACGGCCATGCCATGAAGACCGCCACTGCGGTCAGGACGCATCGCCGATGAGGTCCCAGGCTAGACGCGACACCGCGGCCAGCAACTCGGTCGCCTCCGCCTCCGCATAGCCCCGCGTGCAGACCGCGACCACGTAGGTGTCAGCGCCATCGAGATCACCCGAGGGCGCGACGAAGGCGACGTCGTGCTGGATGCCCTGGACCCACCCCGACTTCGAGCCGAAGCGGGTGCCTTCGGGCAGACCGGCACCCAGGTAGGCGATCTGCTGGGCCTCCAGCATCGACACCATGACCCCGGTCGACTTCGGCGAGGCGGCGAGGCCGCTGACGATGGCGCGCATGACCGCGGCCAGGTCGCGGGCGGTCACCAGGTGGGTCAGCCCGGCATCCCGGCCCTCCAGGTCGTAGATGAGCCGTTGCATCATGGACCGGTCGGTGCCGCACAGGGCGAAGGCCTCGGCGACGGCGTCCAGCCCGACCCGACGGACCGCCATGTTGGTGGCCTCGTTGGAGGACACCGCCACCATCCGCCAGAGGACGTCGCGCAACGAGATGGGCGAACCCTCCACGGGCATGCCGGGGTCGAGCGACTCCTCTTCCATCGTGAACTCGTTGCCCCCCGGGGCGGCCGAGACGAACCGCCGGGTCGAGGTCAGCTCCTGGTCGAGCGACAGCGTCCCGTCGTCCACCGCGCGCATGGCCGCCACCAGCACCGCGAGCTTCACCGTCGAGGCGGCATAGAACTGCCGGTCAGGCTCGCGCTCGGCGAGCACCCTCCCTCCACGATCGGTGACCTGGAAGGAGACCACCGGGACCCCGTCGCTCTCGGCACCCTGCTGACCCACTGCTGCTCCCTGACATCGACCGGCACCGTCATTCTCGCGGCGCTCTCGTCACGCTAGCGCCACTCCGCCACGCGCGTAGCAGGCGGGCCGGTGTCCGCGCGGCTCAGGCGCGAGCGCCGGCCTTGGCGCTCACCTGCTCCTCCATCAGGGCGAACTCGTCGTCGATGACCGAGTTTTCGCGAGCAGTGAGCCGGGAGACGATGACGGCGACGATGATGTTCAGCAGGAACGCCGGGACGATCTCGTACATGTGGTCGTGCAGCGCGGCGGTCTTGCCCCACACGAAGACGGTGACCGTGGCGACGGCCAGGCCGGCGATCGCGCCGGGCGCGGTGAGCCCGCGCCAGTAGAGCGACAGCAGCACCAGCGGGCCGAAGGCGGCACCGAACCCGGCCCACGCGAACGACACGAGCTGCAGCACGCTGGAGTCGCGGTTCAAGGCGATGAGGAAGGCGATCACCGCGATGACGAGGACCCCTGACCGCCCCAGGATGACCTGCTTGCGAGCGGTGGTCTCGCGGCCCACGATGTTGTAGAGGTCCTCCACCAAGGCCGACGACGAGACGATCAGCTGGGACGAGATCGTCGACATGATGGCGGCGAGAACCGCTGCCAGCACCAGCCCGGCAATGAACGGGTGGAAGAAGATCTGGCTGAGCAGCAGGAACACGGTCTCGGGATCCTCGAGCGCGCTTGCCGGCTTGTCCGAGAAGTAGGCGAGCCCGATCAGGGCGGTGCAGATCGCCCCGAGCGCCGTCAGGACCATCCAGCCGATCCCGATCCGTCGCCCGGCCTTGGCGTCCTGGGGCGTGCGCAGGGCCATGAACCGGACGATGATGTGGGGCTGCCCGAAGTAACCGAGTCCCCATGCGGCCGTGGAGAAGATGCCGAGCGCCCACACGAGGTTGTTGCCCTCGCCGAAGCCGGTGAAGAGGTTGAGCGCGTCGGGGTTCACGTCGCGCATCCGGTCCACCGTGGTCCCGATGCCACCGGTCCGAAAGACCGCCACTATGGGTACCGCGACCAAGGCGGCGAACATCAGCAGCCCCTGCGCGACGTCGGTCAGCGTCGCCCCCAGGAAGCCGCCGAAGAGCGTGTAGGTCAAGGTGACGACGGCAACGGTGGCCATCCCGGCCATGTAGTGCCACCCGAACGAGCTCTCGAAGAACTTGCCGGCCGCGACCATCCCGGAGGAGACGTAGAAGGTGAAGAACACCAGCACCACCACCGAGGCTGAGATTCTCAGGATGTGCGAGTTGTCCTTGAGCCGCTTCTCGAAGAAGCTCGGGATGGTGATCGCGTTCTGTGCCACCTCGGTGTAGGAGCGCAGACGCGGGGCGACGAACTTCCAGTTGAGCCAGGCGCCGACGGTCAGGCCGATGGCGATCCAGGACTCGACCAGGCCGGAGGCGTAGATCGCACCGGGCAGTCCCATGAGCAGCCAACCCGACATGTCCGACGCACCGGCGGACAGGGCGGCGACGCCGGGTCGAAGACCCCGTCCGGCGAGCATGTAGTCGTCGAGGTCGCTCGTCTGACGGAAGGCGAAGTAGCCGATCGCGAGCATCCCCGCGAGGTAGACACAGATGGCCAATAGCTGGAAGGCGTGGTCAGACATCGTGGGAGTATGGCAGACCAGCGTCTTCGCTGGGTCATGCCCCGCACCAGATCTCGCCGGCGCGATGCACGAGCGCTCTGCGTCGGCTCACGACTGCACCGTCACCGGATCCGCCGGGCGCAACACCGTGCGGTAGAGGTGCGCCAACATCCCGAGGAACGTCACGGTCCACACCGCGAGGGCGACCCACAGCTCGACCTGCCCGATCTGCTCCACCCATGGAAGGCCCTCGGCCCTGCCGAGCTCCATCGACGCCACGGCATACATCCCGAGGGGGAAGACCATGCTCCAGAGGTTCACGTCGTAGGCGAGCGAGTCGCGCTGCCACAGGTGCCGCCAGCAGAACGCCACCACCAGCATCGGCACCAGCCAGGTCGCCAGGGCCCAGAACATCACCGTGGCGCCGTCGACGACGTCGTGGACGCTCCCGATGATCGCCGTCCCGGGAGCGTCGAGGAGCTCCGCACCGGCCAGCACCGTGATGGAGGCCGCGCCCATGGCCACCCAGTAGGACGGCGCGAAGTCCGCGTCGTAGAGCATCTCCCGCAGCGCGATCAGTAGGCTCTCCGCGCCGTAGAGGAAGACGCCCACCGACCACGCGACCACGGACAACACGGCCAACAGGTGCTGCCCCCGGTGCAGTTCGCGTTCGAGGATCGCGGCGAGGGCTGCCACCGACTGGCTGGCGACGACCCACAGGAACCAGGACCCGTTGGCGTTGCGCACCGTCGACCGGTGACCTCGGTCGAGCATGGTCGCCCACGGCACGCCATAGCCCAGCAGCAGCCACCCGATGATGGCGATGACGAAAAGCGCCAGGGCCCAATGGGTCTGGCCCCCCGCCGCGAGCCGGCTGCCGAGCACGCCCGCACCGGCCACCAGCGTGAAGTAACCGAACGCCCGCTCCGGGTCGAAGAAGTCGAGCACCACGTACCGACGGAAGCGGGCCAGCCGCCACCCGTTCAGCACGACGAGCAGGACGAAACTGATGGCGGCAACCACGAGCAGCAGCGTCGACAGGATCGCGGCGCCCGTCTGGTGCAGCCCGTCCGAGATGATGCCGCTGGCCATGACCAGGGCGAAATATCCCGGCGACAGCCTGCCGACGGCAGCTCGAGACCGGTGCATCCCTCCGGCGAACACGACCCGACGTTACCGTGGCCGCGCGCGGGGACGGGGAGGTTGCCAGACGTATGCCGTGCCGGTCACCCGGGTGTCGGCACGCGTGTCGCGCCTACTCGTCCTCGCCCGGCACCCGTTCGGAGCGAACCCGCGTGCGCCAGGGCGCCGTCGGGAAGAACTCCCGGACGTGCAGAACCCGTTCCAGCGCCCGCTCCTCGCGCAGGTCGCGCAGCCTCCCGGCAAGCAGGTCGACCAGGGTGATGAGTCCGACCAACCGGCGCGGGTCGTCGCGATCCACGACCGGCATCCGGGACACGCCGAGGTCGGCCATGCGATAGGCGACGGTGCGCAGGGTCTCGTCGGGGAAGCAGACCGCCGGGTCGGTGATGGCGAGCTCGTCGACCGGGGCGTCCTTCCCGTCACCGGACAGGGCGACGTTGAGCATGTCCCGGCGCGTGACGACGCCGACCAGCCGGTCCTGGGCGTCGACCACCGGGTAGAGCCGCTGCCGGTGCTGCTCGTTGCGCACCTGCCGTTGCTCCGCCACGAAGGTGCTGGCCGCCTCACCGGCGGGGGTGCCCGACTCGAAGGAGACGAGGTCCAGCTTCAGTGCCTCGTGGACGAACAGCACCTCGAGCGGATCGACGTCGTACTCGCGGGTGAGGTGGTAGCCGCGACGCGCGATCTTCTCGGTGAGCACCGACCGCTTGAGGACCAGCGCCGAGAGCCCGTGGGCCAGTGTCGCCGCCAGCAGCAGGGGCAGCAGCGCACCCCACTCGTGGGTCAGTTCGAGCGAGAAGATCACTCCGGTGAAGGGCGAACGCATGACCCCGCCGACCACTGCGGCCAGCGCCACGAGGGCCCAGAAGCCCGGGCTGACCCCGGGCAGCACGTGACCGACGAGGGCGCCGAGCGACCCGCCGATCATGAAGACGGGAGCGAGGACGCCGCCGGAAGTGCCCGAGCCCAACGACAACGACCAGATGAGCGTCTTGACGATGAGGATGCCGAGGATCAGGCTCATGCTCGCCGAACCGTCCAGCAACGACTGGATGACGTCGTAGCCGACCCCGAGGGCGCGCGGCTCGATCAGCCCACCGATGCCGATGATCGCGCCACCGATCGCCGGCCACCACATCCAGTGGATCGGCAGCCGCTTGAAGCCGTCCTCGGCGAGGTAGACGAGCTGGGTGGCGATCACCGCCAGTCCCCCGCCGAGCAGCCCGATGACGATGGCGCCGCCGTAGACGGCGATGTCGATGTCCCCCAGTGCGTGCGGCACGGGGAACACCGGCGCCGTGCCGATGACGTAGCCGCGGACGATCGTCGCGGCGCAGACGGAGACGGCCACCGGGACGAAGCTGCGCGGCCGCCACTCGAACAACAACAGCTCGACCGCGAGCAGGACGGAGGCCAGCGGGGCGTTGAACGTCGCAGCCATACCCCCCGCGGCGCCGGCGACCAGCAGGGTCTTGCGCTCGTCGGCGGTCAGCTTGAGGAACTGCGCTCCGATCGAGCCGAAAGCCCCACCGGTCATGATGATCGGGCCCTCGGCGCCGAACGGCCCCCCGGTGCCGATGGTGATCGCTGCCGAGATCGGCTTGAGGATCGCCACGCGCGGCTTGACCTTGCTGCCGCCGATGAGGATGGCCTCGATCGCCTCGGGCATGCCGTGCCCGCGGATCTTCTCGGAGCCGTAGCGTGCCATCAGGCCGACGACCAGACCGCCGCAGATCGGGGCGGCGAGGACCAGCAGCGGGTTGTGGTCGGTGGCGCCGGGGGCGACGAGGGCGGTGTCCCAGCGCTGGTAGAAGACCAGGTTGGTGACCAGCCCGATGAGGTTGAGCAGCAGCCAGGCGACCAGTGCGCTGACACATCCGACGACCACCGCGATCCCGGTGATACGCACCATCCGCCACCCGACGCGGAAGTCTCCGAGGTGCTCGATCGCCGGACGGGGCACGGCACTGCTCTGGGACAAGGTTCTCCGACTGTTCTGACGCGATGGGTCGAGGGGCGCCGGCGGCACGGGCCCGAGAGTCGCTGGGCCGGCCCGACGGCGAGCGGGAGGCTATCAGTCAGCAGGGGGGTGGCGCAGGTCGCTGCTGGTCGGGCACCGGTCCGACCTCGCTTCCTCTCGGGGCCGGACACGCCTGTGGGCGCCCGGGTCAGACCGGGCGCCCACAGCAGAGTCGTGGTCTCGTCAAGGCCCTTCGGGCTTCCGACGCGATCGGTGGGGAGACATCGCCATACCTCCTATCGATCGACTCAATCGATCTCATGAAGGTAACCCTCCTGTGACGTGGTTACAAGGGTTCGCGCGGCGGGTCCCACGGTCTGGACCGGGCGCGGTGCGGCAGACTGGTCGTGATGTCCACCAGCACTCCCCCGCGCCCGGCGCACGTCTGGTACGCGTCGTACGGCTCCAACATGTACCGCGGCCGGTTCCTCAACTACCTGCAGGGTGGGCGTCCCGCTGGCGCCGCTCGCAGCTACCCCGGCTGCAGCGACTGCGCTCCCCCGGGCGCCGACACCCCCATCCGGTGGGCTGGCAGGCTGCACTTCGCCACCCGCTCCCCCACCTGGGGAGGTGGCGTCGCGTTCGCCGACGAGGCCGAGCGACCCGGGCAGGAGATCCTCGGTCGGGCCTACCTGATCACCACCGAGCAGTTCGACCAGGTGGTCCACTTCGAGAACTCCGGCACGATCGCCGCAGAGGCGCCCCCGGTCCCGCTGAACGAGGTGATCCGACGCGGCCGCACCAGGTGTGGCACCGGCATCTACGCCGTGCTCTGCCACCTCGGTGACCGGGAGGACGTTCCCGTGGTCACCTTCACCTCCGAGTTCACCTCCGCGGCCGCCCTGCGGGGCGATGAGTATGCCGTCCGCGGCGGCCAGCGCTTCCTGGTCCAGACGCACCCGCCCAGCCCGGCCTACGCACGGATGATCGGAGGCGGTCTGGCCGAGACGTTCGGCATGGAGTCGGAGGCCCAGGCCGACTACATCCACGGCTGCCCCGGCGGCGACGAGTGGGACCGGCAGGAACTGGTCGCCGCACTCCAGCGCTGCTGAGCCGGTGGCAACAGACGCTCCCCGCCGGGCGCAGCCGGCCGTCCCGGCTTCGCCGACGCGGGTGTGCCCGTGTGGCAGGCTGCCGCCATGACGTACGCGGCCTTGGGGGGAACAGCGTCGGCACCCACCGACCACCAACGCCGCCACCAGCGGGCGTGGTACTGGTACGACTGGGCCAACTCGGCCTACGTCACGACCACGGCGACCGTGCTGTTCTCGCCCTACCTGACGTCGGTGGCCAAGAAGGCGGCCTGCCCCGACCAGCCGAGCGACGTCGCCTGCCACACCAACCTGCACGTGTTGGGCATACCCATCGCGCCGGGCTCGCTCGCTCCCTACACCCTCACCATCTCGACCATCGTCTCCGCACTCATCCTGATCTACGTCGGTGCCATCGCCGACCGTTCACGGTACCCGACTCGCCTGCTCGGCGGCTTCGCGTGGGTGGGCTCGGCCGCGGCGTGCCTCATGTTCTTCGTCGCAGGCAGCAACTGGCAGCTCGGGGTGCTCCTGCTGATCGTGGGAAACCTCTGCCTGGGGTCGTCCCTGGTGGTGTATGACGCGCTCCTGTGCCGGATCGCGGTACCCGACGACCGCGACAAGGTGTCGAGCCGCGGCTGGGCGCTCGGCTACCTCGGCGGTGGCCTCCTGCTCGCGCTCAACCTGGTGCTGCTGACCGCCTACGAGTCGTTCGGCCTGAGCTACGGCACCGCGATCCGCACCAGCCTGCTCTCCGCCGGTGCGTGGTGGGCGGTGTTCACCCTCGTGCCCGTGCTGGGCCTGCGCGATGTGACCGGCACCACCGCGACACCGGTGGCCCGCGAGGCTGGCGTCATCGGTGGCAGCATCCGCCAGCTCGTCACCACCTTCCGTGACCTGCGCCACTATCCGCACACGTTGACGTTCCTGCTCGCCTACCTCTTCTTCAACGACGGCATCCAGACGGTCATCGGCTCCTCCAGCCTCTACGGCAAGGAGGAGCTGAAGTTCACCGACAGCCAGCTGATCATCACCATCCTGCTGGTCCAGTTCGTGGCGTTCGGCGGGGCGCTGCTGTTCGGCCGCCTCGCCGGCCACTTCGGCGCCTGGCGGGTCGTGTTGTACAGCCTCGGGGTGTGGACCCTGGTGGTGGCCCTCGCCTTCTTCGTGCCCACCGGGTCCTACCCGCTCTGGCTGGCGCTGGCGGTGCTCATCGGCATCGTGCTCGGCGGCAGCCAGGCTCTGTCGCGGTCGCTCTACAGCCAGCTGGTCCCTCGGGGGCGCGAGACCGAGTACTTCAGCCTCTACCAGGCGATGGAGCGGGGCACGAGCTGGTTCGGCACCCTGTTGTTCGGGCTGGTCTACCAGTTCGCCCACTCCTACCGGCTCTCGATCATGGCCCTCGTCGTGTTCTTCGTCCTCGGTGCCGCGCTGCTGTCCAGGGTCGACATGCGCCGGGGCATCCTCGATGCCGGCAACCAGCTCCCCGCCGTGCTCTGACCTGCACCGCTCGGGGCGTCTCCGGGGGGTGGGTTGGCGCTCGTGGTGTGATCCGGCATACAATCGCATCTTTGTGGCCAAAACGGGCACGGGATCGGAACATCCTGCGGGGAAGACTCGTTGTCACCTATGAACCCCACGCAGCACCTGCGCGTGGCAAGCACGTTGGGAGACCGTCATGGCCGAACGATCACTGCGAGGCACCAACCTGAGTTCGCTCTCGATGGAGAGCGACGAGAACGTCGTGCTCAGCGATCGCCAGATCGTGCGCTACGCCTGCCCTCAGGGCCACATCAGCGAGCTGCCCTTCTCCGTCGAAGCCGACGTCCCCGCTCTGTGGGAGTGCCGCTGCGGCGAGGAGGCCAAGCTCATCGACGGGCCGGAGCCCGAGCGCAAGCCGACCAAGCACGTCCGCACCCACTGGGACATGCTGCTCGAACGCCGCTCCATCCCCGAGCTCGAAGAGCTCCTCGAGGAGCGCCTCACCGTCCTGCGCGCCTCACGCGGCGAGAAGCCGCGGCGCAAGCGCACCGCCTGAGCTGAGCGCTCGGGCGAAGCCCCCGCACCGGATCCCCTTCCTGGTGCGGGGGTCTTGTGTTCTCGGCGTCAGGTCACCTGCCGGGCGAAGGCGTGGATCCGGGTGGCGAGCGGACCTGCCGCGAGGGCCCACCGCACGTGGTCGAGCCTGGCGCCGGCCTCCTCCACGTCATAGTGGTGCCGGGTCACCGGTGCCGCGCAGGTCCAGTCCCACCGCCCGGTCAGAGGATCTCGCCCTCGATGACGTCGTCGTCAGGCGGCGGTTTGCGCCCCGGTCCGGTGCCGGAGGGGCCGCCCATCCCGGGCGGAACACCGGGCGTGCACAGCAGTCGTCGGCCCACGGCCAGCTCCAGCCAGCGGCGGGTGACCGGCCGGGTGAAGGGCAGCAGGAAGAACAGCCCGACTGCGGCAGTGACGAAGCCGGGGGTCAGCAGCAGCACCCCGCCGACCAGCACCAGGGCGGCGTCGGCGATCTCCTTGGCCGGCATCCTCCCGCTGGCCAGGGCCTTGCGGAGCGCGCCCCAGGTCCGGCTGCCTTCGCGCTTGATCAGCACCGCGCCGAGCAGCGAACACGCGACCAGCAGGACGAAGGTGAGCCAGCCGCCGATGGCCTGACCGACGGCGATGATGACCACGATCTCGATGAGCGGCACGAGCAGCAGGACCAGCAGGGTCATCCGCAGCCACCGCGGCCGGGAGGCGCGCGCCGGTCGGCCCGACGGCGCGCCGCCGCCCGGCGGGTTCAGTCCTCGAGCTGGTGCCACGTCGGCTCCCGCCGGGCCACCCTCGGCAGGCCCTTGAGCTGCTCGAGGCGATAGCGCACGCCCCGGCGGGTCACCCGCACCGCCGAGTCCTTGATGATGTCCTGGCTCATCTTGGAGGCCCCCACCTCGCGCTCCACGAACGTGATGGGCACCTCGACGATCCGCAGCCCGGCCCGGACCGCGCGCCAGGTCAGGTCGACCTGGAAGAAGTAGCCCTGGGCCGTGTCGTCACCTAGGCCGAGGGTCCGCAGCGCCGAGGCACGGTAGGCCCGGAACCCGGCCGTGGCGTCGTGGACCGGCATGCCGAGCAGGATCCGGGTGTAGAGGTTGCTGCCGCGGCTGAGCAGCTCGCGGTGCCTCGGCCAGTTGACCACCGAGCCTCCGGGGATCCAGCGGGAGCCGATCACGACGTCCGCGTCCCGCAGCGCTTCCAGCATCGCCGGGAGGCGGTCCGGCGGGTGCGAGCCGTCCGCGTCCAGCTCGACCAGCACGTCATACCCGTGGGCGAGGGCCCACTCGAATCCGGCCAGGTAGGCCGCGCCGAGTCCTTCCTTGCCGGGCCGGTGCAGCACCCGCACCTGCCGGTCGTCACGGGCCAGGTCGTCGGCGACCGCGCCGGTGCCGTCCGGGGAGTTGTCATCGAGGACGAGCACGTCCGCCTCCGGGACCGCCGTGCGCATCCGGGCCACGATCTGTGGGAGATTCTCCCGCTCGTTGAAGGTGGGGATCAGCACGACGACCTGGCCCACCGGACCCCGGCGGGATCCGGTGGAGCCGACGGAAGCCTGTGTCATTCGCGTCCTCAGGGTTCGCGGGTCTGGGGTTCGGGGCGTTGCGCCACCCTACCGAGCCGTCGCCGCCCGATCCCGACCAGGATCAGCAACGCCGCGGTCGCCGACGCCACACCCTCGGGCCAGTCCCCCACGCGGTCGGCGAGCGTGATGTCGTCCCGCAGGGGCAGCTGCCCCGAGAGCAGCGCTGCTGTGAACAACGAACTGCGCTGGTGGACCGTTCCGTCGGGGGTGATCAGTCCACTGACCCCGACCGTGGAGATGTGCACCACGGAGCGGCCGTGTTCGACCGCCCGCAGCCGCGAGATCGCGAGCTGCTGCCGCGACTCGTCGGAGTAGCCGAAGGTGGCGTTGTTGGTCTGGACCACGAGCAGGTTGGCGCCCGCGTCCACCGCGTCGCGCACGAGGCCGTCGTAGGCGACCTCGAAGCAGATGGTCGGGCCGGCCACGATCGTCCCTGCGTGCCGGGACGGGACCGTGAAGATGCCCACCTTGTGGCCGGCCGTGAAGTCCCGGCTGACCAGGTCGACCTTGTCGCTGAAGTGCCGGAAGAACGACCGGTAGGGGATGTACTCGGCGAACGGCACCGGGTGTCGCTTGATGTAGCGGTCCACGGGCCCCTTGCCGGGCAGGTAGAGCAGGCTGGCGTTGGACACGTCCGGGGCGGGCTGGTCGAGCACCGCACCGACGATGACGGGGGCGTCGATGTCACGGACCGCGTGGTTGATCTCCTCGGCGGCATCGGCGTTGCGCAGCGGGTCGATGTCGGAGGAGTTCTCCGGCCAGACCACGAGGTCGGGCTGCGGCAGGTCGCCCGAGCGCACCTCGCGTGCCGCGGTCTCGGTCAGCGTGGCGTGGTTGTCGAGGACGGCCCGCCGCTGCGCGTTGAACTCCAGCCCGGCCTGAGGGACGTTGCCCTGGACCCCCATCACGGTGACCTTCGGTCCGTCCACCGGGGTCGGGATCAGGACCGGCAGGAAGGTGAGTGCGACCGCCCCGGCCACGGCTGGGACGCCCTTGAGCACCCGCGCGAGCACGCCCCTCTCGGTCCGTGCCCACACCACCCGGGCGACACCGGCTGCGAGCCCTCCCCCGGCCAGCGCCACCGCGAACGTGACCAGCGGCGCACCCGCCCAGGCCGCGAGGTGGACGAGCGGCGAATCGGCCTGGCTGAAGGCGAGGCGTCCCCAGGGGAACCCGCCGAACGGCTGCCTGGAGCGCAACCACTCCTGGGCGACCCAGAGCAGGGCGATGACCAGCGGTCGCACCCGCTGGTGACCGGCGAGCGACGGCCACCGCTGGCGCCGTCCGAGGAACGGCCGACCCTGCAGCAGCCCGCTGGCGCATCCGAGCAACGCGATGAAGAGGGCCTCCAGGACCGACAGCGCGAACCAGGGCGGTCGGCCGACGTAGATGCCCGACCAGGACAGCAGGGGGATGAAGCAGGCGCAGCCGCTGACCAGGCCCAGCAGGAACCCACGCCCCGGCCCGGCGTCCCGGGTGGCCAGCGCCAGGAGGGCAACGCCGACGATGGCGAGGGGCCACAGGTTGTGGTCGGGAAACGCCAACCAGAGCGCGAGGCCGGAGCCGATCGCGAGGAGGTAGCGGTGCACGAAGCCACGTTAGGACACGAGAGAGCCCGTGCTGCCGTTGGGACCAACTCCGTGCCGACCGGCTGCCGACACAGGGCTGTTGTCTACTAAGCGCACGGGCTCTCCCGTCGTCCGCATCCCGAGGGAACAACTGGCAGACGGGCGGCAGTCTCCGTGGATCTGGTTGCACGGCGGCTGCGCGCGCAAGCCGCCCTGGACCCCGGTTCTACCTCGCCGTCGACCGCCGAACTCTGGGAGGAACTGCGGGCAACTCGCCAAAACCTACCCCTTGCCAGTTCTCTGTCAACCGGCCGCTGACCTGCGACGATGCGCAAAGGCGCAGGTCAGCGGCTCTGCCACGAAATTGCCCGCGCGACAGTCTTTTTGGGCCCCTCGGCGTGTCGCGGACGACACGCCGAAAGGTCAGGTAAAGGCTTCACCAAGTCGCTCGGAAGGCGTGGTTGTTGCTGGTGGAAGGCGTCACCGATGACGCCCTCCGCCAGCAACAAGGGGAAGACATTTCAGTCGAACGCGCCCTCGCGATCGAAGACGGTCCGCCCCCGGACGACGGTGCGAAGGTTGACCGGCAGGTCGGCGTCCTCCGACAGGTCGGGCAGTCCGGGCGTGCCCGAACGGGGGTCGGTGCTCCAGGTCTGGATGCGGTCGTCCGGTGCCTGCACGACCAGGTCGCCGACCGACCAGACGGCGAAGGTCGCCGGCTGCCCGAGGTCGAGGTAGCCCCGGTCGTCGATGCCCGCGGCTCGCCAGCCCCCGCGGGTGTGTGCGAGGAAGGCCGACCGGGCAGAGATGCGCTGGCTCGGCTCGTGGTGGTTGACGCAGGCGCGGATCGCCTCCCACGGCCCGAAGGGCGTGACCGGCGTGTCCGAGCCGAGAACGAGCGCCACTCCGGCGGCCGCCATGCTGCCGTAGGGGTTGCTGGCCAGGCTCCGTGACGCACCCAGCCGGGCGCCATACATCCCGTCCTTGCCGCCCCACCAGGCTTCGAAGACCGGCTGCACGCTCGCGTAGATCCCCAGCTCGACGAGCGTGGCGATGGCCGCCTCGTCGACCATCTCGATGTGCTCGAGGCGGTGCCGGGCAGCTCGGACGCGGTCGGCTCCGACGAGCTCCGCGGCGGCGCGGAAGCCCTCGGTGATGGTGTCGAGGGCGGCGTCGCCGATCACGTGGAAGCCAGCCTGCAGCCCCGCCAACGTGCAGGCTGCGACGTGGTCGCGCACGGTGTCCACGTTGAGGTATCCGTAGCCGCAGTTGTCCGGGTCCGCCCCGTCGAGGTAGGGCGAGCGCACGTGAGCCGTCCGCGAGCCGATCGAGCCGTCCGCACACAGGTCGCCGGCCAGACCGCGGACGCCGTAGGCGCGCGCGAGCTCCCGGGCCCTGGCCTCGCCGTCGACCAGCTCACCCCAGTAGGGGACCACCTGCGGCCCGTCGCCCCGTTCGCCCGCGGCGACGACGTCGGCCAGGTCCTCGGGAGCGCCGATGTGTGGCGCTGCCATCTCGTGGACCAGCCCGATGCCGGCCTCGGCCGCCGCGCGCATCGACAGGTCGATGTAGTGGCGTCGGTCCGCCGGGGTGATGCCGGCGTAGAACATGTCGCGCACCGCGTGGTGGGCCTCCCGGACCACGACCCCGGTGCCGCCCCAACCGTCGAGTCCCTGGGCCCGCGCCGAGGTGGCCAGGGCGGTCGTGACGCAGGCGGAGTGCGCGTCGACGCGTGGCATGTAGACGACCCCGCCGAAGGTGGCCCGGTCGAGCTCCTCACTCGTGGCCGGCCGCCCCTCCGGCCAGTTGGTCTCGTCCCAGGAATGCGCATAGAGCGGCCGCCCCCGGCCGTGGCGCGCCGCCGTCTCGATGAGCCGCAGTGCCTCCGTCAGGGAGGAGGTCTGCGACAGGTCGACGCCGTCGAGCCCCTGCCCGGTCATCGAGGAGTGCACGTGCCCGTCGACGAACGCGGGTGTCACCAGGCTCCCGTCGAGCTCGACCACCTCGTCGACACTGTCCGCGTGCCCGGCGGCGGCCTCGTCGGAACCGACCCAGGCGATCTCCCCGTCCTGCACCACCATGGCCGTGGCGAACGGGTCGACGGGGCTGTAGACGAACCCACCGCGGTACAGGGTGGACGAGGGCGATGCGGCTTCCTGCTGAGTCATGTGCTCAGTCTCTCCGCCTGCCGGCACCGTTCGGCACCGGGGTCGGCGCGGGCGTGGCTCAGCCCAGCGCCCGCACGTGGTCGAGCAGCTCGCACCGCAGCGGGGCGACGTCGAGCCGCTCACGCAGCGGGTGGACCGCGTTGGTGAGCAGCACCGTGGTGCGGTGCAGGTCGCGGTCGATGACCAGGGCGGTGCCGGTGAACCCGCCGTGTCCGACGCTCTCGTGGCTGCTGCGGCCGCCGAGGCGCAGGTTGCCGAGCCGCAACCCGATGCCCTGCTCGAACTCCGCCTCGACGCCGTCGGGCAGTTGCTGCCGCGTCATCTCCCCCACCGCGGACTCCGAGAGGATGCGCCGGCCGGTCGCCGGGTCCTCGCCACCGCAGCGCAGCATCTCCCCGAATCGCAGGACATCGCCCGCCGTCGCGAACAGGCCCGCGTTGCCGCCCTCGCCACCCAGCTTCCAGCTCGCCTCGTCGTGCACCACGCCCTGCACCATGCCCCGCGCGTTCTGCGACTGGTGCTCCGTGGCGGCGCACCGCGTGCGGTCCTCGGCCCCCGGGTGGAACATCGTGTCCCGCAGGCCCATCGGCCCGGTGATGAACCGGTCCACCAGCTCGGGGAGTCGCGCACCCGCCACGGCACGCAGCACCAGGGTGGTGACCAGGTAACCGACGCACGAGTACTCGTGGCGCGCGCCCACCGCAGCCTCCCGGCCGGTGGCGCGCACCACGTTCCACCGCTGCTCGACGTCCTCGGGCCAGGCCTGCCACTGGGTCACCGACGGCAGCCCGGACGTGTGGGTGAGCAGGTGGCGCAGCGTGACCTCCTCGCCGGCGCCGAGGCCCGGCACGTACTTCGCCGCCGGGTCGTCCAGGGCCAGCGCGCCCTCGTCGACCAGGCGCAGCACGACGGCCGCCGTGTAGAGCTTGGTCACCGAGGCGAGGTCGAACAAGGTAGTGGGCCGCACCTGCTCGAGCCGATCCTGCGGCAGCCGTTGCTCGGCGCTCTGCCAGGTCGCCAGGTGCCCGGCCTGCTCCTCGTGCACCACGGCGCCATCGAGCGCAGCGGCCAGGGCGGCGCCGGACACACCTGCGCGGATCAGTGGGGCAAGGAGTGCGGTCGTCACCGGGCCAGCCAAGCACACGGCATACCGGAGCGAGGCGGGTCAGGCACCCTGACGGTACTGTCCCCAGGAGAGCGACCAGTCGCCGTAGACGTCCCAGACCGGCAGAGCCTTGCCGCCGGAGTGGCTCACCTCCACCACGTCCCCGATGCCGAAGTGGCGGTAGAACCACTTCGCGTTGGCGGGACTGAGGTTGATGCAGCCGTGGGAGACGTTGCGCGAGCCCTGCTCCGCCACCGACTCCGGGTTCTCGTGGACGTACTCGCCGCTGTTGGAGATGCGCAGGGCCCAGTACTCGGTGAGCTTGTAGGCCTTGGGACCCGAGCACACGCCATACGTGCAGGAGTCCATCACGACCTTTTGCTGCTTGGACGAGATGACGTGGATCCCGCTGTGCGTCGGCATGTCCGGCTTGCCGAGCGAGATCGGCAAGCTCCTGACCCGGTGCCCCTGGTGGTAGACGGTCAGCGTCTTGGTGGCGCCGTTCGCCCTGGCGACCCACGCGTCGTGCACGTGGTAGGTGGCCTCGTTGTCCGCCGCGCCGTAGACCCCTCCGCCGAGGTCGGTGCCGAAGACGTCGGCGCGCAGGTGGATCGTCGTGCCGGGCTTCCAGAAGTGCTTCGGCCGGTAGTGCACGTGCTGGTCGTCGATCCAGCGCCACGCGCCGGGCTGAGCCGGTGTGGAGGTGACGTGGAGCTGTTCGAGAGCCGCCTTGCGGTCGGTGACCGGCTTGGTGAACTGCACGCCGATCGGCAGGCCGATGCCCACCTGGTCACCGACGATCTCCGGCGCCGGCACGACCTGGGCGTATGCCGTGCTGCGCGGCGACAGGGTGGACACCGTGGTGGCGTCCCGGCTGGTGCGCCCGTCGCCGTTCAGGCCCACCGTGCGGACGCGGTAGTCGGTGCCGAAGTCGAGGTCGCCGTGCGACGTCCAGCGGTGGTGGTCCTGGGCGAAGTCGCCCGGGACGTGGTGGCCGGCGTCGTCGGTGACGGCCACCGAGCGGAGCCGTCCCTCGCTGGCGGTCACGACGATGGGGGTCACCGGGCTGATGTCGTTGCTTGCCCGCGGGCGCACGGTGATGGCGACCGGGGGCGCCTGTGGAGCGGCCGAGGAGGTCGCCGTCGAAGGGGTGGCGGAGGGGGCCGACCGGTCGGCGGGCGAGGATGCCGAGCCGGGGCCGGGCGAGGTCGCGGTGCCGGAGCAAGCGGCGAGGGCCAACGCGACGGCAGCCGTGGACACGGCCAGCCGGGTGCTGCTCCAGGTCATGCGTCGGTGCCTCGGTCTTCCGGTGGGGGTGTTGGGGCGCCCACCAAACTACCTCGGCGGCACCTGTGGACCGGTCGAGCCGCGCCGCGGTGCGGCGTCGGCAACGAGCCGTATCCTGCGACCAGGCAACACCACTTCAGGAAGGGGCGTCGTGAGGAGACCAGACCGGTCCGGCTCGGACCGTGCAACCGGGGCCCCGGGGGCGCCTGACGACCTCGGAGCAGTCGCGGCGGCCGTGACGCCCCGCGGACGCTGAGGCATGGGCAAGCGGGCACGTCCGACCCACGCGGGGACCCCGGCCACCACGGTGCTCACCCGGGCTGGCATCGCCTTCGAGGTGCTGACCTACGACCACGACCCGGGTGCCGGGTCGTTCGGTCTGGAGGCGGCCGCGGCCCTCGGGGTCGAACCCGGTCGGGTCTTCAAGACGCTGCTGGTCACCACCGACCACGGGCTGGCCGTCGGCATCGTGCCGGTCGATCGGAGCCTGGACCTCAAGGCGATCGCCACGGCGCTGAGGGTGAAGAAGGCGGCGATGGCCGAGCCCGGCGACGCTGAGCGGAGCAGCGGCTACGTCGTCGGGGGTATCAGCCCGATCGGGCAGAAACGAGCCCTGCCAACGGTGCTCGACGAGTCGGCGAACGACCACGACACGATCCTGGTCTCGGGCGGCCGTCGGGGGTTAGACGTCGAGCTCTCACCCACCGATCTTGCTTCGGTCACCCGCGCCAGCTGTGCGCCGATCAGCCGGTGAGGGCTATCGTGGTGCCGTGCACGTGACCACGACGTCCTGGTGGGCCGCCTGACCGGCGGCCCCTCCAGCGTGCGCACGCATCCCTGGCCGCCTCGTCGAGGCGGCCCTTTTCAGGTTCGGGCGTGTTCGTCGAGGTGGCCCACCTCGACGAAAGGCCCGTTCCATGGTCACGCTCTCCGGCATCACACCGTCCGGCCGACTCACGCTCGGCAACTACCTCGGCGCCTTGCAACGCTTTGCCACGGTCGACGAGCCCGACGACGCCTACTTCTTCGTCGCTGACCTCCACGCCCTGACCACACCGCACGACGCTGCGAGGTCGGCGCGACTGGCACGGGAGTCGGTGCTGCTCTTCCTTGCTGCCGGCCTGCCGCCGGGCACCGTCTTCCTCCAGTCCCAGGTGCCAGCCCATGCCCAGCTGGCCTACCTGCTCGAGTGCACGGCGACGGTCGGCGAGCTGTCCCGGATGATCCAGTTCAAGGAGAAGTCACGGCGCTCCGGCGACCGGTCGGTACGGGCGAGCCTGTTCACCTACCCGTGCCTGATGGCGGCGGACATCCTGTTGTACGGCGCCACCCGCGTCCCGGTCGGAGGTGACCAGGACCAGCACGTCGAGCTGGCCCGAGACCTCGCGATCCGCTTCAACCGCACCTACGGCGAGACCTTCGTCGTGCCGGAGCTCGGCCGGGCGGAGGTGGCCGCCCGGGTCTGCGACCTGCAGGACCCGACCGCCAAGATGAGCAAGTCCGCTCCCGAAGATGCACCCGGCGTCATCCGGATGCTGGACGCGCCGGAAGCCATCCGCCGCAAGGTGGCCCGCGCGGTCACCGACTCGGAGGGGATCGTCCGCTACGACCCGGCCGGCAAGCCAGGGGTCAGCAACCTGCTGGAGATCCTCTCGGCCTGCACCGGGAGTCCACCTGTCGTGCTGGCGAAGGACTACACCCGCTACGGCGAGCTGAAGTCAGCGGTGGCCGACGCCGTCATCGCCGTCCTCGAGCCGGTGCGAGGCCGCTGCATCGAGCTGGAGTCGGCACCGGGCGTCGTGCGGGAGGCCCTCGATGCCGGCCGTCGCCGGGCCGAGGCGGTGGCGGTGCCGACGCTGGAGCGGGCCACGCGAGCCATCGGCCTGGCCTCGGTCGAGCCCGTCTGCTGAGCCGTTCAGTCGCCGGGGCCGAGGGTGGGCCGGTCCTCCCACGGCGTCGACAGCACCACGGTGGTGCGGGTGGCGACGCTCGCGGCCGAGCGGATTCGCGCCAGCAGGTCCTCGAGCTCGTTGGGAGTCGCGACCCGGACCTTGAGGATGTAGCTCTCCTCCCCCGCGACCGAGTGACAGGCCTCGATCTCTGGCAGGCCGCGCAGCCGGTCAGGGACGTCGTCCGGAGCGGCGGGGTCGAAGGGCGACACCGAGATGAAGGCGGTCAGGGGAACGTCGACCGCGCCGTGGTCGACCACGGCCTGGTAGCCCAGCAGGACTCCACGCTCCTCCAGTCGACGGACCCGTTGGTGCGCCGCGGAGGTGGACAGACCGGTCGCCTTGGCCAGGTCGGTGAAACTCATCCGACCGTCCTTGGCGAGCAGGCCGACGATCTTGCGGTCCAGGTCTTCCACGGGGCCAGCGTACGCAGATCGCCGTCCGGACTGGCACGATGGCGCGCATGAGCCCACCCCACGAAGTTCTCCGCTGCGCTCCGATACTTCGCGGGGGCCCCGGCATGAGCCCACCCCACGAAGTTCTCCGCTGCGCTCCGATACTTCGCGGGGGCCCCGGCATGAGCCCACCCCACGAAGTTCTCCGCTGCGCTCCGATACTTCGCGGGGGCCCCGGCATGAGCCCACCCCACGAAGTTCTCCGCTGCGCTCCGATACTTCGCGGGACCCCTCATGACTGAGCGACTCATGCTGCTGGACACGGCCTCGCTCTACTACCGGGCCTTCTACGGCGTGCCCGACCGGCGCGCTTCACCCGGCGCTCCACCCAACAACGCGGTGCGCGGCCTGCTGGACATGGTCGCGACCCTGCTCACCACCTACCGGCCGACGCACCTCGCTGCCTGCTGGGACAACGACTGGCGCCCCGCATTCCGGGTAGAGGCGATCCCGACCTACAAGGCGCACCGCGCGGTGGAGGGCCGCCCCGACGTCGAGGACACCCCGGAGGCGCTGGTCCCCCAGGTGCCGGTCATCGTCGAGGTCCTGGCCGCACTCGGCCTCCCCCGGCTCGGGGCCGACGGGTACGAGGCCGACGACGTGATCGGCACGCTCGTGCACCGGCACCGCGGCCGGGGCCCGGTCGACGTCGTCACAGGCGACCGCGACCTGTTCCAGCTCGTCGACGACGAGGCGAGCGTCCGGGTGCTCTACACGGCGCGCGGCGGGGTCCGAGACCCCGACATCGTGACCCAGTCGTTCCTGCGCAACAAGTACGACATCGACACCGGCCCGGCATACGCCGACATGGCGACCCTGCGCGGTGACACCAGCGACGGCCTGCCCGGGGTTGCCGGCATCGGCGAGAAGACGGCCGCGGCGCTCATCAACCGGTATGGCGGGCTGGCAGCCCTGCGAGCGGCGCTCGCCGAGGGGGACCCTCACCTCAAGGGCGCTCGGCGCGCCCGGCTGGAAGAGGCGAGTGACTACCTCGACGTCGCACCGAAGGTGGTGGCCGTGGCGACCGACTGTCCCATCGAGGAGACGGACCTGAGCCTGCCGGAGGCCGTGGCCCACCCCGACCTGCTGCTGGACCTGGTGGACTCGCACGACCTGCGCAGCCCGGTCAATCGCGTGCTCGCCGCGCTGCAGGTCGCGATCGACTGACGCGTCCCATACCACCCCTGCCGGGGCGTGTCGGGTGATCAGTCGAGGCGGTCCGCGGCGACGACCCCGCGCATCACCGCGTCCATCGCGCGACGCGCCGTGGCCGACAGGGCGGGCTGCGGGGCCGCCTCCGCGATCTGGCCGAGGAGGTCGACGACCTGCTTGCACCGTCGCACGAAGTCGCCCGCCGCCATGTCGGAATCGCGCAGCACCTCGTCGAGCGCCCGTCCGGACGCCCAGCGGTGGATCATCCAGGCCATGCCCGCGTCCGGCGCCCCGGTCGGCGGAAGGACGTGCTCCTGTTCGCGGTCCTCCAGCCCGCTCCACAGTCGCACCATCGCGTCATACGCCTCATGGACGTCGTCGGTGGGCAGTCGCGGCGCCAGGTCGGTGTCGTCGCGGCGCGGTTCGTAGACCAGCATCGACACGACGGCTGCCAACCCGGCGGCATCGAGCCGTTGCCAGATGCCGTGCCGCAGGCACTCCGCGGCGAGCAGATCCTTCTCGGTGTAGAGCCGGCGCAGGTGCTCACCCTGCCGGGTGACCGACTCACCGCCCGCACCGAGGTAGTCGAGGTCGACGAGCAGGTCGCAGATCCGGTCGAACGTGCGCGCCACGGAGTTGGTGCGGCCCGCCACCTTGCGTTGCAGTCCGTCGGTCTCGCGCCGCAGCCGCCACCATCGTTCGGCCCAGCGCGCGTGGTCCTCCCGCTCCGGGCAGGCGTGGCACGGGTGGGCCCTCATCTCGCGCCGCAGCCGGGCGACCTCGCGGTCCTCCCGCTGCTCGTCCTGGCCGGAGCTCTTCTTCGGCGGCGGGTCATGGGGCACCTTGACCCGCAACGTCGCAGCGAGGTCCCGCCGCGACCTCGCGTTCCGCGCGTTGAAGTGCTTCGGTATGGCGATCGTGGTCACGGGCTCGACCGGCGCCGACACGTCGTGCGCGGTGATGCGCCGCACCTGGCCGTCCGAGGTCAGCACGGTGGGTGAGGCTGCCTCCCTCTTGCCCCCACGGTTACCCGCCAGGACGACGACGTAGCCGGCGCGTCGCCCGGTCGGGACCTTGAACACGTCGCCGGGGTGCATCCGCTCCAGGCTGAGTGTCGTCTCGGCGCGTCGGCTCGCCGACCGCTGCTTCGCGGCAGCCTTCTCCAGGTCGCGGATCTGGTTGCGCAGCGCGGCATACTCCCTGAAGTCCCCGAGGTGGCAACTCATCGCCTCGGCGTAGCCCTCCAGTGCCTCCTCGTTGCGTCGGACAGCGGCGGCCATCCCGACCACGGAGCGGTCCGCCTGGAACTGCGCGAAGGAGGTCTCGAGGATCTCTCGCGCGGTCTCGCGACCGACCTGGGACACCAGGTTGACGGCCATGTTGTAGGTCGGCCGGAAGCTCGAACGCAACGGGTAGGTGCGGGTCGAGGCGAGCCCGCCCACGGCCTCCGGGTCGAGCCCGCGACCGAAGAGCACCACAGCGTGCCCCTCCACGTCGATGCCGCGCCGACCGGCACGGCCGGTCAGCTGGGTGTACTCCGCCGGCGTGATGTCGGCGTGCGTCTCGCCGTTGTACTTGACCAGTCGCTCGATCACCACCGTGCGGGCCGGCATGTTGATGCCCAGGGCCAGCGTCTCGGTGGCGA
Organism: Segeticoccus rhizosphaerae; assembly: GCF_005222685.1. NCBI lineage: Bacteria > Bacillati > Actinomycetota > Actinomycetes > Micrococcales > Intrasporangiaceae > Segeticoccus > Segeticoccus rhizosphaerae. The sequence continues at coordinate 156,497 of NZ_SWMA01000006.1, forward strand.
AGACCGCCCGGATCCGCCCGGCGGTGAAGAGCTCCTCCACGATCTCCCGGAAGGTCGGCAGCATCCCCGCGTGGTGGGCGGCGAAACCCCGGGTGAGGCCCTCGACGAAGTCCCAGTAGCCGATGACGGCCAGGTCCTCGTCGGCCAGCGAGGACACCCGCTCCTCGACGTGTCGGCGGATGCGCTCCCCCTCGTCCTCGGGGATCAGCCGGGTGCCCCACGCCAGCAGCTGGCCGACGGCCGCCGTGCAGCCGGCCCTGCTGAAGATGAAGGTGATCGCCGGCAGCAGCCCGTCGCGCTCGAGCCGCTCGATGACCTCGGCGCGGCTCGGTCCGCCTCCCGGCCGCCGCCCGGGACGTGGGCCGCCGCCGGGGTCGCCGTGCCCGTTGCCCCGCCCACCGTGCGGACCACCGCGACCCCGGGGTTTCGCGCGTCGTCGAGGATGAGCCGCTTGGGGTACATGCCCGGGTCGTGGGTGAGCACCCCGGCGAGGA